>CALDCK010000066.1 GCA_937937315.1 uncultured bacterium
GCGACAAGGTCGCCCGGGCGCGCTGGGAGCTGCCGAAGGAGCTCGAGCCTCCGGTGGTCGACAAGATCAACCTGGCCAATCGGCCGATCCTGTGGATCCCGATCATGTCGGATCGGCCTGCGGTCGAGGTGACCGAGTACCTGAAGTACACGATGAAGCCGTACCTCGAGACCGTGGACGGCGTGGCATCCACGGAGATCTTCGGTCGGCGCGAGCGGGCGATCCGGGTCTGGCTCGACGGAGAGGCCCTGCGTGCGCGGGGCCTGTCGGCGAATGATGTCATCTCCGCCGTGCAGCGCGAGCACCTCGAGCAGCCCGGAGGGCGTCTCGAGAGCTCCAGTCTCGAGTACTCGCTGAAGACCGACGCAGAGTTCGAGACCGTCGAGGACCTGGCGAGTCTGATCGTCGCCAACGTCGACGGCGCGGACGTCCGCCTGCTCGACGTCGCGCGGGTCGAGGACGGAGCCGAGGACCGGCGCTTCCTCGCGCGCTTCAACGGCGGCGCCGGGGCCGGGATCGGGATTCTCAAGCAATCCCAGGCCAACACGGTGGCCATCGCCGACGAGGTGCGCGCGCGCATCGACGCGCTGCGCGACCAGCTGCCCTCGGGAGTGACGCTGCCCGAGTGGGAGCAGATGATGGACTTCTCCGACTCGATCCGCGAGTCGGTGGCGGAGACCCAGTTCTCCCTGGTGTTCGGCGCCTTTCTCGCGACGATGGTGGTCTTCGTCTTTCTGCGACGCTGGCGCCCCACGCTGATCGTGGCCGCCGCGATTCCACTGTCGATCGTCGCCACCTTCGGCGTGATGTGGCTCTTCGACGCCACGCTCAACATCATGACCCTGCTCGCGCTGGCGTTGGCCGTCGGCGTGGTGATCGACGATGCGATCGTCGTGCTCGAGAACATCGAGCGGCACCGCGAGGCCGGCCAGGCGCCGAAGGAGGCGGCCTCGAGCGGCACCCGGGAGATCGCCTTCGCCGCCACGGCCGCCACCCTGTCCATCGCGGTCGTCTTCCTGCCGGTGGTGTTCGTGGAGGGGCTGGTGGGGAGCTTCCTCGGCGAGTTCGGTGTGACCGTGGCAGCCGCCGTGATGTTTTCGCTCTTCGTGGCGCTCACCCTCACGCCAATGCTGGCGGCTCGCATGTCGCCGCCCACCGAGAAGCCCGAGGGCAGTGTCTACGCGAAGCTCGAGCGCGGGTTCGAAGGCATGGAGGCGCGCTACCGGATCCTCCTCGACTGGGCGCTGACCCACCGCGGCGCGGTCCTCGCCCTGGCCGGGCTGTCCTTCGTTCTGGCCCTGGGCTTCGGGTCCCGCCTCGGCGCCGAGTTCCTTCCGCCCTCGGACGAGGGAAGGCTCTTCGTGATCATGGAGACGCCTCCGGGCACCAACCTCGACGGCACCCTCGAGCGCCTGGGGCTCGCCGAGCAGTGGATGCTCGGGCAGCCCGAGGTCCACGGGCTCTTCGCGGGTGTCGGGGTCTCCGGACCCGAGGGCCCCGGCGCCGTCAACAACGCCGTCTTCGTCGCGATCCTGAAGCCCCAGCGCGAGCGGGAGCGCGGCGCCCAGGAGCTGATGGCGGCGGCGCGGGACGCGCTGGCCAACATTCCGGGCCTCGAGTCCCGGGTCTTCGATCCCTCCCAGTTCATGGGAGGCGGCGGGGGCGAGCTCGAGTTCAGCCTGCGCGGCAACGTGGAGCTCGACACCCTCGACGCGCTATCGGATCGCATGATCCGGGCGCTGGAGGACCAGCCGGGCATCGTCGACCTGAACAAGTCCCTGAAGCTGGGACTGCCCGAGGTTCGGGTCGTTCCGAACCGGGAGAAGGCGGCGGCGCTGGGGGTCGACGCGCGCTCGATCGGCACCGTGGTGCAGGCCTCGATCGGCGGCATGGACATCGGGAAGTTCAAGAGCGGAGGGCATCGCTACGACATCCGCATGCGCCTCGAGAGCGAGGAGCGCGCGGATCCGGCCGCGATCGGACGGCTCTACGTCCGCTCGAAGCACGGCGAGGTGGTGGAGCTTCGCAACCTCACCGAGATCCAGACCGGTGCGGCGCCCTCGAAGATCACGCGCAAGGACCGGATGCGCAGCGTCACGATCAGCGCGAATCTCGAGGAGCTTCCGGTGGCCGAGGCCATCGCCCGGGTCGAGGCCCTGGGCGAATCGATCCTTCCCGAAGGCGTCACCATCTCGTTCTCGGGCTCTGCCGAGGCGTTCCTCGACAGCATCCGCCAGTTCACCCTGGCGATCGGGCTCGCCGTGCTGGTGATCTACATGGTGCTGGCGGCTCAGTTCGAGAGCCTGCTCCATCCCCTCACCGTGATGCTGGCCATGCCGCTCTCGATGGTGGGTGCCCTCGGCGCCCTGCTGGCGGCCGGTATGACGATCAACCTCTTCAGCCTGATCGGCATCATCCTGCTCTTCGGGCTCGTCACGAAGAACTCGATCCTGCTGGTCGACTTCGCAAACCAGCTTCGGCGTGGCGGCATGGAGAAGGTGGAGGCCATGCGCACCGCCGCTCCGATCCGCATGCGGCCCGTGTTGATGACCGCCTTCTCGATGATCTTCGGCGTGCTGCCCGCAGCCCTCGGCGTTGGTCCGGGCTCCGAGTCGCGCCAGCCCATGGCCGTGGCCACGGCCGCCGGGATGTTCTCCTCGACCCTGCTCACCCTGCTCGTGGTCCCGGTGTTCTACCTGACCCTCGACGACGCCGTGGCGTGGCTGCGCGCGCGCCGCCCGGGCCGATCCCCCGTGCGGGGCGCCGCGGAAATCGGTGGCTCGGCCTAGATTCCGCACCAGCGGTCGCCCGGACCGGCCGATCAGGGTGAGGCACGTCGCGATCGAGGGGGAGGTGCGTGGTGAGTAGTGCGAGCACGGGCAGGCGGATCACTCGTGAGGAGCTCCGGGGTAGCTTCTCCGCGGAGAAGGCGGCCCACGACGGGCTGCTCTCGAGCCGCTTCTACCGGCAGATCTCATTCTTCGTCACGCCCTGGTTCATGAATGCGGGGATCTCCGCGAATACCGTCACCGGGCTCGCGATCCTGATCTGCATCGCGATGCCCCCGGTGGCGCTGCTCCTGGGGTCTCATGCGTACCTGGGCGTGGCGGCTTTCTGCCTCGCCTATCTGGTGCTCGACTGCGTCGACGGCAACATCGCGCGGGTCTCGGGCTCCTCGAGTCAGATGGGGCAGTACCTCGACTCCACCGCCGGGAAGCTCTACGCGATCACCCGCACCGTCGCGCTCGGAATCGTCGCCGGTTACGAGCTGCCGGCCGTCGGCATGGGGGGCTGGCTCGCCGTATCCCTGGCGGCTGCCCTGCTCTTCGTCTGGGGTCGCGAATCGCGCCAGTACTTCAAGATCACCACCGGGGGGGCGGCCGACCACTTCGTTGCGGGCTCGGGGCGCTTCAAGGACATCGTCCTCGCCTTTACCGAGCTGATCCCCCTGGGCCTGCTGGTGCTGGGGCCGGCGAGGTTGGCGTGGCTCGTCTTCGTCGCCCTCTGTGCCTTCTACACCGCGCTCTTCGCCTACTCCCAGGTTCGGATCATCCGCAAGCTGCAGTCCTGAGCGCGGGGCAGGGTGGGGTCGGCGCCTAGGATTTGCTCGAGCTTCGGGACCCCATCGAGAGACGTCTCACGAAGGACCGGCCCCGGGCCCCGGCCAGATCGCGAATCGCGGCCAGGAGATCGAACCAGAAGGGCCGCGGGTCCCGCCAGGAGAGGACCGCGTATCGCTTGCGTCCCCTCCACGATGCCCACCACTGGCCCAGGGTGAGGTCGCCCTGCAGCCACTGGCGCAGAGCCGCCTGGACGTCACTGCGCAGATAGACCCACTTCACGCCGCCGTAGGTCTGCTCCCGATTCGGGGGCAGGGGGCGACCGACCGTGTCGCAGTACATCGTGTAGAGGAGCTCGACGCCACCGGCCTCGCAGATCGCGGAGCGCCCGGTGGGGCGTCCGATGTTGGCCTCGACCAACAGGTGCCGGCCCGTGCGGATGTCGCGCTTCATCTCGATGTATCCGAGACCCCGGAAGCGGGCGGCCTCGAAGAGCGCCACCGAGGTGTCGAGGACCTCGTCGTTGCGGCACTCTTCGCCGAGGGCGCTCTGGCCGGTGACCGGCGGCCACTGGCGGAGCTTTCGGGCGACGAAGGTGACCAGGGGCTTCGAGGTGGCGTCGAAGTAGACGTTGCAGGAGTAGAGGCAGTCCTCGCCGCCCTCGATCCACTCCTGGACGATCAGCTTCTCGGCGTAGGGCGCGGCCCGATCGTAGACCTCGAGCAGCGCGGCGGCGTCGTGAACCTTGAAGCCCTTCTCCTCGAACTGGCTTCGCCAGCGCGGACTCCGCGCCGAAGGCTTGAGCACGCTGGGGAAGGAGAGACGCTCGCCCGCTTCGGCGGCGGCCTCACGGCTGTCGAGGGTGATCGTGAGCGGCACCGGGAAGCCGTTCTCCTGCGAGAACTCGACGAAGGAGTCCTTGTCGAGAAGCGTCTCGACGATCTCGGTCTCCGGCAGGGGCACGTGGTACCAGGGCGCGAGACGCTCCCGCTCCCGCGCAATCAGGACCACGGGCTCGTCGCTGCAGGGAACGAGCACGGCCTTCTCGCCGAGGGTGGGCCCGAGCTCGACCAGGGCGTCGATCAGGGCCTTGCCCTTGGTCTCCACGTGGAGGATCGATTCGCACACCCGGGTGCGGCAGAAGGGATGGCTGGGATCACCGATCGCGATCACCGGGACGCCGTGCCCTGCCAGGATGCGCGCGGTCTGGATGCCGACCAGGTTGTCGAGGCCGATCACGACGGCCTTGGGGAGTGTCTGCCCCTGGTGGTCTGCTTCGGTCGTCAAGCTGCGATCTCCCTTCTTCGAGTTCTGTTGAAGTCGAGCAGGCTAGAGCGCATCGCCGACTGCTTCGAGGCTCCAGCTGCCCTTGCCGCTCACGCTGCACTTCACGCTTCCGGACGCGAACTCCTTCGCGGCGTTCATCTGGCCGTCGTAGACGCAGTCCTCGGTCGCCTCTTCCACGTCTTCGACGGTCTCGAAGTGCACCTTTCCAGAGGAGCTGACCGACGCGGCGAAGTCGGGGGCGTTCTCCGCGTCGATGCTGAGCTCGCCTTCGCCGAAGGAAGAGCGCAGCTCCCAGTCGCCGAAGAGATCCGAGATCTGATACACGAGTTCCGGGTCGAGCAGGTCCATGCGGAAGGTGTCGAAGAGCACGGCGTTCGCGGCGACCGCCTCCGGAACGAAGCAGTCGATGAAGCCCAGCACCAGCTCGTCTTCCTCGAAGGCGCCCTCGTGGAAGCAGACCTCGTCCCGGCTGTCCCCCTCGATCGCGAAGAGCACGTCTCCATCTTCGCTCACCTCGGCTCCAGTGCCGGGGAGGTTCTGCTCGTCGAGCTTCAGGGTGTCGGCCTCGCTGGGCGTGTCCCCCTCCCAGGCGGTGTAGATCCACCTGCCGAGCAGCGCCTGCTCGAAGTAGAGACTTTCTTCGAGACTCTGGTCGAGGTGCTCGGCGGCCGTCTCGGCGTCGACGAGCTCGCCGTCGAAGCCTTCGTCGGCAATGATGGCCAGCACGTGGGGATCGGTCTCGAAGGCCTCGAGGGTCTGGTCGAAGTCGAGATCGGCGTCGGCGGCGACGGTCGCGACGCCTCGCACGTCGATGCCGTTGCTCGGATCGCCATCGACGTCGAGGCTCAGCAGGAAGCGCACGATGTTCAGGACGCGGTCGTCGTCCGAGCGGGCGTCCGGATAGAGGTCGAGGGGGCTGAAGACGCCACGCCCCTCCCCGCAGCCGAGGGGGATGAAGCCGATGTAGAAGCAGACCTCGTCGCCGTCGACGTACTGGTACTGGCCGCTGTCGGTGGTCGTTCCGGAGTACTTGGGTCCCTCGTAGCGGAGAGCGCTGACCGGCGAGTCCACGAAGGTGCCGGTGCTACTGCCGCCGCCTCCTCCTCCACCGCAGGCGGTGACGAGGCCGAGGAGGGTGAGCAGCGCGAGAATCGAGGACGAGCGGCGAGAGGTCATTGGGATCCCCCAAGAGGCCGCGCAGCGGTCGGGACCCCCCAGAGGGGTCCCCGATCCACCGCGACGTGGAGACCTCTTCGGCGCTCAACCAGGGACACTCCAGCCGAATCTCACGAGCCGGCAACGAAAGCTCCAGCGACGAGTGGCGCCAGGGCTCTCGCCCCCCAGGGGAGCGGAGAAGAGGGCAGGCGGGCCGCTCGATCCGGCGCCGCCTCTACCGAGGACCCTCAGTCCACGGGAATGAGGGTGAGCTTCTCAGGCCCCGAGGCCGGAATCCGGTCCTTCATGTTCACCGAGTGGTAGTCCGCGGTGAGCCAGCTTCCGAGCTGGGTCGCGTAGCCCGGATCTCCCGGAACGCCCGAGGGTCCGCCGGGCATCACGTTGAAGCCTCGCACCCGCGCGTCGCCACCGTCGTCGACGCCGGCCTCGCCGACGTAGCGCCGGACGGGTCCGCCGCCGAAGCGGAAGGAGTTCTGGCTACCGGCTCGGGCCGAGAAGCCCGAGGCGTTGACCACCTCGTAGCCCCCGTCCCGCGACAGCCCCGGCAGGCTCGGAGCCAGGTGATCGAAACCCGCCGCGGGCGGGATCGAGAAGCTCGCTTCGAAGGGGTGATCGAACACGATCCGGTGGAGCCTCCCCCAGCGGTAGTCGTCCTGGTCGGTCGAGTTCCCGAAGGCGTCGGCGTAGTCGTTGCTGGCCAGATCGTCGAGGGCGCTGCGCAAGGCTGTGAGCAGGGCCAGGTCCCGGCGCTCCTCGGCGCTCAGGCCCGCCGGCTCCGGAATGAAGTCGACTCCCGACGCGCCCACACCGGTGTAGGGCGACTGGGAGAGGAGGTGGTGGAGCGCCTTGTACGCATCCCGAGAGCCCACCGACGGGGCGCCGAGTGCGGCGAGCCTCGTGTCGATCACGGCGGCGATGGCGTGGCCTCGCCAGGCGTTCCAGATCGTGGAAGCGATGCTCGACTCCGCCTCCTTCATCGGCACCGAGGAGGTGCGCATCCCGTCCTTGTCGTGGGCGTCGTAGCCCTCCGGGATTCCCGTCGGCGACGAGTAGTCCCAATTGCCGAGCCGGCCGATCGCCTCGGCGATGTCGGGATCCTCCGCCTGGGCGGCCAGCGCGGGCGGCGCCCCGGGCGCGTCTGCGTTGCCGAAGGCAGTCAGCAGGAAGGGCGAAACCAGCTCGGCGTCGAGCATCTGGGTGTTGGCCTGGAAGCGCTTCATGTCGTTGGCGGAGATGGCCTCGCCTTCGTCGATCTTCCCCTGGACCAGGCGGGTGATGCGGCCGGCCCGCAGGCCATCGGCGTAGCCGGGATTGAGGTAGTAGATCGCCGACGGATTCCCGGTTCGCATCTGGTTGAGCGGATCGTTGTCGAGGGTCGTTCCCGCCGGGTCGTTGTTGGCGTTCACGAAGAAGCCGTTCGCCGGATTGATCGTCTGGGGCATCTCTGCGGCGGGCAGGATCTCGTATGGGATGGCCTGGCCCTGGCTGTGGGCCGGGTCCGGCTTCCAGTTGTTGGGTCCGGAACCATCGCGGATGAAGTAGGGCGGAAGCCCGTCCACGGTGCCCGTCTCCAGATCCTTGCGCAGGGGCAGCTCGGCGCTCGAGAAGTAGGCCAGGTTGCCGTCCGCGTCGGCGTAGGCCCAGTTCTGGGAGCCCACGTCGAAGTCCGCGAGGCCGTCGACGAAGTCGGCGAGGCTCTTGGCGCGGTTCCACTTGAGAAAGGACAGGATCTCCCGGGTGGCATGGAAGCCGGTGTACTGGAGGACCAGCGCGGTGGTCACGCCACCACCCGGGATCACGCCCGGGTCCGTGATGTCGAGGACGGGTCCGAAGCTCCGGAAGGGCACCGTCGCGATGATGGTCTGCTCGAGGGGCAGAGGCACCTCGACCAGGTTGTCGTCCACGTTGTCGCCGATCACGTTGGTGAAGTACGTCGCGAATTCGATGTCGACGGCGTGGAAGACGCCCTCGCTGCGGATGCAGGCGAAGGCCCCGATCAGGAGGCAATCGGGCTGGAGGACGTGGAGCTCGTCCAGGAAGGTGTCGCTCACGTCCATCGGGTTCGTCGTGGCGCCCCAGGTCACGTGCTCGTTCTGGCCGAGGATCACCCCCGGCGTTCCGGCGAATCCGACCCCGTTCACGTTCATGGGGCCCAGGTCCGGGTCGTTCTTCGAGATCAGGTGCCACTCGTAGAAGGTCGAGGGGATGTTGAGCGAGAGATGCGGGTCGTTGGCGATGATGGGCAGCCCGTTCTCCGCGTGGGCCCCGGCGACGCCCCACTCGTTGCTCCCCACGTGGGTCGTGCGCCGGCTCATCGCTTGAGCCAGCAGGCGCGACTGGGAGAGCTTCTCCTTCACGTTCTCGGCGCGGGCCGCGGCGTGCGCGATCAGCTCTTCGTCGAACTTCGAGGCCTTCGCGAGGAAGGGAACGCCGCCGGTGGCGTCGGGCACCGTCGAGGCCGGGTCCATCGGCGCCGAGCGCACCACATCCTCCGAGAAGAGAGCCTGTCCGTCGAAGCCGCCAGCGATGCCCGCCTCGATGAAGGCCTGGAGGCTGAGGGTGAGCCCGATGTCGATGTCGAGGGAGAGGCTCGCCGAGATGGCCTTACCGATCACCAGGGAGTCGACGATGTCCCAGGGACGCACCGAGGTGAGCTCGAGCATGGCGTACTCGGGCGGCAGCGGGCGCGTCGCGATGAAGTGGTTGACGCCGTCGGCGTAGGCCTGGAGGAGGGCCTCCTCCTCGGGCGTGAGGTTGTCGGCCGAGCGCGCGGCGGCGCGCCGCAGTCCGACCGTACGGTTCTGGAGGTCGCTTCCGAGGGTGCTGCTTCCCAGCACCTCGGAGAGATCGCCCGAGGCCTCGCGTCGCGTGAGGTCCATCTGGAACAGTCGATCGCGGGCGTGGACCCAGCCCTGGGCTCGGGCCAGGTCGAGGTCGTTCTCCGCGATCAGGTGGCGGACCCCGTCCTTGTCGGTATCGACGGAGACCGGCGCGCTGAGTCCGGGCATCGCGACGCCCTCACCGCAATTCATCGCGGGGAGGAGGGCGGCGAAGAGCGCGAGGACGAGGAGTCGGGCGAGGTGCCGGTGCATGAGAGGCCTCCGTGGGTCGAGCCGGGTGGGCAGTCTCGAGAGATCACCCATTCTGCACTCAAGTTGCCGGTGGACTCAATTGGGAAACACACCCGCTTCCCCGAGGGGCCCGAGTTCTGGCCCCCGACCGGGGCCGCCTATCCTTCTGCCTCGTCGACGGAGGAGTCCATGTTCACGATGCGATTCGATCTGCGGGCGCCGGAGTTCGGCCCGCCCCCCTCGGAGCTCGCCGGAGCCGCCCTCGAGATGACCGAGTGGGGCGAACGCGAGGGCTGCCTGGCAGCTCTCGTCTCGGAGCATCACGGCTCACCCGACGGCTATCTGCCGTCGCCGCTGCTGCTGGCCTCGGCCATGGCGGCGCGCACGAAGTCGCTTCCGATCCAGGTGGCGGCGCTGCTCGTGCCGCTGCACGACCCGATCGCGCTGGCCGAGCAGATGGCGGTGCTCGACGTGCTCAGCGGTGGGCGCGTGTCCTATGTGTGCGCGATCGGCTATCGCAGCGAGGAGTACGCGATGTTCGGCCGGCCGATGCGCGGAAGGGGACGACGCCTCGAGGAGTGCATCGAGGCCATGCGCCAGGCATGGACGGGAGAGCCCTTCGAGTTCGAGGGAAGACCCGTGCGCGTCACGCCGACGCCGCTCCAGCCCGGCGGCCCCACGCTGATGATGGGCGGCAACAGCCCGGCGGCGGTGCGGCGCGCCGCGAGGCTGGGCATGGGCATGCTGACACAGGGAGGTGACGTCTCCCTCGAAGCGATCTACCGCAGCGCCTGTGAAGAGGCGGGCACCCAGCCCGGCCCCTTCCTGAATCCACCTGCCGGGACCGTGACCTCCGCCTTCGTATTCGAGGACCCGGATCGGGCCTGGCGGGAGATCGGTCCAAACCTGCTCTACGACGCGCAGATGTATGCCCAGTGGCTGGGCGAGAGCCTGAGCACGAGCAAGTCGGTGGCATCGACCGTCGACGAGCTGCGCGCCGAGGCGGGGGCCTACCGGATCTTCACGCCGGAGGAGGCCGTGGCCCACGTGCGTGCGAGCGGTGTGCTCCTCACCCAGCCACTCTGCGGAGGCGTTCCGCCGAAGCTGGCCTGGCAGAGCCTGGAGCTGATCGCGACGAAGGTCGTCCCCGCGCTGCGCGCGGGCTGACACGAAGCTTCCCTCGCCGTCGGCACACTGCCCGCGCCCCGGGCGCTGTCGGGTGCGGCTCTTCGGACGCTCCCGGTCGGTCGCCCTCCCAGCTCGGAGACGGCGCCCTGCTCCTACCCGACCACGCCGCGATCGCGAAGCTCGGCGATCTCCTCGGGCGACATGCCGAGGTCCTCGGCGAGAACCTCGTCGGTGTGCTCGCCGAGGGTCGGCCAGCGAAGCGGTCCGGATTCCGGGGCGTCGCCCAGCTTGATCGGGTTGCCGGCGACTCGGATCGGGCTCCCGCCTCCCGGCCGCTCGACGTCGAGGACCATGTGGTGGTCGCGCACGTGGGGGTCCCGGGCCAGGTCGTCGGCGTCGAAGGAGGGCCCGGCCACGATGCCCTGGCGGGCGAGCTCCCCCGAGGCCTCGAGCTTCGTGCGCCCCCGGGCCCAGCCCTCGATCCCGGGGCGGATCAGGGTCTCGAGCTGATCCCGCCAACCCTCCCGGGTCGATAGCCTCGGATCGTCGAGCCACTCCGGGTGGCCCACGGCCCGCGCCAGGCGCTCGAACTGATGCTCCCGGCCGACCTGCACGACGAAGAGTCCGTCCCTCGCCGCGAAAGCGGAGCAGATGCCGGGCCAGGCGCGCAGGCTGTCGTCCTCGATACCGATCGAAGGGTTGAAGGGCACCATGTCCATCAACGGAATCATGGCGTCCATCATCGCCACGTCGACGCGTCGTCCGCGCCCGGTCTCGCGACGTCCGTGGAGCGCAGCCAGGGTTCCGATCGCTGCGAAGAGCGCGCTGCCGATGTCGCCCAGCGCGCCGGCAACGCCGATGTTGGGCAGCCGTCCCGGCTCGGGACGGAACGAGTAGAAGCCTCCCATCGCCTCGGCGACGACTGCGTAGGCAGGCCAGTCGGCGTAGGGGGTAGGGAGAAGGCTTCCGAAGCCGGAGACCGAGACGTAGATCAGGCCGGGATGGAGAGCGGCGAGCGCGTCGTAACCGACACCGAGTCGGTCCATGGTGCCTGGCTTGAAGTTCTCGGTGACGACGTCGTAGTGGGGGACGAGTCGCCGGAGGAGCGCCACGCCGTCGGGATGCTTCAGGTCGATGCCGATGCTCTGCTTTCCCAGGTTGTTGCGCAGATAGGTGGCGCCCACCTCGCGCCCGTCCCGGTCTCGCAGGCTCGGCGCTGCTCCGCGTCCGGCCTCTCCGTGGACCGGGTGCTCCACCTTCACGACCCGCGCGCCGAGATGGGCCAGCATCTGGGTGGCGAAGGGCATGGCCTGCATCTGCTCCACCGCGAGGATGCGCACGCCGTCGAGTGGCCGGGTCTCGGTCACGGGAGCTCGTCGAGGGGCCGTCGGTCGGAGGCCACGGGCTGCCGACCCGTGCGCAAAGGACACAGGGGTGCGTCGACGAGGAGGGTGCGCCGCCAGTCGAGCGCCAGGTCGCGAGACGCCTCTCGCCAGCGGGCGATCCGGGGGTGGTCGCCCTGGGCGGCCTCGAAGCGCGCCCAGTCCTCGGCCCTCGGGATCGCCCACAGGAGCAGGCACTCCGAGTCGTTGCGCAGGGCGGTGCGAAAGGCGCCGACGAGCTCGAGTCCGAATGCCTCGTGGATCCCAACGCCCACGTCGCGCACCCGATCCAGATACTCCGGGGCGCCTCCGGGAAGGACCCGTACCAGCTCGTGGGCGTAGAAGACGCCGCGAATGTCGTCGCGGGTGAGTTCCTCGATCGTGCGCGTCCAGGGAGCGGGGATCATGATCCGGTCCCTGCCTCCCCGCCGATACTTCGCGGCCTCTGCCCACCAGGCGGCCAGGGATGGGTCCTGGAGGCTCGGGTGCGCGGTCTCGCGGGAGAAGTTGCGCGCCAGGCCCTGCCAGCCCGGCTCCTCCCACAGATTGACGACCTCGGGCCAGCGGCCCGTACTTCCCACGGTGCCCCACACGCCGTAGCAGAGCTGCCCCCGCTCCTCGCGACCGATCGGGCTCCAGTTGGCGGTCATGTGGTGCATGTACTTCGCCCGGGCGTGATCGCGGATGTCGATGAGCTCGTGGATGTAGATCTTCTCGTTCGCCATTCCAGGCCTCGCGCCGACGGGTAATCGATCCCGGGGGCGGCGGCAACGCGGATTCGCCGGGTCGCGTAGACTCTCCGAGGGCGGCGTCCCCGACCGCTCGCGAGGGCCGTCGGTGGAGGTCGGTGGAGGAGGTGGTGCGATGAGCGGGATCCGGGGTCGGGTCGCTCCGGGCTTCGAGCCCGTGCGCGAGGCCTTCGCGCAGAACTTCGCCGAGCGGAGAGAGGTCGGTGCGGCGCTCTGTGTCCTCCGCGACGGCGTTCCGGTCGTCGACCTGTGGGGCGGCGTGGCCGACGCCGCGTCGGGGCGCGCCTGGGAGGAGGACACCCTGGCCGTCGTCTTCTCCACCACCAAGGGCGTGACGGCGACCTGCATCCACCACCTGCTGGAGCGCGGGGTGCTCGATCTCGACGCCCCGGTTGCGTCCTACTGGCCCGAGTTCGCAGCGGCCGGGAAGGGCGAGATCCCGCTGCGCGACGTCCTCACCCATTGCGCGGGGGTCCCCTCGGTAGACGCGGAGCTGACCCTCGAAGAGGTCTGCGCGTGGGATCCGGTCTGCGAGGCGATCGCCGCTCAGGCGCCCGAGTGGGAGCCGGGCACGCGACACGGCTATCACGTCCGGACCTTTGGATGGATCCTGGGCGAGGTAGTGCGGCGCGCAACCGGCGCGACCCTCGGCTCGTACTTCGCCAAGGAGATCGCTGCGCCCCTCGGTCTCGACTTCTACATCGGGCTTCCCCTCGAGCACGAGCCACGCGTCGCGGCGATGCTCGCGCCCCTCGAGCCCTCGGATCCGGAGGAGATCGCACTGCGCGAGCGCTTCATGGGTCCGGAGACCCTGCTGGGCCGCGCGCTCACCGGGCCGTCGAATCTCTTTCGCCACGGACCGATGTGGAATCGCCGTGCGCTCCACGCTACCGAGATGCCCTCCTCGAACGGAATCGGCAGCGCTCGAGCGGTCGCGCGGCTCTATGCTGCGCTGGTGGGAGAGATCGACGGGCGTCGACTTCTCGATCCCACGACGGTAGAGCGGGCGCGAGCTCTTCGTGTGGAGGGTCCCGATGCAGTGATCCGGGTGCCGACCCGCTTCGGTCTGGGATTCATGCTGCCGCCGAGCCTCGGCCCGACCTGCCCCGACGGGTGTTTCGGCCATCCGGGCGCCGGGGGCTCCCTCGGCTTCGCCGACCCGGACGCGCGCCTAGGCTTCGGCTACGTCATGAACCAGATGCAGCTCGGGTTGACCGGCGATGCGCGAGCCGCGAGTCTCGTCGAGTCGGTCTACGACTCGCTGCGCGAGTCCAGGCCGTAGACCGCCCGGGGAGGCGGCGATGCCGCAGCGCCTGATCACGATTCCGCTCCAGCAGATCGAGGCCTTCGTATCGGAGAGTCTGGCCGCCTTCCGCGGGAACTCCCGCTTTCGCGACGTTCCGCCCCTCGATCCATCCTGGGGACTCGTCGGAGAGGCGGTGCTCGACCGCACGTTCACCCTGACCACCAGTGTGCTGACCGGTCTGCCCGTGCCCGAGCGCGTGCGGCGCGCCGTGTCCGAGACCCGCGACGCTCGCGATCTCTTCCGCGACCAGGGATGGTTGGACGAGCCCGCCGGCTATCACGGGGACCCTCCGTCGCTGCCGCCCGGGGGTCTCGCGCCCGGCACGGCCTGGACGCGAGGGGGCCGCCGCCGATACGGCCACCTCGCCTTCGACAGCGGCTACGAGCCCCATCCGGGCGAGCCGGGTCGCGACCGCTGGCTCGCCCACGAGAAGAACGGCACCGCCCACGCCTACGTCCTCGAGCACGAGGAGCCGCGGCCGTGGCTCGTATGCGTCCACGGCTTCGCGATGGGGACGCCCTTCGTCAACTTCGCGGGATTTCCCGTGGCACACCTGCACGAGGAGCTCGGTCTGAATCTGCTCTTTCCCGTGCTCCCCCTTCACGGACCCCGCGGTGCCGGACGCTTCAGCGGCGGCGAGGTCCTCGACCCCGACTACATGCGCATGGTGCATCTCTTCGCCCAGGCGGTCTGGGACGTACGCCGCATGATCGACTGGCTGCGCGATCGCAGCGGCGAGCCGATCGGAATCTACGGAATCTCCCTCGGCGGATACGTCGCGTCGCTGGTGGCCTCCATCCAGGAAGGCCTCGACTGCGTGATCGCGGGCATCCCGGCGGTGGACTTCCCCAATCTTGCCCGCGACAACGAGCCCTGGGTCATGCGGCGCTACGACGACGAGTTCGAGATCGACTGGCAACTCGTGCGCGCCATCACCCACCCGGTCTCTCCCCTGACCTTCGCGCCGCGGGTTCCGCGAGATCGCCGCTTCATCTACGCCGGGCTCGCCGACCGGGTGGTGAAGCCGGATCAGCCCCGGGCACTGTGGCGCCACTGGGAGGAGCCCGAGATCCACTGGTTCTCGGGCGGTCACGTCCTCGGCATCTGGAACGGGAGCATCGCCCCCTTCCTCGCTCGCTCCCTCGAGAGCGCGGGCATGACCCGCCGGCACTGAGGGGCCGCGGCCCGGGGCGCGTCAGCCGGCGTCGGCGCCGCCGCGGACGACGGAGAGCGGAGTCGTACGATGCGCGGCGGCGCGAACCAGTGCATCGAAGGAATCGCGGATCGCCTCGGTGAATCGGGGCAGGTCGGGAACGAGATCGAAGTCGGCGTTCAGCCCCCAGCAGAGGGCTCCGTCATAGCTCATGATCGCGACGCCGAGCCCGCCGTGATCCCGCAGCGGCACCTTCCCGTAGCTCGAGATCAGCTTTGCGCCCTCGAGGTAGAGGGGCACCTGGGGCCCGGGGACGTTTACGATCCGCAGGCTCACCGGCGCGCGGGAGGTCAGCGCGCGCACTCCCTGGGCGAGGCGTCGCGAGCTGGTCCAGCGCGGTCCGGCGAGGGAGCGAGCCCGAACCCCCGGTGTGTCGCGCTGCTGCGCAGCGGTTCTCTCGCGCACGCCCTCGAGGCAGCGGATCGGGTCGCCCTCCCAGATGGGGAGCTCGAGGATCCACTCGCCGACCTCCTCTTCGCTCCGGGAGTTTCGCAAGCTCACCGGCACCGCGACCTGGAAATCGAGGGTCGCGGGGTTCACGAAGTGGGTGCGCAGGTAGCGGCTGACCGCTCCGCTGAGGGTGGCGAGGATCACGTCGTGGATGGTGCCGCCGAAGACGTCGCGGACCCGCCGAGCGTCGGCCAGGCGCAGGGCCAGGTGATCGAAGCGGCGGTGCGGTCCGATCGACCCGTTGAACGGGGTGTCGGGGCGGCGCAGGACGCTGTAGCCGAGCATGCGTACGGCGCGGCGGGCGGCGTTGCGGAGATCCTCGATGGGATCGCCCTCGAGCCGCTCGGTGAATCGGGCATAGGCGCGGCGCGGGAGACGCGCCTGCCGCAGCACCTCGTCTCGCACGAGCTCGAGTGCAGAGGGGACCGGTCGCGGGCGGTAGGGAGGCGCCGACTCGCAGCGCGCAGACGGGTCGGGGGAGAGCAGGGCCTCGAGCAGGTCGGATTCCGTTCCCTCGTAGAGGGCGTTGTGGACCTTCGTGAGGAGGGCGAAGCGCCCCTCGGCCAGCCCTTCGACCACCCAGATCTCCCACAGGGGCCTGGATCGGTCGAGTCGCTGGGACTGGAGTCGAGCTGCCACCCGGCGCAGCTGCTCCATGCTGCCCGGTCTCGGCAGGCTCGTGTGGCGCACGTGGTAGTCGAGGTTGAACTCGTGGTCATCGACGAGGATCGGATGGTTCTCGAAGGGGATGCGGCGCAGCTTCGAGCGGAAGCGGGGGACGCGGTAGAGATTGGCCTCGATCGCGGTGCGGATCGCGTCGAAGTCGACGCCGCCGTCTGGGCGTCCGAGGGGGCCCGCCTCGAAGATCAGGGTCGAGCCGGCGTGGCCGAAACCTCGGGAGCTCTCCTCTTCGAGGAGCGCCGCGCTCTGCGCGTCGAGCCTCTGGTAGACGTAGCGTGCCATCCGATTCCTCTTCGCGGGCGGCGTTTCAGGGCGCCGCCCGCCGTTCCCGGTAGTGATTCCGTAGCACGGAGAACGCCTGCTTTCGACGCCCGTCGTCGTCGACGAGCCCCTTGCGGTTCCAGTGATCCTGGACGCCCTGGTAGAGGCGCAGGGGCGAGCGGAAGTCCTTCAGGATCCACGGACTCATGCCCCGCAGCTGGGGCTGCCTCGAGAGCATCGCAATCTGTCGGCGGTAGACCAGTGCCTGGTACTCCTCGCTGTACGCGGCGAGACTCGCCTCCGGCGCATGTCGTCCCGCCAGCGCACCCGCGCCGAGCTCGCTCATCACCAGGGGCTTCGTCGAGCCCGTCTCGATCCGGATCCGGTCCATGTTCTCGATCATCACCCGTCGCGCGCGGTGGCTCGAGATCGGTGTCACGGCGGCGAGCCCTCCCGAGTAGTACCAGCCGAAATACTGGTTGAGGGCGGGGACGTCGACGATCTCGGCGAGAGGATCCCCCACGCGGTAGATCCATTCTCGCCTCGGGAGACCGAGCAGCGCGGGGACGTAGCTCGAGAGGAAGAAGCGCGCGAGGGAGGCGGGGCTCGTCACCAGAGCGGCGGTAATCGGGCGGGTCGAGTCGAGGGCGCGCACGTGCTCGGCCATGGCGAGCATGAAGGCGTGACGGTCGTCGCCGATCGGCGTCTCGTTGCCGAGGCTCCAGAGGATCACTGCGGCGCGGTTGCGGTCGCGCGCGATCAGCTCCGAGAGCTGGCGTCGGGTGCGCTCCCGGGCCCGCTCGCTCGCGAAGTCGACGTTCCAGTACACGGGGACCTCGCTCCAGACCAGCAGCCCCGTTTCGTCGGCGACGCGTACCATGTGCTCGTTGTGGGGATAGTGGGCGAGGCGCACGAAGTTGCAGCCGAGGTCGCGGGCCCAGCCGAGGAGTGTCTCTGCGTGCTTTCGGCTTCGCGCGCGCCCCTCGCCGTGGGGGGCCTCCTCGTGGATGGAGATGCCGCGCAGGAAGATCGACTTGCCGTTGAGCAGGATCTCTCCGCCGGCCGCCTCGATCGTGCGGAAGCCGATGTCCTCCTCGACGACGTCCTCGCCGGCTCGGATCACCACCCGGTAGCGTCGGGGCTCGACGGGGGACCAGCGCTCCGGGCGGGCCGGCAGTTCGAAGCGCGCCGTCCCGGTTGCGTCGGTGCGCGCCTCGACCTCGAGCCCGAGCTCGGGAATCGACAGGCCGGCGGCGCCGGGACCCGGTGGATCCACCTGGACCTCCGCGAGGACCCGGTCGCCCTCGGGCGAGAGGTGCAGCGCGTAGCTGCGGACGAACCGCCGGGGCACCTGGACCGCCAGGACGTCTCGGGTGAGCCCGCCGTAGTTGTGCCAGTCGGTGAGAGCCGTCGGCACGTCCTCGGGCCCCTTGCGGTTGTCGACCTGGACGACGAGGAGGTTGGAGCCGTTCCGGAGAAGCTCGGTGACCTCGTAGTTGAAGGGGGTGAAGCCGCCTTCGTGCTCGCCCACGAGCTCGCCGTTGAGGTAGATCGAGGTCCGGTAGTTCGCCGCGCCGAACCACAGGAAGGTTCGCCGGTCGCGGCGCCTCTGCAGCTCGAATTCCCGCTTGTACCACACGATGCCCTGGTAGAAGACGAGTCGGGGGTCCTGGGAGTTCCAGTCGCCGGGAACCTCGAGGGTGAGCCCGTCTTCGAAGGAGAACTCCCCCAGGTCGCTCGGGGCCTCGGGCCCGTGGGCGCGGGCCGCCATGCCGCCGAGCTCGCCACGGCCGTAGGGGTCGATCACCGCCTGCCAGGTGCCGCCGAGGGAGGTGACGTCGCGGGCGCGGACGTTTCCGATCAGGGGTTCCGGCGGGCGGGCGAGGTTCTCGCCGAGGGATCGATAGTGATCGACGACCTGGCGCGTGCGCTGGGGCCAGTCGCCGAACCAGAGGTAGGCGGTGAGCGCCAGTCCGCCAATGCCGGCCAGGAATGCGACGACGCTGACGATCGTCCAGAGCCTTCTCACGGCGGGCATTATAGTAGGGGGGGCCGGGTCGACGTCGGCGTTCCGATCCTTCAAGGTCTGGGCGTGGCGCCGGCGGATGACCCCCGGCGGCGAGGAGGACGCGATGGACGGCATGCGGACCGGGCTCGCACATCGTCTGCGGCGAACCGAGAAGCAGATCGTCGAGCAGCACCGTCACATCCGGGAGATCGGACGCGAGCTCGATCAGGCTGCGGAGAAGGGCCGTTCCGCCGACGTGCGGACCTGGCTCCACCGCCTCGAGGAGGCCCTGAGCGCGCACTTCGAGCTGGAGGAAGACGTGGTGTTCCCGGCGCTGCACGGCCTCGCGCCGAGCCAGGGCGACGCTCTGGAGGGTCTCGTCCGTGAGCACGGCGAGCTCCTGGTGACACTGCGTCACGTGCGGGAGGCGACGAGTGAGGCCGAGCAGGGAGACGTGTCCGACGAGCTGCCGGCGTTGCGCGATCGCCTGGGGGACCACGAGCGTCGAGAGGAGGCCCTCGTCAAGGCGGCGATGTCGCGCGGGTGACGGCTCTGGCGACTTCCTTGGCCCCTGTCGACGGTTTCCTGCGAGGGACCTCGCTGCACGCCGAGCGGGGAGCTCGGCGCGGGCTCCCTCCCGACCTCGACCGACCTGCGTCAGCCCGTCGTCATGTCGATCGAGACGACGTCGTCGCGGAGGACGTCGGGATCGAGGAAGAACTCCTCCTCCTCGTCCATGTCGGCCCGGAGCGTCTCGATCAGATCCCGGATGTGTGCGGCCAGAATGACCGGCGGCTTCTGCTGCTCCTGGAGCTCCGCCACCACCCAGGCCAGGAGCTCGCGCTGCTCCCGGTGCTCCTGCTCGAAGCGTTCCGCCCGCTCCTCGCCCCAGGCATCGGACTCGCGCAGGGCCGGCACGAGATAGCGGTCCTCCCAGCGCATGTGCTCCCGTAGGATCGAGAGCAGGGTCTCCGATGCTTCGCGCAGGTCTCCTACCTGCCTCTGCTCGTCCTGGCTCAGCGCTCGCGCCAGGCTCTCGACCCGCGTGAGCCGCGCTCGCAGGCCCTCGTGGTCTCGCAGAATTCGGTGGCGGACCTCACTGGGCTGCATCCGATCCTCCTTCCTCCCACTCGGTGGGAAACCGTCCCTGAGAATCGAAGCAAGATTCGATCCAGCGCCCGAGACGTCACCCAGAGTGCGGAGAGACCTCCGTCCGGTCGCCGCGACGGGGTACGCGGACCCAGCGAGGGGTTATCTGCCCCAGGTCGAGCCGGCTTCCGGTCGAGCCCGAGGCCCAGAGATGTCCCGGGGGCTGGCACCGTTCGTGCAATTCCATGGACTCCGCTCCGCACGGTTTCGCCGAGCAGCGGAGGAGTCGAGGATGAAGCATTTCGAAGAGCCGGTCTCCCAGGCGATGGAGACCGAGGTCGTGACACTCCAGAGGGATGATCGGCTCGACCTGGCCGAGGACATCATGCGCCTGGGTCGTATCCGCCATATCCCCGTGCTCGAGGGCGAGCGCGTAGTAGGCGTTCTCACGAATCGCGACCTGCTGTCCGCGTCGCTCTCCCACGCGCTGGAGTTCGACCCGAGCGAGCGCCGGGCCTTCATCCGCTCCGTCGAGGTGAAGGAGGTGATGACGGCGACCGTGGAGACGGTCCCGCCCCACGCCTCGCTGCGCGATGCAGGTCGGACGATGCTGCGCCTGCGGATCGGGTGTCTCCCGGTCGTCGACGATGCGGGTGTCTTTCTGGGAATGTTGACCGAGACCGATCTCCTTCGCGCCGCCCTCGAGGTGGACGAAGAGGAGGACGCGATCGTCGTCTCGGAATCGAAAGAAGGAGGAGAATAGATGAGTGAGGCGAAGGGTCGCTTCGACGACGAGCTCGACGAGCTGCGCCGGGTGCGCGATGAGTTGCGCGTGCAGGCGAGTCTGGGCAAGGCCGAGGCGACAGAGCTCTGGGAGAAGCTCGAGCACCGTTTCGAGGAGCTCGAGGGCAAGGTGAAGGCCAAAGCGAAGGCCGCCGGCGAGCCTCTGGCGGACATCGGTGACGCGGCCCAGATGCTGGCCGAAGAGATCCGTAACGGCTACCGACGGCTTCGAGACATTCTCTGACGACGAGGCGGGGTCCGGATGTACGAGTTTCTCGACTGGCAGGTGCGCGACGTGATGTCGAAGCCCGTCACGACCTCGCCGGGGGCGACCTTGGCCGAGGTCGAGAGCGTGCTCGAGCATCACGGCTTCGACGGGGTGCCCGTCGTCGATGACGAGGGGCACCTGCTCGGGCTGGCCACGTCGCTGGATCTCCTGGCCGCCTTCGGCTTCAGTGAGGACTCGACCCTTCCCGCCTACGTCGAGATCATGCAGCGCCCGGTTTCCCGGGTGATGTCGAAGGACGTGCGGACGGTTTGCCCGAGGACGCCGCTCACTCGTGTCCTCGAGAAGGTCGTCGACACACGGACGCGAAGCTTCCCGGTGGTCGACGACGATCGGGTGGTCGGCGTGGTCTCCCGGGCGGACGTGATGAGTGCTTTGCGCCGCGCCGGTCTCGGCGAGGTGCCCTCGCCCTGAACGGCCCTGCTAGCCGTCGAAGCGGGAGGTTGGCCTTCCGAAGGCCACGCGCAGCAGGTCGGTCTCGGTGACGACTCCGAGTACGCGGGGAGTCTCGTAGTTCGCCTCTCCTTCCTCGACGACGGGGAGGCAGCCCAGCCGGTAGTGACATAGCCGCCCGGCGGCTTCGGCGAGGGTGGTGCTCGGCGTGGCGACGAACGGCGCCCGAACCATGGCGTCGGCGACGGTGGCCGACGGACTGGGAGAGCGGAAGGTGGAGTCGGAGAGGAGCCACTCCACCAGGTCCCGATAGGACAGGAGGCCTACCAGTCGGTCGTCCTGCGTCACCATCAGGTATCGCAGCCGGGCGAGCCGCATCGTCTGGTGCGCCTCGGGCAGCCCGTCGCTGGGATCTGCCGTGACGAAATGACGCCTCATGATGTCGAACACGACCATCGCCGTTCACCTTGCCCGGGACACTATCGAGTTGGCGACATTGCTCTGCACCCCCCGTGCCAGCTCGACGTCCTCAGCGGCGCTGGCATCGACCGCCGGGCTGGGCGCCGCTCCCCAGTCCAGGGTGGCCGACGGGTCCATGTGCCCCGCCGATTCCCTGGCCGGTTGACAGAACGCCGCAACGAGCCACGATTCGACGATGGCGGCCCGCGACGACCTCGAGCAGCGCCTCGCGTACCTGAATCTCGACGATGAGGATCGAGAGCTGCTGCGGAGGCTCGGGCCCCTGCTCGAGAAGCAGGCGGATTCCTTCGTGGCGGCATTCTACCGCCATCTCCTCTCCTTCGGCCCCACCCGCGATCTGCTCTCCGACCCGGCGGTGAAGAGCCGGCTGCTGGAGAAGCAGCGCGAGTATCTGTTGAGTCTGACCGATCCCCGCTTCGATGCGCAGTACCTGGCGGACCGACGCAGCATCGGAGAGGTCCACGAGCGGGTCGGCCTCGAGCCGCGCTGGTATCTGGGGGCCTACGCCCTGTATTTCTCGCTGCTTACGCCCCTCATCTGCGACGCATTCTCGTCGGAGCCGGATCACGGGGTGCGGGCGGTCACGGCGCTCCAGAAGATCCTCACCCTCGATGCGCAGCTCGCGATGGAGGCCTACATCAGCGCCAGCGAGCAGCACCTCGAGTACCTCACCCGGGAGCTCGCCGAGCAGAGCCGCAACCTCGCCCGAGAGTACGACGATCAGGCGGCGCGCCTTCGCCGGACCACCGAGGAGGCGCGAGCCGCCGAGGAGCTCGCCTCGATCGCGACCCTGGTGACCGGGCTCGCCCACGAGGTGGGGACGCCGATGGGGGTGATCCAGGGTCACGCAAAGATGCTGGAGTCTGCAGTCTCCGGAGACGACGCCCGCTGGCGGCTCCAGACGATCCAGACCCAGATCTCCCGGATCTCGCGCATCATCCAGATGCTCCTGGGGATGGCGAGGCCGCGGCGCTCGCGACGCCAGCCGGTCGCGATGAAGGCTCTCGTCGAGACGACCCTGTCCTTCGTCTCGGAGAAGATGGCCCGTCGTTCCATCGAGGTGGATCGAAGGATCGAGTCGGTCCCGAGCGTCATTGGCGACTCGGAGCGTCTCCAGCAGCTGCTGCTCAATCTCCTGCTGAACGCGGCCGACGCGATGCCCGACGGCGGGGGTCTCAAGGTCTCCCTCTGTCAGCGAGACGAGGAGATCGAGATCCAGATCCACGACACCGGCGCGGGCATCCCGGAGCGGGATCTCGACAAGGTCTTCGACCCCTTCTTCACCACCAAACCGGCCGGAGAGGGTAACGGTCTCGGGCTCATGGTGTGCAAGGGCATCGCGCTGGATCACGGCGGCTCGATCACGGTCCGCAGCCAGGAGGGCACCGGCACCGAGTTCGAGGTGCGCCTTCCCCTCCCCTCGGGGTCGCCGCCAGAGGCGAGCTGACGCGCTCGGCCGACAGGGGCACATGAGGCAATAAGCCCCACACAGGGCGGCCGATCTGTGGCATTATACCTCGGGACCTGCACCGGAGCGTGCCTCGTTCCTTCTTCCGCTGGCACGCGACGTGCTCCTCTGCGAGCCCATGGAACACCGCCACACGATCCTGATCGTCGATGATGACGCCGCGATGCGGCAGATGCTCGAGTCCCTGTTCCGAGAGCAGGGCTACGCCACGGTCGAGGCCGAGTCCGCGAAGGCCGCCCTCGAGTGCGTCCGAGAGACCGAAGCCGACGTGGTCCTCTCGGACATCAAGATGCCCGGACGCTCCGGCATCGAGATGGTGGGAGACCTGCGCCGCGTTCGACCCGAGACGCCCGTCGTCCTGATGACTGCCTTCGGGAGCATCGACTCGGCCGTCGAGGCGATGCGCGCCGGGGCCTTCGACTACATCACGAAGCCCTTCGAGCCCGAGGCGGTGCTGCTCACGGTCGAGCGCGCTCTCGAGCGGCGCGCCCTCGAGGAGGAGAACCGACAGCTCCGCCGCGCGGTCGACCGCACCAGCGGGTTCGGGGACCTGATCGGTGAGAGCCCGGCAATGCGGGAGATCTTCGCGCTGATCCGCAAGGTGGCGCACAGCCGCAGCAGCGTGCTCATCACCGGCGAGAGCGGGACCGGCAAGGAGGTGGTCGCGAGGACCCTGCACTACTCGGGTCCGCGCGCCAGCAAGCCGTTCATCCCCATCAACTGCACCGCAATTCCCGAGGGCCTGCTCGAGAGCGAGCTCTTCGGGCACGTCCGCGGCGCCTTCACCGGAGCTCACGCGACGAAGCGCGGTCTGTTCGAGAAGGCCGGGGGCGGCACCCTCTTCCTCGACGAGATCGGCGACATGGGCGCCGGCCTTCAGGGCAAGCTGCTGCGGGTTCTCCAGGACCGCGAGATCCGACCCGTAGGCGGGACCCAGTCGGTCAAGGTCGACGTTCGCATCGTGGCGGCGACCAACAAGGACCTCGAGCGCGAGATCTCCGAGGGCCGCTTCCGCGAGGACCTCTACTACCGGCTCAATGTGATTCCGCTGCACATCCCGCCCCTTCGCGACCGACCCGATGACATTCCCTCCCTCGTGGATGCCTTCCTCGCCAAGCACAGCGAGGGCGGGCCGCGGACGCTCACCGGCGACGCCCTCGCGCGCCTCCAGGAGTATCCGTGGAAGGGGAACGCGCGAGAGCTCGAGAACGCCATCGAGCGTGCCCTCGCGTTGAGCGACGGAGGCGAGATCGGCGTCCGGGATCTGCCCGCCGAGGTGATCGGGAGCACGAGTCCCGAGCCGAGCGGTGAGGGATCGAGCCTGGAGGCGGTGGCGCGCTGTCGGCTCCCGCTGCGCGAGCTCGAGGACCGCTACATCGAGGAGGTCCTGCGTCAGACCGGCGGAAACAAGGTACAGGCCTCGCGAATCCTGGGCATCGATCGCAAGACCCTCTACCGCAGACGCCTCGAGGCTCCGCGGCGACAGGCCGCGAACTCGTAGCGTACGGGCACCGCCCGCACGTTCCCCCGAGACGGGCTGCGAGGCTTGCAATGGATCGGGCGTGGAGTGGGGTCCCGCGGTCGGGGATGAGGGGACGCGATTCGATGTGGAGGCCCCAGCTCGCCAGCCTCGGCCTGGCGCTCTTGTGCGCCTGCGCCACCAATCCGGTGACCGGTCGCCCCGAGCTCGTGTTCATGAGCGAGGCCCAGGAGATCGCTCTCGGTCGGCAGGCTGCGCCGGAGATCGCCGCCGGCATGGGGATCTACGAAGACGATGCGCTCCAGCGCTACGTGGAGGGCATCGGTCTGCGCATGGCCCAGGAGTCGGAGCGCCCGGGGCTGCCCTGGCAGTTCCTCGTGGTGGACGATCCCACCGTGAACGCCTTCGCCGTACCCGGCGGGTTCATCTACGTGACCCGGGGGATCCTCGCCCACATGTCGAGCGAGGCCGAGCTCGCGAGCGTGCTCGGTCACGAGATCGGGCACGTCACCGCGCGGCACTCGGTGAGCCAGTACACGAAGCAGATGGGAGCGCAGCTGGTGCTGCTCCCGACCGTCTTCCTCCCGGCGGAGCTCCAGGGCTTCAGCGGGGCCTTGCTGGGATCCGGCTTCCAGCTGCTCTTTCTCAAGTACAGCCGCGACGACGAGCGTCAGTCCGACGAGCTCGGCCTGGCCTACATGTCCCGCGCCGGATACGACCCGAACGAGATGGTGGACATGTTCCGCACCCTGGGGCGCTCGAGTCGCTCGTCGGGCGGAGGGCGGGTTCCCGAGTGGCTTGCGACCCATCCGAATCCGGAGAACCGGGAAGAGATGATCCAGCAGCGCATCGCGCTCCTGCCCGTCGACGCTCGCAGCGGGACCGTGGGGAGGGCGGCGTTCATGCAGCGCCTGGACGGTCTCGCCTACGGGGAGGACCCGCGCCAGGGCTTCTTCAGCGAGGCGAACGTCTTCCATCACCCGGAGCTCGCCTTCCGGGTGGAGTTCCCGAGCGACTGGAAGACCGTCAATCAGCGCCAGAGGGTGGCGGCCCTGAGTCCGGAGCAGGACGCGGTGATCCAGCTGTCCCTCGCCGAGGGGGACGATCCGGAGGAGGTGGCTCGGCAGTTCGTCGCCAGTGACGGGGTCAGCGGCGCCGCCCCCCAGCGCACCTCGGTCAACGGACTGGTCGCGGCGAACACCGAGTTCACGGCCAGCGCCGACGGCACCCCGATCCGGGGGCTCGCGACCTTCGTGAAGCACGGGGACCACGTCTTCGGTCTGCTGGGCTATGCACCGCAGTCGAAGTTCGGGGCGAGACTGACGGCCCTGCGCGGAGCCCTGGCGAGCTTCGCGAGAGAGACCGATCCAGCGGTGCTGGGCGCCCAGCCCTGGCGGATCGATGTCGTGTCGCCGGAGCGCCGGATGAGCCAGGCCGCCTTCGCCCGCGCCTATCCCGGGCCCGCTTCGGCGGACGAGCTCGCACTCCTCAACCAGCTCGACGCCGGCGAGTTCTACCCGGCGGGCGCTCCGGCGAAGCGGATCGTGGGGCAGGCACTGCCCCGCTGAGCCCGCTCAGTCCACCCATGTCCTCGCGGAGCGAGCAGGTTCGCTCGCGGAGGGTGGTGGAAGGTGAACTCCTTCGCGCGCATTCCATCCCCCGGTACGTGGCGATTCAGCCTAGCGACACGCGGGTGGGAAGGATCTTCCGCGGGGAGATCTCCCGCGCAGGTCCCTCGATGTCGAAGCGCGCCGTCGCGCGGATGTCCTCGGCGGAGGCGCCGACCCGCGCTTCGAAGCGCCCCGGCTCGACGACGAGTCGCATGGATGGGTCGTAGAGCGCAAGCTGGCTCGGATCGAGCTCGAAGGCGACCCGGCACCGAGCGCCGGGCTCGAGGGCGGCGCGCGCGAAGCCAGCGAGCTGCTGGAGCGGGCGCGTGGTGCTCGCCACCGGGTCGTGAACGTAGAGCTGGACCATCTCCGCACCGGCGCGATCGCCGATGTTCGCGATCTCGAGGGAGATGGAGATCGTCTCGCCCTGGGCCGCGGTGGGGGGGCTCACCTCGATCTCGCCGTAGTCGAAGCGGGTGTAGGTCAGTCCTGAGCCGAAGGCGAAGAGCGGCGTGTCCTCGACGTCGCTGTAGTCCGAGCGATCCCACTTACGGGCGGCGTGGAGCGGGACCTGGCCGACCTCGCGCGGAACGCTGACCGGCAGGCGACCCGTCGGCTCGACCCGGCCGAAGAGCAGGTCTGCGAGACCGTTGCCCCCCTCCTCGCCGGGAAGCCAGGCCTGTACGATCGCGTCGGCGTGCTCTGCGATCCAGGGCAGCGCGAGCACTCGACCGGCGATCAGCACGACCACCACCGGGGTACCGGTCGCGACGACCGCCTCCACCAGCTCCTGCTGCAGGCCGGTGAGCGCCAGGCTCGCCGCGTCCCGGAACTCGCCGCTGGTGCAGCCCGGGATCAGGCCCGACTTCCCCCCAACGCAGACGATCGCGACGTCTGCTCCTCGCGCACAGGCCACGGCCTCCTCGATCCCCGACGCGTCGTCGCCGAGGATGGCGCAGCCGGGGGCGTGCTCGACCCGCGTCCCCTCCACCGCCGATCGGATGCCCTCGAGGGGCGTCACCATGGGGACGAAGTAGGGTCCCGGACGGAAGGCCGTGTCGCCGGACTGTGGCAGCCACTCGTTCGCCCCGGCGACGTCGCGTTCGTAGATGATCTCCAGATGGGCGGGATAGCTGTAGTCGCCCTGGAGGAGCCGGCGGTCGTCGGCGCAGGGACCGACCACGGCGATCCGGCAGAGGTCCGTCCTCAGGGGAAGGAGCCCTTCCCGGTTCTTCAGCAGCACCATCGACTTCGACGCGGCCTCGCGGGAGAGCGCACGCTGGGCCGGGGTCTGATAGACCTCGGCTGCGGCGGCATCGTCGACGGTGGCTTCCTCGAAGAGGCCCAGGGCGAACTTGATCTCCAGGGCGCGCCGGACCGAGCGATCCACCCAGGCGAGGGGAACGCTGCCCTCCTCGATCCGGGCCCGCAGCGGCTCGCCGTAACAGTCGAGCGCGGGCAGCTCGATGTCGAGGCCGGCTCCCAGGGCCACCGCCGCCGCCTCGCCCTTGTCGCCGGCGACCCGGTGGGCCTGGATCAGCAGGAGGGTGGTGAAGTAGTCCGCGACCACGACGCCGGCGAAGCCCAGCTCGCCGCGCAGCAGGTCGTCGAGGATCTCCTTCGATCCACCGCAGGGTAGACCGTCGACGTCGTTGTAGGCGTTCATGACCGATGCCAGACCCGCCTCCTCGATGGCCGCGGCGAAGGGCCGCGCGAAGACCTCGCGCAGCTCGCGTGGACCGACGTGGACGGGTTTGTGGTTGCGGCCTCCTTCGGAGATCCCGTAGCCGAGGAAGTGCTTCGCGGTGGCCGCGACTCCCTTGGTGAGGTCGTCGCCCTGGAGTCCGCGCACGTAGGCGACACCGATTCGGCTCACCAGATAGGGGTCTTCCCCATAGGTCTCCTCGGTGCGCCCCCAGCGCGGATCCCGGGCGACGTCGAGGACCGGGGCGAGGGTCTGTCGGGCACCGACGGCGCGCATCTGCTCGCGGATCACCCCGGCGATGCGCTCGATCAGGTCCGGGTCCCAGGTGCTGGCGAGGCCCAGGGCCTGGGGAAACTGGCTGGCGTCCCGGGCGGTGAAGCCGGCGGTGCTCTCCTCGTGCACGATCGCGGGAATCCCGAGACGGGTCTCGTCGCGCAGGTATCGCTGGATTGCGTTCGCGAAGGCGGCGCTGGCGCGGGGGCGCAAGCCCGTCGACGCGCCGATTCGGGTGACGTGGCCCGTGCCGTGGCCGAGGCGCTCTCGCGCCTTCGCTGGCGAGAAGGCCTCGTTCTCTACCAGGGTCGTGGACCAGACGCAGCCGAGCTGGGCGAGCTTCTCGTCGAGGTCCATGCGCCCGAGGAGGTCCTCGACGCGGGTCTCGAGGTCGAGCCCCGGATCCCGATAGGGCGTGGTGTGGGCTTCGGACATGGCGGGCCTCCGGGGGACCGGGTCACGTTGCGGCTCGCGCCGCGTTGGGAAGCTCGACGACCACTCCCGCCTGGGAATCGTCCTCGATCAGCGCCAGGACGGCCGCGGCGATCTCCCCGGGCTCGATGGGAACGAGCGCGGCGTAGACGGGCTTCAGGTAGTCGGCCATGCCGCGTCCACCGGCTCCGGTCGTCTGGAGCATGGGAGTCTCGGTGATGCCAGGGCATACGCAGTTGACGCGCACGCCGTGGCTCTCGCCCAGCGCCGCGCAGCTCTGGGTGAACATCGTGACGCCGACCTTCGTCGCGCAATAGATCGCCTCGGGCGGGAGGGGTGTGCGGGCCGCCATCGAAGCCGTGTTGACGATGGCGCCGCCGCCGCATCGGGCCATGCGGGGCAGGGCGAGCCGCGTGCCGAAGAGGACGCCCTTCAGGTTCACGTCGACGAGCTTCGCGATCCGGTCCACGGAGATGTCGGGCCAGGTGGGGGTGCCGCCCGAGAGTCCGGCGTTGTTGTGGAGGATATCGAGGCCGCCGCCGTCGGCTTCGGCGCGATCGAAGAGGCGCTCGAGGGCTTCCGGGTCGCTCACGTCCGTTGCGACCCAGGGCGCCTGGCTTCCGGCCTCCTCGACCCTCCGCGCCGTCTCGGCGAGACCCGACTCGTCGACGTCTCCGAGGACCACCCGCCGCGCACCGGCGCGGGCGAGAGCGACGGCGGTCGCGCGACCAATGCCCGACGCAGCGCCCGTGACCACCGCTACTCGTTCCCGGATCTCCATCTCGTCCCCACTCGATGTTTCGGCTCGTAATGGTCCGGGATTATGACGCTTCCCGTGACGCATTCGCGATATGCTTCTCGCCCCGGGAGAGGCGCCGCCCGGCCGGGCGCGCCGGAAGGAGGCCGAGGTGACCTACCGAGTGATCCAGTGGGCCACGGGCAACGTGGGTCGTGCGGCGATCGAAGGCATCGCAGCGCATCCGGAGCTCGAGCTCGCCGGGGTCTGGGTCCACGCCGAATCGAAATCCGGGAAGGACGCCGGCGCGATAGCGGGCATCGGCCCCCTGGGAGTCCACGCCACCTGCGACGTCGAGGCCCTGCTCGCCCTCGATGCAGACTGCGTGCTCTACAGCCCCATGCTCGCGAACACCGCCGAGGTGGTGCGCATCCTCGAGTCCGGGAAGAACGTCGTGACCCCGCTCGGCTGGTTCTATCCCTTCTCGAGCGCGGGCGTCGCCGAGGTGGAGGCCGCCTGTCGCAGGGGCGGCGCGACGCTGCACGGCACGGGCATCCACCCTGGCGGCATCACCGAACGGTTCCCCCTCGTGCTCTCCGCACTCTGTCGGAAGATCCGCCACGTTCGCGCCGAGGAGTTCTCGGACATCCGGAGCTACGCGACCGAGTTCGTGGTGCGCGAGGTGATGCTCTTCGGGAAGTCCCTCGAGGAGGCGACGAAGAGCTCGATGCCGCAGCTCCTCGGCGCCGGATTCCAGCAGTCGATAGACATGGTGGCGGCAGGCCTCGGGCTCACCCTCGACCCCGAGAAGCGCACCACCCACGAGATGGCGGTGGCCACGGCGCCGATCGACACACCCGTGGGTGTGATCGAGCCCGGCACGGTCGCGGCCCAGCGCTTCGCCTGGGAAGGGACGGTCCGGGGCGAGCCGGTCATCACGGCGCGGGTCAATTGGCTGATGGGAGACGAGTCCCTCGAGCCCGCCTGGAAGCTCGGCGGCGAGCGATTCGAGATCGCCTTCGATGCGGAGCCGCCGCTCGCGGTCACCTTCCACGGCCTCCACCCGCCCGACGTGCACCGGGATCTCGATCGCAATCCGGGAATCGCCGCGACGGCGATGCACTGCGTCAACTCGATCCCGATCGTCTGCGAGGCCGAGCCCGGCATCCGCACCTACCTGGATCTTCCCCTCGTGAGTGGTCGGGCAGACCCGTCGCTGCTGAGATGATCCTCGATCGCTTCCGTCTCACGGACCGGGTCGCCATCGTCACCGGAGCGGGGAAGGGGATCGGCCGGGGCATCGCCCTGGCCTTCGCCGAGGCGGGCGCGGATGTGGTGTGTGCGGCCCGCACCGAGGCCGACATCGAGGCGACGGCCGCGGCCGTGCGCGAGCGCGGACGTCGCGCCGAGGCGATTCGTTGCGACGTGACGGTGACGGCGGATCTCGAGGCTCTCGTGGCCGCCGCGGCGAAGGCCTTCGGGCGCATCGACGTGCTCGTCAACAACGCGGGCGGCACGCCCCCACGCCCGGCCCTCGACACGAGTGAGGGATTCTTCGAGCGGGCCCTGCGCTTCAACCTCACTTCGGCCTTCCTGCTCTCGAAGCTGGTCGTGCCCCACATGCTGACCCATGGCGGCGGATCCGTGGTGAACATCTCCTCCCGCGCGGGGGGGATGGTGCAGACCGGCTTCGTCGCCTACGGCACGGCGAAGGCCGGGCTCTCCTTCATGACGAAGAATCTGGCGGCGGATCTCGCTCCGAAGGTGCGGGTGAACGCGATCGCCGTAGGGGGCGTGGCGACCGCCGCCCTCGAGAGCGTGCTCACGAACGACGCGATCCGGCGGCAGATGGAGGCCGGCACGCCGATGGGTCGGATCGGCGAGCCCGAGGACGTCGCGGCCTGCGCGCTCTACCTGGCCTCGCCGGCGGCATCCTGGGTGACGGGGAAGGTCTTCGAGGTGGACGGCGGCGCCGAGTCCCCGGCCTTTCGGATCCCGGTTCCGGAGCTCTGATTCCGCGATCCGGGGCCCCCTCGTCGGCCTGCGCGGCGCTCAAGCGCGCTCGGCCGGGTCGCCCGCGTTCGGCTTGAGCATGCCGGTCGCGATGGCGATCATCGAGCCCACATCGCTCAGGTTCGCCGGCACGACGAAGGTGTTGCCCTTCTGGGCGAGCCGCCCGAACTCCTGGATGTACTGCTCGGCGATCCGCAGCTGCATGGCGGCCTCTCCGCCGCTCGTGGTGAGGGCCTCGCCCACGCTGCGCAGACCGTCGGCGGTGGCGGTGGCGATGGCGCGAATCGCCGCGGCCTGTCCCTCGGCCTCGTTGATCTGCTGTTGCTGCTTAGCCTCGGATTGCTTGATGACGCGCTGCTTCTCGCCCTCGGCCTCGTTGATCTTCGCGTCTCGTTCGCCCTCGGAGGTCAGGATCACGGCGCGCTTCTCCCGCTCGGCGCGCATCTGCTTCTCCATCGCTCCCAGGACGTCGGCCGGCGGGTTGATGTTGCGGATCTCGTAGCGCAGCACCTTCACGCCCCAGGGCTCCGAGGCCTTGTCGAGCTCGCTGACGACGGAGGCGTTGATGTTCGCGCGCTCGAGGAAGGTCCGGTCGAGATCGATCTTCCCCACCTCGCTGCGCAGCGTGGTCTGGGCGAGCTGGGAGATGGCAAAGACGTAGTTCGAGATGCCGTAGGAGGCCCGGCGCGGGTCGAGCACCTTGAGGTAGAGCACGCCGTCGACACCCACCTGGACGTTGTCGCGGGTGATGCACACCTGCTCCTGGATGTCGGTGGCCTGCTCCTTCAGCGTGTGCTTGTAGGCGGCGCGTTCGACGAAGGGAACGAGGATGTGGAAGCCGGCCTCGAGAGTCCGGCTGTACTTGCCGAGGTATTCCACGACGGACGCGCTCTGCTGTGGGACGACCACGGCGGTGCGGGCGATCACGAAGACGACGAGGACGACGACTCCGACGACGGCGATGACGGTCTCCATGACGCTCCTCCGAATGCGGGCCCCTCAGGGCTCGCGGGTGACCTCGAGGGTCAGGCCGTCGACCTCGAGGGCGCGCAGGCGGTCGCCCGGGGCGAGGGCCTCACTGCCGACGTTGTGGGCGGTCCAGAGCGTGCCGCGCAGCTCGGCCTGACCGATACCACCCGGCGCGATGGCGTCGCGGGCGGTGCCGGCCTCGCCGACCACGCGGTCGCGAATCCGCGCGCTCTCGGGGCCGACGAGCGCGGCGAAGCGGCGTCGGAATCCGACGAGGAAGACGACCGAGAGGCTGGCGAAAGCGAGCCACTGCTGCCAAGCCGGGGGCTCGAAGGCGAGCAGGCCGAAGAGGCCCACGGCGAGCGCCGCCACCCCGAGGAACACGAGGTAGAACTCGGTCGTGACGAAGAGCTCGGATCCAAGGAGGATCGCGGCAACGAGAATCCAACCCCACCAGGGCATCGACACCCCCACCCGTGGCCGGAGTGTATCGCCCCTGGTCTCCGGGGTCCGGTGCCTATTCCGGGTCGAGCCAGGCCTTCAGCTCGACCTGCCACTCCCGCACGCTGCCTTCGATCACCTCGCCGCGGATCTTCGAGACCTCGATCCAGTGGAGCCTCGGAACGGCTCGGCAGGCCTGGGCGAGGGCGTCGTCCACCGCGCCCTGAATCGACTCGGCGGAGGCGCCGACGAGCTGGAGCGGGGCCTCCTGGGAGGTGAGGAAGACGCTCGAGCGCGCAGCCGTCTTCGAGAAGAAGCGCTGGCGAGCGCGCTGGATCCCTTCGGCCAGCAGGGCGTCCGCCACCTGGTCCGGCAGCTCGAGCTCGGAGCGGAGCTGAGTCAGGAAGCGCTCTTCGTCCGGGTCGAGCTCCTGGTCCTCGAGCACGCGATCGACGGCGGACCCGTAGACCTGGCCCGCGATCTCGTCGTGGATGCGCCGGGCGTCGGAGTCCTCCAGGTGGAGCAGGCCCCGCAGGTGTCGCAGGTCCTCGCTCTCCTCGGACGAGAGCGCGTGATCGATGAGGCAGTGCTCGAAGAAGCGGCGGTAGAGGTGCATCCGCGGCGTGCGGCAGCGCCTCTTCATGTCGACCCCGTGGCGCTCCGCCACCTCGGCGACGGTATCCGTCGCGACGTCGCTCACCCGGTCGGCGCGGGCCAGCAGCGTCTCGATCTCCTGGATGGCACTCGACTTGTTCTGGCCGGGCAGCACTCTCGCGAGGCGCCCGCGGGACTCTCGGTTCTCGAAGGGTTCGGCCAAACGTCCGGCTCCTGGAATCGGGTTCCGGCGTAGGCTATCACGCCGCCCGGGCCCTCAAGGCAGGAACTTCCTGAAGTCCGGGTCGCGCTTCTCGACCAGCGCGCGCCCTCCCTCCTTCGACTCTTCCGTCTCGTAGTAGAGGGCGAGCGCCTGCATGCCGAGGCCTCCGATGCCCCGGATGCTCTCCGTGTCGGCATTGAAGGAGCGCTTGGCGATCGCGATGGCCGTGGGACTGCGCTGTACCAGCTCGGCGCACCAGCCGTCGACCTCCGCGTCGAGGGCCTCGTCGGGTACGACGGCGTTGACGAGCCCCATCTCGAGGGCCTCCCGGGCCGTGTACCGGCGGCACAGGTACCACATCTCGCGGGCCTTCTTCTCTCCGACGATGCGCGCCAGGTAGGCCGTGCCGAAGCCCGGGTCCACGGATCCCATGCGCGGGCCGACCTGCCCGAAGATCGCGCTCTCGCCGGCGATGGTGAGGTCGCAGATTGCCGCCAGCACGTTGCCGCCGCCGATCGCGTAGCCCCTCACCTTCGCGACCACGGGCTTCGGCACGTCGCGGATCACGGTCTGGACCTCGTCGATGGGCATGCCGATGACTCCTCGGCCCCCAACGTATTGACCCTCGTGTCCCGACTGATCCCCCCCGCTGCAGAACGCGCGCTCGCCGGCTCCGGTGAGCACGATGGCGCCGACGTCGCGGTCGTAGCCCGCCTCGCCGAAGGCCCGGATGAGCTCGATGCAGGTCTGGGCGCGGAACGCGTTGTAGACCTCGGGCCGGTTCAAGGTGATGGTGGCGACCTGGTTCTCGACGTCGTAGTCGATGTCTTCGTAGCTCATGACCCTCTCATCCGTGCATCGTGAGTCCGCCGGAGACGCTGATCGTCTGGCCGGTGATGAAGGCGGCTTCGTCGGAGAGCAGGAAGGCGACGAGGCCGGGGAAGTCGTCCGGACGCGCGAGACGCCCCATCGGGATCGCGCGCTCGAGGGCCTTCGCGAGTCGACCGCTCGCGTCGAAGTCTGCGAAGAGGGGCGTATCCGTGGGGCCGGGGGAGACGACGTTCAGGGAGATGCCCCGGCGGGCCATCTCCCGGGCGACCGACTTCGAGAAGGCCACGATCCCGCCCTTGCAGGCGGCGTAGACGGACTCGCCGGAAGAGCCGACCCGACCCGCGTCGGATGCGATGCTCACGATCCGCCCCGCCTCGGCCCGGGCCATGCGGGAGAGCACGACCTTCGTCACGTTCAGCGGCCCGACGAGATTGATGTCGATCACCTTGCGCCAGAGCTCCGGATCCGAGTCGAGGAAGTCCGAGGCCACGTCCCAGCCGGCGCAGTTGACCAGACCTCGGACCTCGCCCTCGACGCCGATGAAGGCTTCGACTGCCGCCTCGACGGCCGCGTAGTCGGTGATGTCGACCCCGTAGGCGCTGGCGACGCCCCCCGCTGCGCGGATCGCGGCCTCGGTCTCGGCGCCGCCGGAAGCGTCGCGGTCGAGGATGCCCACGCGGGCGCCTTCATCGGCCAGACGCAGGGCTATGGCGCGGCCGATGCCGCTTCCGCCGCCGGTCAGTACGACCGGCATTCCCGTGAGTCCCCGCAGCCCCGTCATGAGACCTCCAAGGCGGAGAGGATGTCACAACGGGCCGGGGCGGTGCCGGAATTCTGCGCGCTAGAGTGCCGCCGTGTACGTCCGACTGTTGGCTTCGCTCGTGGCTGTGTCTCCGATCGGCTGCGCCGACTCTACGCCCATCGACTACTCGGGCCCCGTCGCCGAGTGGCGGGAGTACGCGGGAGACAAGGGAGGGCTGCACTTCTCGCCCCTCGATCAGATCCGCCGCGAGAATGTGGGGCGCCTCGAGCGCGTCTGGAGCCACCGCAGCGGCGACGCCCATCCCGGCGACGCGGAGAACGCCCCGACGGCTTTCCAGGTCACGCCGCTGGTCGTGAACGAGACGCTCTACTACTGCACCGGCTACATGCGGGTGTTCGCGCTCGATCCCGAGACCGGCGCCGAGCGCTGGGTCTTCGATCCCGGGCTTCGCGCGAAGGGGACGGGAGGTCCCTATCCCCTCACCTGTCGGGGGGTCGCCTACTGGGAGGCGGAGGCGCCGCAGAGCGGCCGGGCCTGTGAGCGCCGAATCCTCTACGGGACGAAGGACTCCGAGCTGATCGCCCTCGATGCGGAGACGGGCCGACCCTGCGCCGACTTCGGCGACGCCGGTCGCGTGGCGCTCCGCGAGGGGATCGGCGACGCGCCTCCCTGGGAGTACTACCCCACCTCCCCGCCGCTGGTGATGGACGATCTCGTCGTTCTTGGAGCGCTCGTGGCGGATCAGCTGAAGGTCGACGCGCCCTCCGGCGTCGTTCGTGCCTTCGACGTGCGCAGCGGCCGTCGGGTCTGGGCCTGGGACCCGGTGCCGCCGGGGTTCGACGTCTCGCGCCGACCGGGCGAGCTCTACCAGCGCGGAACGCCGAACGTCTGGTCCATTCTCTCCGGGGACGAGGAGCGCGGGCTGGTCTTCGTCCCCACCGGCAATGCGTCGCCTGACAGCTTCGGGGGCGCGCGGCGAGGCCTCGACCACTACGGCAGCTCCACCGTGGCCCTCGACGCGGCCACGGGTCGCGTCGCGTGGCACTTCCAGACCGTCCACCACGACGTCTGGGACTACGACGTGTCGACCCAGCCGACTCTCTTCCAGATCGACGGCGTCGGCGGTGGCCGTCCGGCCCTGGCCCAGGCGACGAAGATGGGCCACGTCTTCCTCCTCGATCGGGAGACCGGAGAGCCGCTCTATCCCGTCGAGGAGCGCCCGGTTCCCCAGGGTGGCGTACCGGGCGAGACGCTCTCGCCGACCCAGCCCTTCCCGACTCATCCGCTTCCGCTCCATCCGACCGAGCTGACTCCGGAGAACCTCTTCGGCTTCACGCCCATCGACCGCAGCTCCTGCCGGCAGCAGCTCGCCGACCTGCGCTGGGACGGGATCTTCACCCCGCCGACTCTCGAGGGCTCGATCCAGTTCCCCCACACCGCGGGTGGGATGAACTGGGGTGGCGTGGCGATCGATCCGGCGCGGGGTGTGCTCTACACGAACCAGACCCACATCGCGATGACGGTTCGGCTCGTGCCGCGCGACGAGTACGACGCGATGCCCGAGGGCAGCGTCCAGTACCCGCGCGAGGCCTACCCGATGGACGGAACCCCCTACGGCGTCCTGCGCGCGCCTTTCTTCTCCCGCTTCGGGGCGCCCTGCAATCCCCCGCCCTGGGGCTCGCTCACCGCCGTGGATCTGCGCAGCGGCGAGGTGCTGTGGCGGGTCGGACTCGGGACCACCCGGGACCAGGCGCCCTTTCCGCTCTGGGCGATTCCGGCCACGGGCCACCTCGGGGCACCGAACTTCGGCGGCGGACTGCTCACCGCCGGGCAGCTCTACTTCATCGGCGCCACGACGGATCGCTATCTCCGAGCCTTCGACACGGAGACCGGCGAAGAGATCTGGAGCGACCGCATTCCCTTCACCGGCAACGCGACGCCCATGAGCTTCCGCCTGCGCGCCGACGCGAAGCAGTTCGTGGTGATCGCCGCCGGCGGAAACCCCCTCACCGGAACCGGCGATGCCCTGCTCGCCTACGCCCTCTCCGAGTGAACGCTCGCCCCGGATCTCGAGCCGAGCAGGTCGGGAGACCAGATGTCCTGGTCGGCGCCGAAGATGCGGCGGCCGTCCACCTCCCACTCGACGAGGCTGATCCAGGCGAACATTCCGGGCGTGGCCTGGAAGGCGAAGCGAGAGAGACAGGTCCCCCGGGCGGCGACGTTGCGACCGTCCCGGCGGTGCGCCGTCAGGTCGACGCGTCGGGGGAAGCCGCCGGCTGGATCGCGTTCCGTCACCCGACGCTCGCCGCCCACCAGATCGCAGGGGCTTCCGCCGCGGAGCTCGAAGCCCGCGACGATCGCTCCGTCGTCGTCGCCACCCATCGACATCGCGTGGAGGGCGGAGTCGCCGTCGATGGCGTAGCTGTAACCCGCGCGGGTGGTGCGCATGTCGTCGCGCACGTGCCAGGAGCGATCGCGCATGTCGAAGCCCTCCACGGCGATCTCCTCGCCGTCGAGCTCGAGCCTCCCGCTGACCCTGCAGGCCTGATCCAGATGCCCGCGCGCGGGGTCGACCGAGAGCGCGTGGGGCGGGGCGAGCCCCTCGTAGACGAGGTCGAGGGCAATGCGGGCGTCGGCGTAGCGCACCCGATAACGCGATAGTGGCTCCAGACATCGGAGCGCGAGTCCACCCATCTCGCAGTCGTCGAGGTCACCCTCGGGCATCGGCAGGTGCCAGAGACAGCGCGAGTAGAGCACGCGCCAGGGCTCGTGGGCCGAGTCGTCCCACACGTGCACGCCCACGGAGCAGGTCCCGAGGTTCGGTCGGAAGAGGGGATAGATCGCGCCGGCCAGGCGTCTCTCGGGCAGGCTGAAGCCGTACCAGGAGGTCTCGGTCCAGAGCGGATGGTCCTCCGCGGGCGGGTGGAAGCGGTCGTCGGCCGGGGACGCGGCGGTCACGACACCGGAATCGGGTCGAGGCCCCGCGCATGCGCCCGCAGCGTCGGTGAGGCGGCGATCGCCGCCTTGCCTTCGTCGAGCAGGGCCGCCGTCTCGGCGGGATCGCAGCCGGCGCGCTCGAGGGCCTCGGGGAGCAGCGCCCGCAGGTAGGGCAGGAGCAGGGCGTAGATGCCCGTGTCCATCGAGCGCTCTCCGCCGTGGCCGAGGGCGATCATGCAGGACACGGTCATGCGGGTCAGCACGAGGGCCCGGTAGTACTCGAGGCGCGCTGCGTCGATCCCCAGGGCCGTCGCCCGCGACCAGGTGCGATAGCCGAGGGCGAGGTCTCCGAAGCCGCCGAGAAGCTGTGCGCGCACCGCGATCCAGGCGAGGTCGTCTGTGGGGTCGCCCCAGTGGGCGAACTCCCAGTCGAGCAGAGCCGTGACGCCGTCGTCGTCGAAGAGGAAGTTCCCGGGGCCCGCGTCTCCGTGGCACAGCGCGATTCGTTCGGCGCCCTCCGGTGCGTGGGTCTCGAGCCAGGCGAAGGCCAGGCCGAGGAGTGCATCGCGCTGGGGCACGCGCGTCGTGGCGATGCGTCGCCACAGGGCGAGGTCCCCCTGCGCCGCTTCGCGAGGACTCGGGGGGCGCTCGAGATCCGGAATGTCCAGGGTCACCGTGTCGAGGTCGTGAAGGGTGGCCAGGGCTTCGAAGTAGTCCGAGGCGATGCGCTGGCGCTGCTGCGGATCTCCGATCGCGGCAAAGGCGTCGCTGCCCGACGCGCGCTCTACGAGCAGGGCTCTTCCCTCCGGATGCGCGGCCACGAGGCGCGGGATCCGCACCGGCGTCGGAGCGAGGGCGCGGTAGACCGCGGCCTCGCGCGCGAGGGTGAGCTCGGTGCCCGAGAGTGGTCCGTCTCCGGTGTCGCAGCGCAGCACGAGGTGTCGGGTCGCATCGCCCCGGGCGACATCGACCCGCCAGGTGACTCGGGAGGCCCCGGTCGCGATCCGCTCCGCGGTCTCGACGGGTCCACCGGCTGCCCTGGCGACGAAGTCTGCGAGATCCGGATCGAGCACGTGCAGAGCATAGGCGGGCGCCGCCGCCTCCGGGAATCCGAGTGCGAGACCGATGGGCGGTTCTCAGCCTGCGGCGGCCCCGGCCCGAGCTCCCGTCTCGGCGGCCCGCTCGAGCTTTCGGACGCCGCGTGCAAAGCCGTCGGCGATCGATTGCGGATCCGGAAGCAGCTCGCGACAGGCCAGAACGCCCACGTCGACCCGCCCCATGTTGCTGAGGACGGTGATGTTGAGACCCATACCCTCTCCGACGGGCCCCATCGGATAGATGGCCTCGACCCGGGCGCCGCCGAAGTAGAGGGGGATCGGGGGACCCATCATATTCGAGACGGCCAGGTTCATCATCGGACCCGCGCGGTCGACGAGATCGAACTCGGAGACGAGCTGGGCTCCGTAGGTGGTGAGCAGGGGGGGGACGAGCTGGAGCCATCGGGGGATCAGGCTCGCTTCGACGGCCTGGAAGATGTACTTCGCCTCGACGGTCTCCCGATGAACGGCGCGGAGCACCTCTGCCGGGTCCGCCAGGTGGGTGGGCAGGCGGATGCGCATGGTGGCGACCTTGTTCGAGAACTCCTTCTTCTCGCTCTCGGTCTTCAAGGACACGGGGACCACACAGACGAGGGGATCGTCGGGTAGCGCCCCGCGCGCCTCGAGGTAGCTGCGCACGGACAGGGCGCAGGCGGCGAGCACGGCGTCGTTCACCGTGACGCCGAAGGCACGCTTGACGCGCTTCAGCGCGTCGAGGGGTGCGCTGCCGTAGGCGACGGCACGGTGGGGCGTGATGGCGCGGCTGAAGGGCGTCTCCGGCGCCGCGGTCGAATCCCCCGCGTCCTCCTTCCCGACCTCCTGCTCGGCGCGTCGCCGATCGCGCATTCCCTTCAGGGTGTCGAAGGCGAGCCGTGCGACATCGAGGGGACTCACGAAGCGGCTTCCCACCGATTGCGTCGCCAGCGTCAGCCCCGAGGGCAGTGGTGCGGGCTCCCAGGCCGGTGCCGGCTCGGGCGGCGGAGCGTCGGGCTCGGTGTCCATCAACCCCGCCATCTGGCTCGACCCCGAAGCGCCGTCGACGATGCAGTGGTGGAGCTTCGTCACCAATCCGATGCGCCCGTCTTCGAGGCCTTCCACCACCCACATCTCCCACAGCGGCTGATGTCGGTCGAGCCGCCGTCCCGCGAGGTCCCCGACGATCTGGGCCAGCTCGCGCAGGCCCCCGGGCGCGGGCGCCGCCAGGCGATGGATGTGATTCTCGAGTCGGAAGTCCGGGTCGGGGGCCATGAGCGGATGTCCGAGACCGAGGGGGACCTCCAGCAGTCGCTCCCGGAAGGGCGGCATGCGGTGGATGCGCGCCGCCACGGTGTCGACGATTCGTTCGAAGCCGAAGCCGCCGGGTACTTCCTTCGGGTCGAGGATCAGGGTACCCACGGTGTGCATGGGCATCGAGAAGGTCTCGGCGTAGACGAACATCGCGTCCTGGCCCGAGAGTCGTCGCGGAGCTTCGCTCCGACCTTCCTCGCTCTCGTCGTCCTTGCGGGTCTCGCTCAACGGGATCCTCCTCGGGCCATGCCCTTCCCCGAGGACTGCACGGGACGTGCCGCACGGCGCTCCCACGGGTGCCGCCGTGCGTAGGAAGTGTGGCGAAACGAGACAGGGATGAGACATCGGGCCCCGGTCGACGGTCCCCCAGGGCGGCGGATGTACGCCGGGGGGCACTGGGCTTGCACTTCGAGGGAGCATGATCGAGATGTCGGGCTCGGATGCCTACTTCTTCTGGGAGGAGTCCCGGGCGCGGCACATGCACACGCTCAAGGTCATCGTGGTCGATCCGAGCAGCGCCCACGCCGCCGTGACCTTCGAGCGGGTGCGAGAGGGTGCGACGCGGGTGATGCCTCGCTGGCCCGCCTTCCGCCGGCGCGCCGTGGCCGCGCCGCTGGGGATCGGACACCCCTTCTGGGTGAACGCACCGGCCTTCGACCCGGACTACCACCTTCGCCACGAGGTGCTGCCGCCGGGTAGTCGAGACGACGCCCTCGACGAGCTGCTGGGTCGCATCGCCAGCGAGCCCCTCGACCGCGACCGACCCCTCTGGCAGGTCTTCTTCGTCGAAGGGCTGGCAGGGGGCCGCGTCGCCTACGTCACCAAGCTCCATCACTCCGTAGCCGACGGGCCCGCAAGCGCGGCCCTCGTCCTGCGGACGTTCCAGGCGGGGTCCGAGCCGGCGGTGCTTCCGCGCGCCTACGAGGGCGGAAACGAGCCGATCCCCTCGGCCTGGTACCGGCTGCTGTTCGCGCTGTCGCGCGAGGCCCTTCGCCTGCTCACCTTGCCGGGGCTTTTGATCCGCTCGGTGCGCGCCATCGGCGTCAGCCTTCGCTGGCGGCGATCCGGGCGTCCCCTGCCTCCGCCGCCCTTCTCGGCGCCGGCCGCAGCCTTCAATCGTCCGATCACCCCGAATCGGGTCTACGCCCACGCGGCACTTCCGCTCGCAGACCTGCGGGAGGTGAAGAAGGCCCTCGACTGCACCGTCAACGACGTCTTCCTGGCCGTCGTCGGAGGCGTGCTGCGCACCTATCTGGCTGACCACGGCGATGCGAGCGGGCTGGAGCTCACCGCTGCGGTGCCGGTCTCGGTACGGCGAGAGCAGGATGATCCCCTCTTCGGCAACGCGACCGCCTACTGGTTCGCGACTACCGCGAGCCATGTCGCGGATCCGGTCGAGCGCGTGGGCGCGGTCGCTCGCAGTACGCGGGCGGCGCGAGCGCACTTCGCAGCCCGGGATCCCCGCCTTCACGTCGACTGGCTCGAGCACTGGCCCCTGCGGCGGCTCTACGTGAGCGACTTCGCGATGGTGGCGGGCGCCCTCGCGCGTCGTCCGAGCTACAACCTGATCGTCTCGAACGTGCGCGGCCCTTCGAAGCGACTCTTCATCGACGGCGCGCGGGTCGAGGCCCTGTACTCGATGGGGCCGCTCGCCTCCCAGCAGGGCCTGAACTTCACGGCCTGGAGCTACCTCGACGCGTTCACCGTCGGTGTCCACGCCTGTCGCGAGCAGGTGCCGGACGTGCGCGCCCTGGCCGATGCGCTGCCCTGGGAGCTCGAGTCCCTCAAGCGTGCGGTGCGGGCGCTGCCACGGGCGGAGGGGAGCTGACCGACTCGAGCAGCCCGCAGATCGCCGGCGACCAGGCGCGGACCGCGTCGAGGGAGTCCGCGACGCGCAGGTCGGCTCGGGGCAGCAGCTCGGCGAGCCGCTCGGCCGTCGAGAGGGGATGGGCGGGGTCGCCGCGCCAGGCGAGCACGAGAGCGGGCGCCCCGACTCCGCGCAGGACATCGGGATCCGGGAGGTCCGAGTCCGCGGCGCCTCGCAGCGCTGCGATCACCGCCCGCGGGTCTGCGCGCCGCAGCGATTCTGCCATCGAGCGCTGGAGCTTCGCCCGATGAGCGGGCGCCGGCGCGAGCATTCCGAGGGAGATGAGCCACTGGAAGGGCCGGAGTCCGAAGTGCTCGACGGCGGAGGCGACGGCCCGGTAGATCCGCGCCTGCCGCGGACGGGTGCGCCAGGCGGTCGGCGGCGCCACGAGCACGAGGGCTCGTACCCGGTCCGGCGCGGCCGCTGCCGCGTGGAGCGTCGTCGCGCAGCCCATGGACAGGCCGCCGAACACGGCGCGCTCGGCGCCGGCGGCATCGGCCAGGGCCAGCAGATCGCGGCCGAGCTCCGGCCAGCGGTAGTCCTCCGGGGCGAGGGTCGCCTCGGAAAGACCGTGACCGCGCGCGTCGTAGCGGAGCAGCCGCGAGCGGGTGGCGATGGCGTCCCAGTCGAGGAGATCCGCCAGGTCTTCCTGGGCCATGCTCCCGAGCAGTCCGTGTCCCCAGAGAAGAGGCACGCCCGTCCCGCTTTCCCGCATGGCCAGGTCGACTCCCCGAACCCGCATGTGCTCCTCCGCCCGGTGGCCTCGTCTTCGAGAGGTACTCAAGCACGATGCGTGCCCAGACACGTGCTGGGGCGCGCTGGGTCTGCGGGGCGCCGCGACCCACATCTCCGTCGTATGGCTCGGACCCGGTCCAGACTAGAATGCCCGTCCACCGAGGGAAGGAGATCCAGGATGGGCGCACTCGAGGGCAGACGCGCGGTCGTGATCGGGGGTTCGAGCGGCTTCGGCGAGCAGATCGCCGAGCGGCTGGCCGCGGAGGGAGCCCGGCTGGTCCTGGCTGCCCGGAATCTCGAGCGGCTCGAGCCGGTGGCCGAGCGCCTGGGCGCCGAGGCCGTGGCCTGCGACATCACCCGCTACGACGAGGTGAAGGGCCTGGCGGCGTCGGTCAGCGATCGGCTCGGAGGCCTCGACGTGGCCATCAACTCCGCGGGCTACGAGGACATGGCGTCCTTCGAGAGTCTCAGCCCCGAGCGGGTCGAGCCGATGGTGGCCGTGCAGTTCACCGGCGCTCTCTACGTCATCCAGCAGATGGCGGCGGCGATGGAGAGCGGGGGGTCGATCATCACGATCTCATCCCTCACCGCGACCCTCGTCGCCGAGGGATACGCTCACTACGCGGGGGCGAAGGCCGGAATCAATCACGCATCGCGGATCGCCGCCTCGGAGTACGGTGCACGAGGCATCCGGGTGAACGTCGTATCCCCCACGCTGATCGAGACACCCATGACGACCCACCTGCTTCAGGCGCCGGGTGTGGCCGACGCATTCATGGCCGAGACTCCCCTGGGTCGGATCGGGCGGATCGACGACGTGGTGGGCGCCGTCATCTGGCTCGCCGGCGACGAGTCGTCCTTCGTGACCGGGCAGAACCTCCATGTGGATGGCGGCACGTCCCTGCGCAGGCTTCCCCGAGTCGACGACTTCGTGCGCGCAGCCGCTCGCCAACTCGAGTCGAAGTGACGGATCAGGACGCGCTCGAGGCGAGGGTGTCGATCATTCGCTTCGTCGCCCCGTGACGCCAGGACGCTTCGAGCAGCTCGCCCAGCGCATCCTCCGAGACGGCGGAGAGACGCACCAGCATCATCCCGGAGCCGGTGTAGTGGTCCGTGATGTGGAAGGCCTTCGGATCTGCGGCGATCAGGGCGTCGCGCTGGTCGTGGTCGACCCGCACGACGAGGTCTTCACCGTTCTGATGCAGTCGCGCGAAGAGCTTGCCGCGAACCCTCCACGCCGGAGTGCCGTAGGAGGTGCCCTCCTCCGTGCCGGGGAGGGCGAGTGCGAGGCGTCGCACTGCCGTCGGGGCCACGCCCCGGATTCGTTGCCGCGCCGCCATGGCGCCAGGCCATCACGCGGCCGTCGGCCTATCCCCGCTTCGCCAGGAACTCGCGCATCGCCCGGGCGAACTCGGGTGAGCCGACGCACTCGGCCATGGCGCGGGCCTCGTCGTCGAGGGCCTCCTCGAGCGTCGCCTCGAAGGCGCGGTTCATGCCGCGCTTGATCGCGGCGAGAGCGCGGGGCGGAGAGTCCGCCAGGCGCCTCGCCATTCGGGTCGCCTCGGCCAGCGCCTGGCCTCGCCCCTCCCGGCTTCGGAGCCTCGTGGTTCGCTCCGTCGAGTCACTATAGAGTGGGGACCCGCCGGCGACCCGGTGGAAGTGGAGGACGATTTGAGCGATCGGAGCTTCGGGAAGGAGTCCACGGCCGAGGCGGTGGCCGAGGGCATCGACCTCGAGGGGAAGCGCGCGCTGGTCACGGGCGCTTCCGGGGGGCTCGGAGCCGAGACCGCCCGGGTGCTCGCCCTGCGCGGAGCTGCGGTCACGCTCACGGCGAGGGAGATCGAGAAGGGCGAGGCGGTCGCTGCCGAGATCCGATCCGCCAGTGGAAACGACGCGATCGACGTCATGTCGGTCGAGCTCTCCGACCCGGCCTCGGTGCGCGCCTTCGCCGCGGACTACCTGGCGCGTCACTCCGCCCTCCAGCTCCTCGTCAACAATGCCGGGGTCATGGGCTGTCCCCTCGGGCGCACGGCCGAGGGCTACGAGCTCCAGCTCGCTACGAATCATCTCGGGCACTTCCTGCTCACCTGCCTGCTGGTTCCCGCGCTGCGCGCCGGTGCGCCGGCGCGGGTGGTGAACGTGAGCTCTCGCGGGCATCGCTTCTCCCCCGTCGTGTTCGACGACCTCCACTTCGAGCGGCGGGACTACGACAAGTGGGTGTCCTACGGCCAATCGAAGACCGCGAACGTGCTGTTCTCGGTTGCCCTCGATGCGCGCCTCGCCGGACTCGGTATCCGGGCATTCGCGCTGCATCCCGGAGCGATCATGACCGAGCTCGGGCGGCACTTGAGCGCCGAGGACATCGCGGAGCTTCAGGCGCGCGCCCCGGGTGGGAAGGGGATGGAGTGGAAGACCGTGCCCTGCGGTGCCGCCACCACGGTGTGGGCAGCCACGGCGCCGGAGCTCGAGGGTCGCGGTGGGCTCTACCTCGAGGACTGCGGTGTCGCGGGTCCGCGGATCTCCGAGGAGGCGGAGACGGGCTACGAGGCCTACGCCCTCGATGCCGACGCGGCGGAACGGTTGTGGCGCGTGTCCGAGGACCTCGTCCACGAGCGCTTCGACTGGAGCCACTCCTAGATGGAATGGGGAAGGATTCTGGCCTCGGGGCTGATCTTCGCCTGCGCTGCCTGCAGCAGTGGAGGCGGAAGCGGGGGCGGCTCCGCCGCCGACGCGGTCACGGCAAAGGCCCAGGGTGCCATCACGGTCATCGGCAGCGCCGCCGTGACGGGAACGGTGTGGGATACGGACGGTGCCGAGGTGTTCTTCGGGGATGTCGAGGGCGTTCCCGCCGATCTTGCGCCGGGCATGGTCGCGCTCGTCCAGGGCGAGCGTCCCGACGCGCCTGCCGAGGGCACGGCGTTTCGCGTCGACGTCGAGACGAGTGCGGAGGGCCCGATCGCAAGCCGGGTGGACCTGAGTGAGGACCTCCTGGAGCTGGAGATCGTCGGGCGCACGGTCCGGGCCGAGCGCGGGGCCACCTTCTTCGGCGGGCTGCCGGCGGATTTCGACTTCGACACATTGGCCGTGGACGACCTGGTCGCGGTGTGGGGCTTCGTCGATGGAGACGAGGGCGTCACGGCGACCCGCATCGAGAAGCGGGGAGTGCTCGGCGGCGCCTCGCCGACCGTGCGACTCGAGGGCAGGGCGACGAGCTGGATGCCCGCCGGCGACGGCGGCAGCTTCGAGATCGGCGACGTCCTGGTGCTCTACGAAGACGCAGATCTCGGCGGGGGCTCCGACGGCGGGGCGACTCTCGCAGACGAGCCCTTCGTCACCGTCGATGGCGTCCTGGACACGGCGGCGGACGAGGTCGATGCCGATCGCGTGGTGATCCGGACGGGCTTCGAGGGCGACTTCGAGGACCTCCAGATCGAGGGCATCCTGAGCGGGTTCATCGATGTGCGCACGCCCTTCGAGGTCGGGGGGCAGCGCGTCGAGCCCATCTTCTTCGTCGACCTCGTGCCCGACGACCTCGAGAACATCCTCGTGGACGGAGTTCGCGTCGAGGTCGAGGGCCGCCTGCTGGACGGCGTGCTCTCCGCAAGCGTGCTGCGGCTTCGGGAGGCCGAGGCCCGGGTCGTCGGCGAGATTGCCGAGCCCGAGGACGTGAACGTCGATGCGGGGACGATCGTGCTGCTGGGCGTCACGATTCAGGTGGACGGGACCGCCCTCCTCGAGGACCTGGCGAACGATCCGGTCGATCCCCTGACCCTGGCGGACCTCATGGCGGGTGATTCTCTGGACGTGCGCGGCACCGACCTCGAGGGGATCGTCCAGGCCACCACCGTCCGACGCACGGAGCCGGGCGACGTGCTGCTCCGGGGTCGGGTCCAGGGGTTCGTGGCACCGCCGGACCACCAGCGCTTCACGACCCTGGGCGTTCCGATGAGGACCGATGCGACGACCAGCTATTCCGACTTCCCCGTCGATGTGACGACGGAGGACGACTTCTACGCCTTTCTCTTCGCCAACCTGTACGCCCTGCTCGAGACGACGGATCTCGAGGGGGATCCCACGTTGATCGACCTCGCGGCCTCCGTCGCGTACCGGGAGTAGCCGCGGCGCCACCGCCCTCGTTCCGAGCCGGCGCGTCGGGGCGAGATCGGCGACGGAGGTTGCGGTTGCCCCCGGCGAGCGTCTCGCTCATGATGACTGGCGCCGGCGCCCCCGCGCCTCTGGGAGGATCGATATGGCCCATTCCGAGCAAGAGATTCGCGCGACCTACGAACGCTACGTCGCCACCCGGGATCGCGTCGAAGCCGGCGAGCTCGGCTGGAACGCCCTGGCCGCATTCTTCACCGACGACGCGACCTTCATCGATCCGGCCTGGGGTCGGGTGGAGGGAATCGCCGCGATTCGCGAGTTCCTGGTGGAGAGCATGGTCGGTCTCGAGGACTGGGAGTTCCCCCACGAGTGGGCGATGGTCCAGGGCGACCAGCTGATCTCCCGCTGGCAGAACCGGCTGCCGGGCCGTCGTGGTGACGGGAGCTTCTACGAGGCGCCCGGCTACTCGCTCATGACCTACGCCGGCGACGGGCGCTTCTCCCGCGAGGAGGACATGCTCAACATGATCCACGTGGGCGAGCTCATTCGCGAGAGTGGGTGGAAGCCCGGGAGCGGCTTCAACGCGCCGCCCCGCAACCCGCGTCGCTGATTCAGCGGAATCCGGACGGAATGGGCTCGTGACTCGGGTCGTCGCTGCGGCAGGACTCCTGGCCCTCGGCTGCACGCTCCCCCCCCTCGACCCACGACAGGACGCTGGAGCGCTCCACCGCGACGCGATCGTCATCGACGGTCACTCGGACACCACGCCCTGGTTCCAGGACCCGGCCTGGCACTTCGACGAGCGCCACGAAGAGGGACATCAGGATCTGCCGCGCATGCGCGAAGGCGGACTCGACGCCCAGTTCTGGTCCATCTACCTGGGGCCTTCGGAGGGGCGCGGTCGCGCGATCCGCGAAGCCCTCGAGCGGATCGACGCCGTGCACGAGCTGGCGCGTCGACATCCGACCGAGCTCGAGATCGCGAGGACCGCGGCGGACGTGCGCCGCATCGTCGCGGCCGGGAAGGTGGCCTGCCTGATGGGTGTCGAGGGGGGACACATCATCGAGGGCAGCCTGGCGGCGCTTCGGACCTTCTACCGGCTGGGCGTGCGCTACATGACTCTCACCCATTCCTTCAACACGACCTGGGCCGACTCCTCGGGCACGAACGAGTCGCCTCCGCCGGAGCACGCTGGCCTCACTGGCTTCGGCGAGTCCGTCGTCGTCGAGATGAACCGTCTGGGCATGATGGTGGACGTGTCCCACGTCTCCGACGACACCTTCTTCCACGCGCTGCGGGTTACGCGGGCGCCGGTCATCGCATCCCACTCCTCGGTGCGTGCCGTCGCGGAGCACCCACGCAACCTGAGCGACGAGATGCTGCGCGCCCTGGCCGAGAACGGGGGTGTGGCCATGATCAACTTCTACTCGGGCTACGTGGACGCCGCTCTGGTGGAGCCGATCCGCGCCCTCTTCGGCGGACTCGCGCCGGAGATCGCCGCCCTCCGCGAGCGCCATCCCGACGATCCGGTCGCCCTGCGGCGCGGCTATCGCAGCCTGCTTCGCGGCGTGGAAGTGCCCCGGACCGATCTCTCCGTGCTCCTCGACCACTTCGATCACGCGATCCGGGTCGCGGGCGCGGACCACGTCGGAGTGGGCGCAGACTGGGACGGCGTTGCGAGCATGCCCCGGGGCCTCGAGGATGTGAGTCGACTGCCGGCGCTGACCGAGGGCCTGCTGGCGCGAGGTCACGGCCCCGTTGTGGTCCGGAAGGTGCTCGGAGAGAATGTGCTCCGGGTGATGGCCGAGGTGGAGGCGGTGGCGGCGACCGCCCCGAAGGAATAGGAGGCTGGCGCGTGACGGGTCGAGTCGAGGGGAAGGTCGCGATCGTGACGGGAGGCGCCTCGGGAATCGGGGCGGAGACCTGTCGTCGACTGGCGGCGGAGGGCGCGCGGGTCCTGACGACGGACGTGAACGCGAAGCTCCTGGCCGAGGTGGCGGCAGGGATCGGCGACCGGGCCGAGCCGTTGATCCACGACGTCTCGGACGAAGGCCGATGGCGCGAGATCGTGGCCCACGCCCTCGATCGCTTCGGCAGGCTCGACGTGCTCGTGAACAATGCGGGGATCGCCATCCAGGGGACCATCGAGGAGACCTCCCTCGAGACCTGGCGGCGCATCCACGCCGTCAACTCGGAGGGGGTCTTTCTCGGCTGCAAGCACGCGATTCCCGCGATGCGCGCGTCGGGTGGAGGGTCGATCGTGAACGTCTCCTCCCTCGCGGCGCTGCGGGGCACACCGATCTACGCCGCGTACAGTGCCAGCAAGGGTGCGGTCTGCGCGCTCACGAAGACGATCGCGGTCCACTGCATCGAGAGAGGGGATGCGATCCGCTGCAACTCGATCCATCCGGGCGGGGTGAACACGCCGATGGTGCACGCCCTGTTGAAGCAGGGCACCGGGCTCGACGTCGCCGCGATGGACCCGGTGGTCGTCCGCGAGAACCTGGGCATGGGCGACCCGGCGGACATCGCGAACCTGATCCTCTTCCTGGCCTCCGACGAGTCGGGCTACGTGAATGGTGCGGAGCTCTGCGTCGACGGCGGTGCCACGGCGGGCACCCCGCCGCCGCGACCCCGCGCGGCTGCGTCGTGATCCCCACGCCCACCCGTTCCCCGGCACACGGCTCCCTGCCTGGCCCCGGGCGGAGCTGCTAGCCTCGCTCGCCATGACGCGACTCCCTCTTCCCGCCGTCGCGCTGGCGGCTGTACCCGGCCGGCGCAAGGCCACCCTCGAGCTCGCCCAGGAGATCGAGCGGCGCGGCTTCTCCGGCATCTACTGCGCGAGCTTCGGCGACGCCATGGGCCTCTGCGAGGCGCTGGCACTGGTGACGGAGCGCATCCCCTTCGGTACGGCGATCGCCAATCTCTACACCCGACACGTCTCGGACTACGCCGTCACGGCGTCCCTGATCCAGGAGCTCTCGGGCGGGCGCTTCCACTTCGGCATCGGGGTGAGCCACGCGCCCATGAATCGGCGCCTGGGCCTGCGGACGGGCCGACCTCTCGCAGACATGCGCGAGTTCGTCGAATCCCTCCGGGCGGTGCCGCGGGTGGGTGAGCTGCCCCCCGTCGTCGTCGCAGGAATGCGCCGCAAGATGGTGACGCTCGCGGGCGAGATCGCCGAGGGGGTGGTCTTCGCGAACGCGGCGCGCTCTCACATGGAGACCTCTCTCGGCGCGCTCAGCGCGGATCAGCGCGCCGCGCCGGGCTTCTTCGTCGGAGATATGATTCCGACCTGCATCTCGGACGATCGCGAGGCTGCGATGGCGGTCAATCGCAAGACGCTGATGATGTACGTCTCGCTGCCCAACTACCGCAACTACTGGAAGGAGGCGGGGTACGGGGAGGAGATGGAGGCGATCGAGGCGGCTCTCGCCCGAAACGATCGGGACGCCCTGCCGGGGCTCATGACCGAGCGTTGGCTGTCCGACGTCACGCTCTTCGGCAGCGTGTCGGAGGTGCGTGAAGGCCTCGAGGCGTGGTACGACGCGGGCGTTCGCACGCCGATCCTGGTGCCTTCGTCGGCGGTCGGGAACCAGATGAAGGCGTTCGCCGAGCTCTTCGACGCCTTTTCGAGCGACGGGTAGCTTCCCGGGCCGATGGCGGGCGAAGCCCAGAACGGCGGCCGCCTGCGCATCGATCGACGTCGGCTGCTGGCGAGCGTCTCGATCTTCTCGTCCCTCTCGGACGCGGAGCTCGACAAGCTGCTCGAGGTGACGAGCACCAGGCGCCTAGCCGAGGGGGAGATCCTCTTTCGCAAGGGCGATGCGGGCCGGCAGCTCTACGGCGTAGTGGAGGGGCGACTTCGGATCTATGCCACGGGCCCCGACGGGAAGGAGATGGTCTTCCACATCGCCGATCCCGGCGACGTGATCGGCGAGATCGCGCTGCTCGATTCGAATCCGCGATCCGCGAACGTCGTGGCCCTCGAGGACGCCGAGCTCCTCACCCTCGACCGGCGCGACTTCCTTCCCTTCCTCGACCGCCATCCCCGGGTCGCGATCCTGCTCGCGGAGCTTCTCGCGGCCCGGGTGCGCCGCCTGTCCGAGCTCGCAGAGGACTCGATCCTGCTCGCGCTCCGGGCCCGACTGGCGAAGAGGCTCCTCGTCCTCTCCCGCAGCTACGGCGTCGACACGGGGGAGGGCAGGCGAATCGATCTCAAGCTGCCCCAACAGGCTCTCGGCGAGATGGTCGGAACGAGTCGCGAGAGCATCAACAAGCAGCTCCGCGACTGGACCCAGCGCGGTCTGGTGCGCTTCGATCGAGGTACGGTGACCCTCCTCGACGAGAAGGCCCTCGACGCCCTGGCCCACCTCGCCCTGGACTGAGCCGGAGCGATCAGCGGACGGGCAGGCCGGCCATCCGGTGGAGGCCCTGCTCGGTGTGGTGGAGCAGGCGGTGGAGAGAGTCGTTCCAGCCTTCGACGTGCGACACGCCGGCGGCGGTCGTGGGCGGGGTCGCAGCGGGCCGGGCCGGGGCGTCGACCTGCCAGATGGTTCCGACGGTCGCGAGGGCGACCGCCAGGGCCAGGGTTGCGGCGGCAAAGCTCGAGTGCATGGCGGATCCTCCGGGGCTCTCGACTACGAGAGGAAGGATCGGCGGCGCGTGACCCCGACGCTGTGAACTGCTTCACACGAGGCGAAGAAGTTTCGGGGCGAGAGGCGAAGTGATGGACTTCGCGGGGGAATCCGGAGACCCGGGAGGCGTCGATCGGCGCCTCCCGGGCAATCCGAGGGGGCTCAACGGCCCTTCGTGAGACGCCCCACATCGATGAAGCGGCGGATCTTGCCCTTGCTGGGCATGGGCGTGCCCTGGGCGTCCCAGAACTCGATGCGGTTGCCCGTTCCGGTCTGGACGTTGGAGATGATGTCACTCACCACGAGGATTGCGCGGGGCTCGGGAACGTCCTCCCAGCCCGGGAACCAGTTGTCGTCGGTGAGCTCCTTGTTCTGACTCCAGCGGTGGTTGTGCGTGATGATCTTCCACAGCTCGCCCTTCTGATCGTAGGCGAAGGAGTAGAGGGGTGCGTAGGTCTGCCTGTCGAGGTAGATGTCCTTGTGGTGATAGGGATGATCGGCGTTCTTCGGCTTCATCCGGATCACCCAGGCGTCTCGCAGCTCCCACTTGTCGGTCGCGAAGGACAGGCCGTAGGGCCCGAAGTTGTGCTCCTTCTCGTAGGGGTAGCCCTTCTGGGTCGTGTTCATCGGTGCGATCATCGGCTTCTCGCCCAGGCAGGTCCACTCGTACTGGGGGACGATGCCGTTGAAGGAGCGGAGATCGTCCATCGTGAAGTCGGTTCCCGAGATGGCGTCGGTGCGCTGGGCGGTCGAGATGCGTCTCACGCGGCGCAGCGTCGGCACGTAGACCCAGGTGTCGTCGTTGCGGGCCTCTGCCCGCGCCTTGTCCGACGACTTGTAGCGGTAGGAGAGGAGCATGATTCCGCGGGCGTCGAAGGGCGCGTCGACCTGGACACCGTTGGCGTTCTTGCGCTTCTCGCCGCGGAAGATGTCGAAGTCGTTCTTCTCGTGCTTCGCCTCGATACGGTGCGCGAGCTGCACGCTCTGCCCCGTTCCCTCGTAGTAGAGGGGAAGCTGCTCACCGCGGTCCCAGTAGGAGTAGAAGAAGTGGGCGTGGCCGTCGCCGCCCGCGGCCTGGAAGTTCCACATGATCTTCGTGCCGGCCGCCGGGTCGCCCTTGCAGTCGATCTCGTCGTGCATGAAAGGCCAGCCCGTCTTCCAGTTCTCGAGACTGTTGTCGGGCCCGATCCTGCTCTGGCCCCTGAACTTCTCGGTCATCGACATCCACTCCTTCGACGGGGTGTAGTCGTAGTTCGACGGACCGATCTCGAGCTGCATGCCCTCGTAGAAGAAGAAGTCCCGGTTGTCCCAGAACTGTTCGGGCAAGAAGGGCCGGAGCTTGTCGATGTCGTCGAAGCTGATGACGTCCCCCTCAGTGAAGGAGGGGACCGCGCCTCCGGCGTCGGTCTGCTCGGCCTGAGCCGTGATGCAGAAGATCGCCCCCATCAGGGCGGCGATCGCAATTCGCTTGAACATGAGTCCTCCTGGGGCGGAGATGGTTGGCGCCACTCGCGGACATTCGGCCGCGTATCCACCGGGGGGGGTGGCACTCGGCGCGCCTTTCGCGTCTCCTGGTCGAGTAGCTTACGATAACCGGCAGCACGGTGACGAGCCCCACGTGTGCCCCCGGGGTGTGTATCTGGGGCTCGCGGGGCCTTCAGCAGCCCTTCGTCGCTGCGGGGGAGAGGCGAGATCCGGACCCGTGGCTCCATCGGGCTCCATCGATATGGGCCCCGGTTCGCTTCCACACTGGACCCAGCCCGCGCGAACCGGTAGAACGGCATGGCCGCCGGCCATCCAGCGCCGGTGCCCCAAGAGGGTCGATGTGATCGAAGGCTTGAACGAACTGGTCGGCCTCTCACAGCTGGACTCCCAGCTGGCCGTCCTCGAGGCGGAGCGAGCGGGGATCCCGGAGAAGCGGGCCGCCAGCGCTCAGGAGCGCGAGACCTGCGAGACGCGCCTGGCGGCTGCCAGCGAGATCGTCGCGGAGGCGGAGCTGGCACAGCGCCGCTGCGAGACCGACGCCCAGGACAAGGAGGCGCTGCTCGCAAAGCTCGAGAGCCAGCAGCACCAGGTGAAGACCAACGAGGCCTACTCGGCACTCCTGGCCGAGATGGAGCAGGCCCGGGAGGCCATCTCTCGGGCCGAGACCGGGGTCCTCGAGGCCATGGAGGCCATCGAGTCGGCCGGAAACGAGCTGGCGGCACTCGAGGAGCAGATCCGGGCCGTGACCGAACGCCTGGACAGCGAAGAGAAGGCCTGGGACGAGCGCGAGAGTGAGCTCGATTCCGAGATTACGTCGCTCCGGCAGCGGCGCGAGGAGCAGCTCGGCGCCCTCGATGGCGAGTTGGCCGCGCGATACGAGCGGGTGGCGTCCCGGCGGAGTCCCGCCGTGGCCGTAATCACCGGCGAGATCTGCCTCGGCTGTCGGGTCGGGATTCCGCCCCAGTCCTTCATCGAGATCCTGACGGGCGAGGCCCTGGTCTCCTGCAACCACTGCCACCGCATTCTGATCCATCGCGATCAGCTGACCGCCGCCAAGGCCTGAGCCCCCCGGCGCTCCGGGGGGATCCGGACCGTCCGACGGGCCAACGTGCAAAAACGCCCCAAAACGTCGGTTCAGGCGGGGGTTCTCGGGATGTCTCGGAGCGTGGAATCCGGTCCGGAAAATTTGCAAAATCTTCTTTGATCGCAGAGAGTTGCGAGGTTCCTCCGACGGAGATTCCCGCCGCTTCGCGAGACGCGTTTCTGCTATGATGCGCGTTCGACACAACCACCGCGGCTGGGGTCCCCCCCTCCCTTCCTGCGAACGGGTCATGAAGAACAACGATCGTTACTGGGATTGTCTCGACCAGGCAATGGAGGCATCCCACGGCGGGCGCACCGAAGAGGCGCTCGCGTGGCTGGATGAGGCGCTCCGCGCTCATCCCGAAGGCGCCGAGGCCCATAATGGCCGCGGCGAGATCCTCTGGGACGAGGGGCGGGTCGACGAGGCCCTGCACGAGTTCGAGCGCTCGCTGAGTGCGGACCCGAAGTTCCTCACGGCGCACCTGAATCGCGCCGAGCTACTGGTCGAGGACCTCGGCGAGTTCGAGCAGGCCGTGCAGCTCTGTGACGAGCTGCTGGGCGGGCACCCCGAGCTCCCCCGCCTCGACCGCAGCACCGAGGGCGAGGTCTACTACCTCAAGGCGAAGGCCGTCTTCTACATGGACGACCTGGAGGGCTCCCTCTTCCTGACGCGCCGGGCGGTGAAGACGGCGGGAGAGATCCCGATCTACCGCGCCTTCGAGGGGCAGATCCTCTTCGAGCTCGGCCGCTACGAGGACGCGAAGCGCGCCCTGGACACGGCCGTCGCCCTGGACCCGGAAGCCGGCCATGCGCTCTACCACCTGGCGCTCGTGCTGGAGCGCCTGGCAGATCCCGAGGCGTCGTCCCTCGCCTTCGACCGGGCGAACGCCCTCGATCCGGATCACTACCCGCTGCCGACCGAGGTGGAGGAGACCTTCTTCCGCCAGGCGGTCACCGAGGCGATCATCAACCTTCCGCGCTCGATCCGGGAGTACGTCGACGACGTACCGATCCTCGTGGAGGACTTCCCCTCCCGCGAGCTGCTGGCGCAGGAGTCGATCTCCCCCCAGATCCTCGGCCTCTACATCGGGATGCCGCGGACCGAGGCGGAGATCACCGCTCAGCCTCTGGAGCCGACCCGGGTGATCCTGTTCAAGCGCAACCTGGAGAAGGTCTGCCGCGATCGAAGCGAGCTGCTGGACCAGATCCAGATCACCGTGCGGCACGAGATCGGCCATCACCTGGGGCTCTCGGAAGAGGACATGGAGCGCCTGGGGCTGGCCTAGCCCCGCGGAAGGCCTCGCCAGTACCGGGCCTCTCGGGGTCTGACCTACACTGCTTCCGATGTCCGACCTCATCGGGGCGCTGCACGGGATCGTCGGCGCGGAGCGCTGTCTGTCCCGGGCCGAGGAGCTCTTCGTCTACGAGTGCGACGCGCTGACCCTCGATCGGGCGACGCCGGCGGCGGTGGTCTTCCCACATTCGGCGGGAGAGGTGCAGGAGATCGTGCGCGCCTGTCGCGCCCACGACAGCTCCTTCGTGCCGCGCGGCGCAGGCACGGGCCTGTCCGGAGGAGCGACCGCTCTGGAGGGCGGCGTCGTGATCGAGTGCTCGCGAATGAATCGGATTCGGGAGGTCGACGCGCCGAACCGCTTCGCCGTCGTCGAGCCCGGAGTGGTGAACTCGGACCTTTCGAAGGCCGTGGCCCGGCACGGCCTGTTCTACGCGCCCGATCCGTCGAGCCAGCTCGCTTGCACGATCGGCGGCAACGTGGCAGAGAACTCCGGCGGCCCCCACACCCTGAAGTACGGCACCACCACCAACCACGTGCGGGCGCTCGAGGTGGTGCTCCCGGATGGCGAGCTCGTTCGCCTCGGATCGGCGACGGGCGTGCCGGCCGGCTACGACCTGGTGGGCGCCTTCGTCGGCAGCGAGGGGACCCTCGGCGTGGTGACGGCGGCCTGGGTGAATCTGGAGGAGCTGCCCGACGGGGTCGAGACGCTCCTCGCGATCTTTCCCGACGTCGTCAGCGCATGCCGTGCCGTCGGTGGGATCATCGACGCGGGGCTGGTACCCGCGGCCCTCGAGATCGTGGACCGCCGCACGATCGAAGCCGTGGAGGCGAGCGTCTACGCCGCCGGACTGCCGACCGACGCGGGTGCGGTGCTCATCATCGAGCTCGACGGCCTGCGCGTCTCGCTGCCGCGTCAGGTGGAGCGGGTGCGCGAGATCGCCGCAGGCGAGGCTGCCTCGGGAATCGAGGTCGCGCGGGACGATGCCGAGCGTCAGCGCTTCTGGCGCGCTCGCAAGGGCGCCTTCGGGGCGATGGGTCGGCTCGCTCCGGACCTCTACGTGCACGACGCCGTCGTGCCGCGCACGGTGCTGCCCGAGGTCCTGACGGCGATCTGCGAGATCGCCGATCGCCACCGGATCAAGCTCTCCAACGTCTTCCACGCCGGCGATGGCAACCTCCACCCCAACATCTCCTTCGATCGGCGCGACGCGGACGAGCGTCGCCGGGTGGAGGCGGCGGGCGCCGAGATCCTCGAGCTGTGCGTGAAGGTGGGGGGCGTGATCACCGGGGAGCACGGCATCGGCACCGAGAAACGCGACTTCATGCCCCTGCTCTTCGGACCGGACGACCTCGACGCCATGCGTCGTCTGCGTCTGGCCTTCGATCCCGAGGGCGTCTGCAACCCCGGGAAGGTGCTCCCTACGCCCCGCTTCTGCGCCGAGGCGAACCCGCACGCCCGCGGCTACGACGCGGTGCCGATCGAATGAGCGGCGCGGGATCCGTCGCCGCCCTCGAGCGCGAGCTCGGCGCCGATGCGCTGGAGCGTCACGCCACCCTGGAGGTCGACGACCTCGAGATCTCGGCGACGCTACGCCCCACCGACGGAGAGGCCCTGTCCCGGAGCGTCGCCGCCCTGGGCCGACTGGGGCTGGCCGGAATCGTCCGGGGTGCGGGCCGGCACCTCGCCATCGGCAATCCGCCCGAGCGCGCCGACGTCTTCCTCGCGACGGACCGACTCGGGGAGGTCGATGCCTTCGAGGCGAGTGAGGGTGTGTGCCACGCCGGATCCGGTGCCCGGATCGCCGACCTTCGGGCGGTGGTCGAGGCCGAGGGCTGGGAGCTGCCCATCGACGCTACCGACGATACCAGCCTGGGGGGTGCCTTGGCGGCGGCGGTGCTCGGTCCACGAAGCCACGGCTTCGGCGCCCCTCGCGACGCGGTGCTCGGTCTGGAGGTCGTGCTCGGAACCGGTGAGCGCGCCCGCTGCGGCGGTCGGGTCGTGAAGAACGTGACGGGCTACGACCTGGCGAAGCTCTACGTCGGATCCCTGGGGACCCTCGCCGTGATCGAAGGCGCCTGGCTGCGCCTGCGCCCTCGACCCGAGACGACGAAGCTGCTCGCGGCGACCGCTCGGGACCTCGATCAGGGCTGCACCCTCGCCCACCGCGCCTCGCGCTGCGCGACCGCTCGGGCCGTCGCGCTCTGGGGCCGGGCCGAGGGCGGCTACGAGTGCGTGGTCGAGCTGGCCGGCGACGCGGCGGGCGTGGCCCACGAGGCGGTGGGCCTGCCCCTGGAGGAGGCGCCGGCGGAGAGGCTCTCCCGTGTGGCGCAGGTCCAGACCGCCGAGGGGAGCGACGATCTCATCGTGCGACTCGCCGCGCTTCCGACCCGACTCGCGGGGATCGCCCGCGGACTGGCGGAGGCCGGTGCGGAGATCGCGGTCCATCCGGGCCTGTGTCTGGCCTACGGGCGCTTCGCCTGCGTCGACGCGGAGGAGCAGGAGCGGGCGCTCGGCGCGTCCGAGGCGATCGCCCGAAGGGGAGAGGCCGGGCTCCGCATCGAGCGCGCATCCGCCGAGTCGAAGCGAGGGCGCGACGTGTTCGCCGCCAGCCCCGCGGAGGTGCGACTCACCCGCGCCCTCAAGGCCCGGTTCGATCCACAGGGCTCCCTCGCACCGGGTCGCGCGGCGGGCCCCACGTGAGCGCGGGCGTGGAGGACGCGGGCAGCCGCGGCGCGGCGCCGGACGAGGACGCGCCCGAGGTCTGGATCCGTCCGGGCTGGGAGGACGTGTACCGGCGCTCTCTCGACTGCGTGCACTGCGGCCTCTGCCTCCAGAGCTGTCCCACCTACGTCGAGACCGGGCGCGAGATCTCTTCGCCGCGCGGCCGGATCTACCTGATGCGCGGTGTCGCCGAGGGCCGAGCGCCGCTGGCCGACACCCTCGTCGACGAGGCCTTCCTGTGTCTCGGCTGCCGCGCCTGCGAGACGGCCTGTCCATCCGGGGTCCGCTACGGCGCGATGGTGGAGGGCGCCCGGCGCGAGATCGAGCGGGCCGGAATGCGCGCGGGGCTGGCGCACCGCCTCGAGCGATTCGCTCTGCGGTCGGTGGTCCCGCGCCGGGGGCGACTGCGTCTCACCTTCGACGGGCTCGCCGTCGCCCAGAAGCTCCGCCTGATCGAACTCGTCGCGCCGCTGCTTCCCCGCCGGCTTCGAGAGGCGGCGGAGCTGTTGCCGCCGGTTCCGCCGCGCGGCGAGCGGCGCCGGCTGCCCGGGCGCGTCCCCGCCGAGGGACCGGTCCGCGGTCGGGTGGGGCTTCTCAGCGGCTGCGTGATGCAGGAGCTCTTCGGCCGGATCAACGCTGCGACGGTGCGCGTGCTCGCTCGCAACGGCTTCGAGGTGATCGTCCCGCCGGCCCAGGGCTGCTGCGGGGCCCTCCAGGCCCATGCGGGGGAGGCGGACCTCGCCGCCGACCTCGCGCGCCACAATGCGCGCGTCTTCGCCGACGCGGGGGTCGACATGATCCTCTCGAACTCGGCGGGCTGTGGTGCGGCGATGCGCGACGCTCGGGACTGGATCTCGGAGGAGGGCGCTCTGCTCGCCGAGAGAACCCGGGACGTCTGCGAGTGGCTGGACGCCGAAGGCCTGGTCGCCCCCCTCGGCGCAGTGCCTCTGCGGGTCTGCTACGACGATCCCTGTCATCTCGTCCACGGCCAGCGCGTCGAGGCCGCGCCGCGCCGGCTCCTGGCGCGGATCCCCGGGCTCGAGCTCGTCGCGCACCAGGATCCCGGGGCGTGCTGCGGAGCGGCTGGCACCTACAACCTGACCCACCCGTCGATGTCCCAGGCGGTGCTCGCCCGAAAGATCGCGGCGCTCTCCGAGGCCGACCCGGACGTCGTCTCCACGGGGAATCCGGGCTGTCTGATGCAGCTGCGCGCCGGGGGATCCCGGGCTGGACTCCGCGCCGAGGTGCTGCATCCGGTGGAGCTGCTCGATCGCGCCCACGCGGCGGCTCCGGCGCCTCGGCCGGGGAACGCGACCTACTCGTAGAGCATCGCGTCGGGGGTGAGCTTCGGCTCGCGCAGGCGCGGGAAGGCGCCGAGGGAGAGGTCGGCGAGGGAGCCGCGAACGACGATGTCGAAGGGGAGCACCGGCTCCCGGCGTCGCACCACGCCGTAGCGCTCGGACATGCCGCGATAGGAGAAGCTCGCCTCGGCCGTCGCGCGAGAATCGACGTCGTCGGCGAGTCCCAGCTTCGCCCGCTCGAAGACGAGGTCGCGCCCGGCGTCGGGCACGACCGGATCGTCCTCGTCGAGGAGTGCGTTGCGGAAGCTCGTCTCCTCCAGGCGCGCGACGATCAGCGCGAAGCGCTCCTCGGAGACCGTCACATACGTGCGCTCGGGATCGTCGTCCTCGTCGCCGCCGGCGGCGATCGTCCGGATCTCGATTACGCGGCCGCCGATCAGGGCGACCCCGTCGGGATGGAGCTCGCTGTCGTAGGCGTCGTCGTCGAGGAGCGCGGGGTCGAGGGCCAGGCCGCGGATGCCCGCGACCTCCGGGTTCTCCTCGAGGAAGCCCCGGGTGAGGACGATCTCGTGGGGCGTCCGCTCCTCGATCTCCTTGCGCGCGAGCCGGCCCGCTTCGTCGCCGGCCTCGGTCTTCGGGAACTTGCGGGTCACGCCCATCAGCAGGGCCTGGCGCATGTCTCGACGCTCTTCCTGGATCGCGACCTGGAGCGCCTGCCGCGCCGCCTGCTCGCGCAGATCCTGAAGGTCCCCGGGCTCGACGCCGGGTCGGCTCTCGGCGACCCGGAGGGCGCCCACGAAGTTGCGCCGATCCCGCTCGTAGTCCTCGAGCCAGTCCCGCACCGTGTCGGCTCGCTCGCCCCTCGTCTCCAGCGCGAGGACCCGGCGCGCCTGCACCGCCGTCGCCTTCGCCGTAGCCGGCGGGGGCATCCAGGGAAACTGGATCACGCGGAGGGGCAGGGTCACGATGGACTGGATGATCGAGGGCAGCCCGAGCACGCCTTCGAGTACGCCCACCAGGCTGAAGCTTCGCTCTGCGTAGGCGGCGGGACCCAGGAAGACCCAGGCGGTGCGCGCCCGGCGGTCGCGCGTTCGCGCCTCGACGAAGGTGTCGTAGGGGTTGCGTACCGGGTCGGCCAGCAGAGCCTGGGCGTGCCGGACCATGTTGTCCCGGTCACCATCGCCCTCGGCGATCCGTCGGAGCTCGTTCCAGGCGGCGTCGGGATTCGTCGACCCGAGTCCGACGGCCTCGACGAAAGGAGCCTCGGAGGCGAGCTCGCCCCCGGGCGGAACCGCATGGACGGCCCGCTCCAGGTCGGTCCGGGGATCGAAGAGGGCGAGGGCCAGGCCGCGCGATTGGGGCGGCGTCAGGCGGTGACCCGGCGGCAGCGCGAAGCGCAGGCTCTCGCGCTGATCCCGGCGAATCACATGGATCCTTTCTGCGGCTTCGTTGCGCACGCGCTCGGCCCGCTTCTCGCCGGCCTCGGGAGCGTGGCGCATGGCGCGGTCGGCGAGGACCAGGGCCTCGCGGGGCTGCCCCTGGTCGAGGGCGCGCTCCGCGTCGCGCAGGGTGCGCGCCAGGCGCGTCCGGCTCCAGCGCCGCTGGGCCTCCGCAGCGCGGGCTTTGACCTCGGCGTGTCGGGGGTCGTCCGGGTAGCGCGCCAGGAACTTCTTCCAGTGGGCGAGGGCCTGGCGCCGGCGAACCGGCAGCGGATCGGCCTTGTAGAGGTCGATGCCGTAGCGCAGCGTCGAGCGCGCGATCCGGATGGGGGCGAGGGCCGTGGCCAGGATCGACTGGCCGATGGGCTCGGCGATGGTGTTGAAGAGCTTCGCGAAGGAGCTGAAGCGCGCCTCGCGCACCCGGGCGTCGGCGATCTCGAGAGGATCCGCTTCGTTGGCGCGTTCGATGCGCTCGCGCAGCGCGGGATCGAGGTCCGGGCGGTCGAGGAGCTCGAGGCTCGCATCGTGGTAGGCGCGACCCGGGCTCGCGACGGCGTTGAGCAGATCGCGCGCGGCGGGCTCGAGACCGGTGGGCCCCTCGGGTCGGGCGTCGTCGAAGGCCTCGATGGTCGCCGCCGCCCGAGCCGTTCCCTCCACATCCCCCACGAGAGCGGCCGCGGCCGCATCCGCAGCGGCGACGTCCGCGTCGTCGGGCACGATCGGAGCGAGACGCACCTCGGTCCGGATCGGCTGGCCGGCGGGCGGCGCCGCCGGCGTGGTGCAGCCCCAGAGCAGGGCGACCGCGCAGAGCAGGGTTCCTCGGCGCGTCGTCACGGCGTGAACCGATCGCGGTCGACGCTCAGGGCGAAGGCGAGGAAGGCCTCGAGGCGTCGCGAAGCCTCGATCTTCTCGGTGGTTCCGTCGCGCGCCGCGACCATCTCGTAGAGACGCGCACTCGAATCGACCAGGTCGCGAAACTCCGCGGGATCGAAGTCGAGGGACTCGGGAGGAAAGCGATCGACGTACTCGGCGGAGATCGTGGCGTAGAGGTTCGCCAGGTCGAGGAGGTGGCGGGGGTAGCGCTTGCTCTCGGCGTGCAGCGTGACCACGCGTTCGAGCTCGGCGGCCGCGCGCACGTCGCCGTCGATGAGCAGCGAACGGACGCGTACGAAGTAGTGCGCGCGCTCTACATCGTTGCGCTCGATCTCCTCGCGCACGATCACCGCCTGGTGAGAGCCCGCTGCGGCGATCGAGAGGGTCTCCAGCATCGCGGCGCGGTCCTCGAAGCGGGCGAGGGCCAGGGCCGGCGCGGGGATCTCCAGAAGGTCGGTCTCCTGGGTCGCCATCGGCACCGGTTCGACGTCGGTGTCGCGCGCGCGTTGGAGATCGTCGCAGAGCTCCGCGCTGCGCAGGGCCTCATCGGCGAGGGTGGCCTCCCGCTCGGCCGCGAGGCGGTAGGCCTCGGCCGCCAGGGCGTAGGCGCGCAGCCGCTCGAGTGCTCGGGCCTTGCCGAAGGCGATGACGCCATCCATATGGCCCGCACGCAGGGCGTTCGCATGGATCTGCTCCAGGTTCTCGAGACGCAGGAGCGAGCTCCGGTACACGTTCCGCCCGGTGAAGTCCCGCGCGGGCGGGAAGCGGTAGGTGTCGTCGGGCACGTGACGCTGGAGCACGGCCAGGACTTCCAGCACGCTCTCCGAGGGCCGGTAGCGCGGGTCGATCTCCGGCTTGCTCGCGCAGCCCGCCGCGACGAGGGCGCTGGCCGAGAGTGCCGCCAGCGCGAGGTCGGCCACCCGGGAATGGAGGCGCATCGCGCCAGGGTATCGCAGCGCTGCCGCCCTCAGCCCCGCGTCCGTCGCCGCGGCTTCGGTCGGGCGGCGAGGGCGTTGAGCATCTTTTCCGTCGCGACCACCGCGGCCGCCAGCTGATCCGAGTCCACGCCGATCGTCGAGAAGGTGCCCTCGGCGTGAGCCTCGGACTTCCAGGTGATGATCGTCTCGACCAGGGCGGCGGTTCGCCCGCCGGGCGGGATGCGCACGCGGTAGTCCTCGAGGCGACCGACCGCGAGGCGCAGCTTCTTCGCCGCGAGCCGCAGCGCGGTCATGAAGGCGTCGTAACCGCCGTCGCCGCTCGCCGTCGCCGTCGCCGTCCGCTTGCGGAAGGCGAGGGTCACCGTGGCGCGCGGCGGCTCGCCGGTCGCGACGGTCACTTCGTAGTCGAGCACCCGAACGAACTGCTCCTCCGGGGTCTTCAGGACGTCGGCGATGATGTAGGGAAGGTCCTGGACTCCGACGGTGTGCTTCTTGTCGCCGAGCTCGATGATCCGCTTGAGCACGACGTCGCGGTCCGTCGCGGGGAGTGCGATGCCGAGCAGCTTCAGGTTGTGGTCGAGGGATGCCTTTCCCGAGAGCTTTCCCAGCGCGTAGCGCCGGCGCTGGGCGAAGCGCGCTGGCGCCAGGCGGCTCGCGTAGAGGTCGCCCTTCGCGTCGCCGTCGGCGTGGATGCCGGCGGTCTGGGTGAAGACGTCGCGCCCGACCAGGGGCGTATTCGCGGCTACGTCCTTGCCGCTGAAGGTCTCGACGAGGCGCGAGACCGCCGCCAGTCGCGATTCGACCACACCGGTGCGATAGGAGGTGTGGTCGTGGAGGGCGACGACGACCTCCGCCAGGCGGGTGTTGCCCGCGCGCTCTCCCATGCCGTTCACGCTGGTGTGCACGCCCTGGGCGCCGGCCTGGACCGCCGCCAGACAGTTCGCCGTCGCGAGACCGTAGTCGTTGTGCGCGTGGTACTCGAAGCTGACGTCGGGCCAGGTAGCGGTCATGAGGCCCACGTAGCGATTCACGTCGTCGGGGGCGAGGATACCGAGGGTGTCCGGGAGATAGATGCGCTGGACGCCGGCCTCGCGCATCAGCTGGACCATGGCGAACACGTAGTCGAAGGAGTCGCGGACGCCGTTCGACCAGTCTTCGAGGTAGGGGTTCAGCTTCAGGCGTTTGCGCTTCGCCGCCTGGATGGTCCGGGTCACGGCGCTGCGATGCTGCTCGGGCGTGACGCCGAGCTGTCCCCGGCAGTGGGTCTCGGAGCCCTTCACCAGGAGGTTCATCACGCGGCCGCCTGTCGCGGCGATCCAGTCCACCGAGGTGCGCCCGTCGCAGTAGCCGAGCATCTCGACCCGCGAGAGCAATCGCTGCTTTCGCGCCCAGTCGGTGACGAGGCGCGCGGCCCTGCGCTCGCCCTTCGATACCCGGCTCGAGGCGATCTCGATGCGATCGACCTTCACCTCGGCGAGGAGCAGGCGCGCGAGCTGGAGCTTCTCGGCGGGCGTGTAGGAGACGTCCGGGGTCTGCTCGCCGTCGCGCAGGGTCGTGTCCATGATCTGGACGGTCGGGGGGGACTTTCGGCTCAAGGGGCGCTCCGGGTCTGCGATTCTGACCGCACGGCGACTCCTGTCAACCGAGACGCGTCGCGTCGGGCGTAGGATCCTGCGGAAGGCCTACACTGGTTTCGTGAGCGATGCGCCCCAGCTGCTCGAGGTCGGCCCCCCGGAGGCGGGTCGCCGGCTCGACGTCTTCCTGGCCGAGCGGCTCGGCCTCTCCCGGGCCCAGACCCGGCGCCTGCTAGGACGCGGCGTGGTGCAGGTGGAGGGTCGAGCGGTCGCCGAGGCGGCGAAGGGTCTCACCGTACGCGCGGGTGAGGTCGTCGCCGTCGCGCCCTTCACGGCGCCGGCCGCCATGCGGGTCCGGCCCGATCCCGGGGCTTCGCTGCGGATCGTCGCCGAGGGCCCGGGCTGGCTCGCCGTCGACAAGCCCGCGGGTGTGCCGGTGCATCCCCTGGCTGAGGAAGAGGGCGGTACGCTCCTGAATGCCCTGATCGCGCGCCATCCCGAGGTGCACGGCGTAGGGGAGGGGGCGCTGCGCAGCGGCGTGGTGCACCGCCTCGACGTGGACACGTCGGGGGTCATGCTCTTCGCCACGGACCAGGAACGCTGGCTCCGGCTGCGACAGGGATTCGCGGAGCACCGGGTCGAGAAGGTGTACCGGGCGATCGTGCGCGGCCGGCTCGAGGGCTCCGGAGAGATCGTCCTTCCGCTGCTGCTGGCGCGCCATCGGCCCGCCCGCGTGCGCGTGGCCTCCGACGCAGAGGCCTCTCGGGCTCGCGGCGTGTGGATGTCGTCGCTGGCGTGGAAGGTGCTCGAGCTCTTCGCCGATGCGACACTGATCGAGGTTCGCCCCCGGACCGGCTTCCTGCACCAGATCCGCGTGACCTTCGCTCACCTCGGCCACCCCCTCGTCGGCGACCGGACCTACGACGTGTCGGGCCCCCGGGAGGCCGGTCGTCACATGCTCCATGCGGCACGGGTTGCTTTCGAAGACGTCGAGGGCCGCGCCGACGATGCGGAGGACTTCGCGGCCTGGCTCGACCGACTGCGAGGGGCGCCGTGAGGATCCAGATCGTGGTGGCCTCGGCGACGGGTCGTACTCAGCGGATGGCGGAAGCCTTCGCCGAGGGTGCGCGTCAGGGCGGAGCCGAGGTCGCGATCGCGTCGGCCCACGAGACGACCGACGCCGACCTCCTCGCCGCCGACGCCATCGCGTTGGGGAGTGGTGTCCACATGGGAGGCATCGCCTCGGAGATGCGCCGCTTCTTCGAGCGGACCGCGCCGCTCTGGCTCGAGGGAAGGCTCCAGGGTCGGATCGGCGCGGCCTTTGCTACCGCCGGGGAGGGCGGCCGCGGAGGCGGAGAGCTCTCCCTGCTGGCCCTGCTCGCCTATCTCGCCGAGAACGGGCTGCTCCTGGTGCCGATGAACAATCGCCTCCCGGGCTTCCGCGCCGCCGGCTGTCACTGGGGTCCCCTGGCACGAACGAACCCGGGCGCCAACGCCCCGGGCCCCACCGACGCGCAGCTCGAGGCGGCGCGCTCCCACGGTCGGCACGTGGCGGAGTGCACGGCGCGCTGGCTCGCCGGAGCGCCTTCGGACTCGTGATCCGTCGTGGGGGGCCGGACCGCGGGGCTTCCGGCCCGCGAGGGTCCCGCAGCCCGGCCTTCAGCGCGCCGACCGACCCTGGGCGCGCATCTGGAGCTGCATGGCGATTGCCTTCTCGTCCTCGGCCTCGGGGATCATTCCGCACCGCTGGTAGAGGATGGAGAGGTTGGTGTGGCTCAGGGGATCGTCGGGCTCGAGCTCGATCAGACGCTTCCCGGCCTCGATGGCGGCGTCGAACTCGCCCTTCTGCCGATAGGCGAGGCTGAGTCCGTTCCAGGCGAGGGCGAACTCCGGGTCGACTTCGATCGCGCGCTGGAAGACCTCGATCGCCGGATCGATGCGATCGTTCGCGAAGTGCTCGAAGCCCTCCTTGTAGAGCGGGTGGGCGGGGGAGCGCCCCGCCGAGGCGTTCTCGGCCAGGGATCGACGGGCCTTCGGCGCATCGTCTGCTGCCGGCTCGGGGGCGGACTCGCCAAGGGCGCGCTGTGCGCGTCGGAGGAACACCCGGGCCTCGTTGCCGGTCTGGAGGTCGCCGGTGCGGTCGGCGAGGTCGGCGGCGGCCTGCAGCGCCTCACGAGCCGCCAGGGCCTGCCCACAGCCGAGCAGTGCCCGGCCCAGATCGCGGTGAGCGGCCGTGTAGCTCGGGTCCACGGCCGTCGCCCGGCGGAAGGGCACGATCGCCTCCTTCGCCCGGTCGAGCTCGAGGAGCGCCCGCCCGAGTCCGAACCAGGACATCGCGTCGTCGGGCTCGTCCTCGAGCAGCGCGCGCAGGCGATCCACCCGTTCCTCGAGCTGGGCCGTCGGGGGCTGTGCCATGGGGCGACCCTACCGAAGGTAGGCCGGGATCCGCCCCCCTTTGCAGGCCGGCCCCAGCTCCTAGAATGGCGCCTCTCCCCACAGCGGGCTGTGGTTCCCAGCCGAGACGACCGATGCAGGATTCTATGGACTCCACGAGCGCGCTCCGGGCGAGGTGGCCGGATCTCCGCCGCCTCTTCTTCGCCCGCCTCGTCTTCAACCTCGCCGCCGTGCTGGGGGTGGCGCAGCTCGTGTTGCTGCACTGGGTCCTGGTGCTGACCGGGTCGAGCCCGGTCCCGACGCCGACCCTCGTGTCGATCGGTGGCGTCCTGGTCGTTGCGAACGGCCTGGCGGTGCCGCGGGTCACCCGCCTGCGGCGCTATCCGGGCCCGGCGGGCCTGGCGGCTCGTCTCTACGTCGAGAGCGGCGTGGCGGTCCTGCTGATCGGCGTCGCGATCGCCATTTCCTGGGCCCTCTTCCTGCCGGCTCGGATCGCCCTGGGCTTCGAGGCAGCGTTGGTGGCCTTCCGGACCGCGAGCCCGGCGCTCGTCGCCCTGGTGGCGGTGGTCGTCGCCTGGGGCTTCACCGGCGGCCAGGCTCGGGTCGCGCGCACGCGCCTGCGCGTGAAGATCCAAGGGCTCCACCGGGATCTCGACGGCCTGCGGATCGTCCAGATCAGCGACCTCCACATCGGCAATGCCCTCGAGGGCGAGCGGCTGTCCCAGATGGTGGATCGGGTGAACGCCGAGAACGCCGACCTCATCGTGCTGACCGGCGACCTCTTCGACTTCGATCCCGACGTGGTCGACGACGGCGCCCGGCGCCTGGGTGGGCTGCGGGCGCGCCTCGGGGTCTACGCCATCCTGGGGAACCACGACGTCTACGTCGGAGCAGATCGGGTGGCCGAGGCGCTGCGATCGAAGGCCCCGCGCCTGCGATTGCTCCGCGACGAGATCGTGCGCATCCCGACCGAGGAGCCGCTCTATCTGGCCGGCCTGGAAGACCCGGGTCGGCGCTGGTTCGACCGTGGGCTGCGCTACCCGGTGCTGGATGCCCTGGCGGAGCGGCGTCCCACCGACGGCCCGGTCCTGCTGCTGGCTCACCAGCCCGAGATCTTCGAGCACGCTGCGGAGCTGGGCTTCCCGCTGGTGCTCGCCGGCCACACCCACGGCGGTCAGCTCGCCCTGCCGGGAGGGCACTGGAACCTGGCCCGGGTGATGACTCCCCTGACCCGCGGCGTGTTCCGGCGCGGAGGGACGACCCTCTACGTGAACCGGGGGATCGGCGTCGGCGGTCCCGCCATGCGGGTCAACTGCCCCCGGGAGATCGCCAGCATCGAGCTCGACGCCTGAGCCCCCTTCGCCGGCGCGAGGGCCGGATCAGCCGAGGGACTTCTCGAGGATGTCGATCAGCCGGTGGCGGCGGAACCCGACGTTCGCATAGGCCCGCAGCGCGGTGCGATTTGCCGGGGAGAGCATCAGGAGGCCGGACACGGCGCCGGCCTCGAAGCGACGCCGCAGGGCCCAGGAGGTCAGCGCCGAGCCGAGGCCGTGGCCGCGGAGCTCGCGGGAGACGCCCACGTAGGCGACCCAGACCCGACGCGGCCAGTGGGTCTCGATCTCGACGAAGCCGGCGAGTGAGTCTCCGCGCCGCGCAACGACGTGGGCGTGGCGTCCATCGCCGAGGACCTTCTGCATCTGCTCGGGGCCGCGCTCCCCGAAGCCGCACTCCCGGAAGAGCGCGAGGATCGCCTCGCCGTCGCCGGGCTGCGCTTCCTCGAAGACGATGTCCTCGTCCGGCGGCTCTTCGTCTCGCGGCACCACGTCGCAACGCATGAGGAAGGCCTGCTGGTTGGGGCGGAACCCGTGGCTCGTGAGCAGCGAGTAGCCGGCGCGATTGCGCGTGCCGATGCCCGCGGTGAGGACGCGGATGCCCAGCGTCCCGGTGGCCAGGTCCTGGGCTGCGCGCAGGAGCTCGCCGCCGATGCCGTGCCCGCGCTCGCCGCGCTTCACGATCGGGCAGAAGATGCCGGCAGCCGAGTCCCCGGGCTGGCGTAGGAAGCCGATCATTCCCACCACCTCGCCGTCGCCGCGATCCGCCACCAGCACGTGGTCCTCGGCGGCGATGCCGAAGCGGGCGAACTCGGCCTCGAGCTCCTCCTCGCTCTCCCAGAGCGGATTGAGCACGAAGTCGGTCTCCCCCCGCGCGCAGTCGCGGGAGAGCGCGACGAGGGCGGGCAGGTCGTTCGGACGCAGAGATCGGATGTCCATCGTCAGGCGCAGCCTCGGAGCGCGCTCGGAGCGAGCCCGCGGTGGGTGGAGTCGAAGGGCCGCGCCCTAGACGGACAGGATCCCGATGTCTGCCCTCGCATCCTGCTCACGCTCCTAGTATGCCGCCGGGGCGGGACTCGTGGGAAGGGCCATGTCCCCGGCGAGCCGCGTCCCCTCACTCGCCCGCTCCGGAGCCGACCCGGCGCCGGATGGCCTGGACGATCCGCCCGAGGCCGACGTCGCGACCGCGCGGGATCTGGAAGTAATGGTCTCCATCGTCCTTGACCAGGAAGTTGACCCGCTGCCCGGTCAGCACCTGCTCGAAGGGCTCGCCGTCTCGCGGCGCATGGTCGAGCTTCGCGAACACGCGCTGGCCCTCGATGTCGAGGAGCGCGACGTGGAGCGGCTCCCCGCCTCCGGAGGTCACGTAGATCGTGGTCGCGGCCAGCACCGTTGCTCGCGCACCGTCGAGGCCGCTCGGCCGCGTCCGCGACCGGTGCCGCGGGTGCGACTCGAAGTGAACCCGTGGCTGCGCGACCGCGTCGCGTCGCCGGCGCGCGTCGGTTCGCTCGAGAATCGTGACGTAGTTGTTGTTTCCCGGTCCGCCGATCGAGTGGGAGAGGCCGATGCGCGCCCTCGGCACCTGGGCCTCGCGGTGGGGGAAGCGGTCGGTCAGCTGGAGGTAGTTCTCGGCGATCTGGAAGAGACCCGTCCCGCCGACGGGATGTCCCCGGGCCTTGAGTCCACCGGAGAGGTTGGTGGGGATGCGGCCCCGCGGCCCGGTGATGGGATTGCGCAGCGGATCCACCGGATCGCGGCGCAGATCCCCGACCAGCGCCTCGACGGCGTCCTCCGGGTCGACGAGTCCCAGATCGGCGAGTCCGATGGGCAGCAGGCTGTTGAAGGCGTCGTGGGCCTCGACCACCAGTCCCTCGAGGGCCCGGGGGCTCGCGATGCCCGCGCGCCAATAGGCAATCCGCGCCGCCTGGCGGGTTGCGTCGAGGCTGGTCAGGGCGCTGCGATCGAGGATCGAGGAGGTCTCGGTGGCGGAGCCGAGGCCGGCGACGCGGACCGCCTGGGGCTTCGCGGTGAGGATCAGCGCGGCGGCACCGTCGCAGATTGGAGAGCAGTCCTTGCGCATGAGCGGCGTGGCCACCGGTAGATTGCGCGTGGAGTCGTAGTAGGCGTCGAGGGGCTCGGCCCGGCCGTAGAAGGCGGCCAGGGGGTTCTTCGCTGCGAGGGCGTGGGCGCGGAACATGAGCCGCGCCAGCACGTCGGAGACGGCCTTGCCCGAGAGGCGGCGTTCGCGAAACCAGGCCTGGGTGATGAGCGCGATCAGCGCCGGCATCGTGAAACCGAAGCGTCGCTCCTCGGGATCGACGGTCTTGGACATGATCGCGGTGGCGACATCGGTCGTCACCATCTTCATGCGTTCCCCGCCGAGCACGAGCACGCTCTCGAACTCGCCGGAGGCGATCTTGTAATAGGCCTCGTGGAGTGCGGCGGCGCCGGTGGAAGAGGCGGTCTCGGTCCGGACCGCGGGGATTCCGGTGAGTCCGAGGCGGTCGGCGATCTTGGTGGCGATGTTGGCGCGGTTCTCGAATTCCTCGCTGTCCATGATGCCGACCTGGACGGCGTCGAAGGTGCGCACCGAGGTGTCGACCAGCGCAGCCCGGTAGGCTTCGGAGAAGAGATCGAAGATCGACGCAAAGATACGACCGGTGAGATCGACCTTCGTGAGGCCGACGGCGGCGACATAGACCTCCCTTCCCATCGCCGCCGAACATAGCCCGAGCGGCGCCCTTGCCGCGGCCTCCCGCGCGGGAATCCCGGAGGAACCCGCTACGTTCCAGGCCAAGCCGGCCTCTGCCGCCGGCGCTATGGGAGGTGAGATGCGAACGGCACGCCGGTTCCTCATCGCGGTCGCAGTGGCGGCCTTTGCGGTCTGGATCCTGCTTCCCGGCGGCGGTCCGCGGATCGAGGACGGCAGCGTCCTCATCCTCGACCTGGAGGGCGAGTTCATCGAGACCGCTGAGCCGCCCTTCTTCGCGCGCTTCCTGGGCAACCGGGGCAGACCCTTCGTCTCGATACTCTCGGAGATCGCCAAAGCGGAGCGCGACGAGCGCCTGGCCACCGTGATCTTCCGCATCCGCGACCTCTCTCTCGGATGGGCGAAGGCCCAGGAGCTCCGCGATGCCATCGCCGACCTCTCCGCGGCGGGACGGCACACGGTTGCCTACCTCGAGCTCGCCAACTTCGGCGCCAATCTCGAGTACTACGTGGCGAGTGCGGCCGACGAGACCTACGCGGCGCCGGCCGCGCGCGCTCCAGTGGTGGGCCTGGCGGCGGAGTACCTGTTCCTGGGAGGGCTGTGGGAGCGCTTCGGCGTCGAGGTCGAGGTGGAGCGCATCGGTCGTTATAAGAGCGCCGCCGAGTCCTTCGCCGGCCGGAGCATGAGCGACGCCACCCGGGAGATGGCGGAGTCGCTGCTCGACTCCGTCGACGCGCAGTTCGTCGAGGGTATCGCCCAGGGGCGCAGCCTGCCCGAGGAGGCCGTGCGAGATGCCATCGCCGCTGCGCCCATCGACCCGGCCGAGATGCAGACCTGGGGGCTCGTGGACGGCGTGATGCAGCTCGACGAGCTGGTCGAGCACCTGGGCGGCGGGGACGTCGTGGACGCCGAGGACTACGCGGCGGTCCTGCCGTCGGACGTGGGCTTCGACCCGGTCGCCCAATTCGCCCTGGTCTACGGGAGCGGCAATGTGGTCACGGGCAAGGGCCGGGCCTCGCCGAACGGCTCGCCGATCCTCGCCTCGGACACGGTCGCCGATGCTCTCGAGAAGGCGGCCGAAGACCCGGAGATCGACGCGATCATCTTCCGGATCGACAGCCCCGGCGGCTCCCCCCTGGCCTCGGACATCGTGTGGCGCGCGACGCAGCGGGTGAAGGCCGAGGGGAAGCCGATCATCGCCTCCTTCTCGGACGTCGCCGCCTCCGGGGGCTACTACGTGGCCGCCGGCAGCGACACCATCGTGGCTTCGCCCGCCAGCATCACCGGGTCGATCGGCGTCTTCGTCCTGCGTCCCGTGCTCGGAGGAGCGCTGGAGAAGCTCGACATCGGCTTCGAGTCCCTGACGCGGGGCCGCCACGCCGACCTCCAGCTCTCGACCCGTCCCCTCAGCGGTCCGAGCCGCGAGCGACTCCGCGCGGAGGTGCGATCGATCTACGACCTTTTCGTCGAACGCGTCGCCGACGGGCGGGGAGCGGAGCCGGCGGAGATCGACGCCGTAGCTCGCGGTCGCGTCTGGACCGGCGCCCAGGCACTCGAGGCGGGTCTCATCGACGAGCTGGGCGGCCTGCGCGCCGCGGTGGCGGTGGGAAAGCGGAGGCTCTCCCTCGACGAGGACGCCGACGTCGCCCTCGTCGTCTATCCACCGCCTCGCTCCCTCGCCGATCAGCTGGTCGAGGCGATGGGCGGCGCGCGCCTCACCCTCGTCCCCACTCCCCTCGACGGCGTCGTCGCACGGGCGCGTCCCTGGCTGCGGGCGCTGGCCGACGGGGCGCCCGCTGCCCTGCTTCCCTTCTCCCTCGAGATCCACTGACCGGATCCTGTCGCGCGGGCTTCGGCCCGCGTAGAATGTCGGGAATCCGAGGGAGGTCTGCGTGCATCTCGAGAAGGAGTTCGACGTCCGTCAGACCCGGGACGCCGCCGCGGAGATCGCCAACCGCGACGAGACGCTCCAGGGTCTCTTCCCCGAGACCGAGACCGAGATCGTCGAGCGCGAGGGCAACCGCCGCACGGCCCAGAGCCACTACACCGCGCTCGGTCGCAGCGGTACGGCGACCTTCCACTTCACCACCCTCGACGACGGCGACGTGGAGTTCGAGAAGGTCTGCGACGGCAATGTGTGGCGCGAGCTCAAGGGAAGGCTGAGCTTCCGCACGCGCGGGAAGCGCACCCGCGTCCGCATCGCCCTGGATGGACGCACCCGACCGCTGGTCCCCGAGTTCACGATCAAGGGGGCGATGCGGGATCAGATCGAAGAGATGGCCGGTGCCCTGCGTGAGAAGCTGGAGGAGTGCTGATGGCGCGCGTGCGCACCGCCGACGGCTACGAGCTTCACACCGAGGCCCACGGAGAGGGCGTCCCGGTCCTGCTCTCCTGCGGGCTGTGCAATACGACGGAGAACTGGCGCCCCCAGGTCGAGTCCTTCGTTCGGGCCGGTCTGCAGCTCGTGCTCTGGGACTACCGGGGCCACGGCCGGTCCGATGCCCCGGACGATCCCGAGGCCTACGGAATCGATCGCGTCGTGGACGATCTCTCGCGGGTGCTCGACTGGGCGTCGCCGGATCGCCCCGCCGTCGTCGGAGGTCTCTCCTTCGGCGGGCTGGCGTCGCTCCACCTCGCGTTGCGCCGCCCGGAGCGCGTCCGCGGCCTGCTCCTGGTGGACACCGGACCCGGCTTCAAGAACCCGAAGGCCCAGGCGCGCTGGGAGGAGATGGTCGAGCGGACGGCTTCCTTCGTCGAGAGTCGGGGCATGCGGGCGTTCGTGGAGGGTCGCGCTGCGGACACCACCGTTGGCCTCCATCCCGAGCGGCCGGTGGCTCGTGCGGCGGCCGACGCCATCGCCGCCCAGGTGCCCCACGGTGTCGCCCACTTCGCCCGCCGGGTCGCCGGCCCGGCGCCGCCGGTGATCGACGAGCTGAGCGGGATCACGGCTCCGGCCCTCGTCATCGTGGGGGAGAAGGACGACGCCTACCTTCGAGCCGCCGAGGTGATGGAGAGCCGACTTCCGAACGCCCGGCGCGTCACCATCGCGGGAGCGGGGCATCTGGTGAATCTGGACGAGCCCGAGGCCTTCGACCGGGCCGTGATCGACTTCGTCCTGAAGCTGCCCGAAGACGGGTAGCCCGGTTCCGCGCGCTGGGAGGGGAGGCGAGGCGGCTCGCCGCAACCGCTCGCCTCCGCCGGCGCCTGGGCGGAGCCGTCGGAGGCGCGCGAACCCAGGGCGCCCGCCTTCCGCAAGGCCACCCCGGAGCAGCGGCGGTCGATGGAGCGTCAGTGGGAGGGGCGTCGCCAGGGACGCTGGGAGCAGGAGCGCCGGCGCTTCCGCGAGGCCACGCCCGACGAGCGGTCGAGGATGCGGGAGCGTTTCGAGGACCGGCTGCGAGGCGGCGTGCCGAAGGGGGAGCGCTATCGGGAGCTCCCGGCGTCGGAGCGGGAGCGGATTCGCGACAATGCGGCCCACTTCCGGTCCCTCACCGACGAGGACCGTGAGCGCCTTCGCGGCGCCCTGCGTCATCTGCGCGGGCTGTCACCCGACGAGCGTCGACGCACCGTCGAGCGACTGCTCGAGGAGTGATCGGTGCCGGTGGCGCTCCTGGGATAGGCTCTCGTCGGGGTGGGTTCGGGCCGGAGCAGTCCATGACCGAGTACTTCGAAGTCGAGACGGAAGCCGCCGAGCAGTCCATCGACATCACCGAGCGCGTGAAGGAGATCGTGAAGCGGGTCGCGCCGGAGACGGGCACGGCCCAGATCATGGTGCTCCACTCGACGGCCGCGGTCGTCGTGAACGAGACCGCCGATCCGAACATCGGCAAGGACGTCCTGCGCGCCCTCGACGCCTTCGCACCGCGCCGCAACGACTGGCTCCACGATCGGATCGACGACAATGCCCACTCCCACGTGAAGGCGTCGCTGCTGGGCCCCTCCGAGGTGGTGCCCGTCGTGTCTGGCGAGCTGCTGCTGGGCACCTGGCAGGGGATCTGGCTCTTCGAGTTCGACGGACCGCGCACGCGGCGGGTCGCGGTGCACGTCAGCGCCTAGCCCGCTGTCACCCGGCTGCTAGGAGTCGGCCGAAGGCGCGAGGGCCATGAGGGCGGCCTGCCCGCCCCGGAGATGGTGGACGCGGAAGTCTTCGCGTCGCATGAGCTCGGCGAGGTGGGCGCTCATGAGTCCGAACTCGCAGGAGAGCACGTACACCGCGCTGCGATCGAAGCTCGGATAGGCCTCCAGCGCCTTCGCGAACTCGAGGTGGAGCGCCTCCGGGTGGTGCTGCGCGCGGTACTGCTCGAGAGGTCGCAGGTCGATGAGCCGGGCGCCCGGGGGCGGTCGGTCGACGGCGAGGCCGGGGACGTCGAGGGACGCCAGGTCGATGGCCCGCAGGTCGAGCACGCTGCGTTCGGCCGCGACCTTCTCGACGAGACCCGGCTCGAGTCGGGACTCCTGCTCCTCGATCGCGCGGAGCGCGGCGCGGGTCGCCGGCTTGCGGGGCACCATGGCGCAGTACTCGCCGACCACCTTCGAGAGCTCGAAGGTTCCGATGCGCTGGGTCTGGGCGATGATCTCGTCCTTGTTCGCTCCGACCAGGGGGCGAAGGATCGGCAGCTCCGTCGCCCGTGACACGACCGCCAGGTTCTGGAGGGTCTGGGACGAGACCTGCCCGATCGCGTCGCCGGTAACGATCGCCAGGGCGCGGCGCTCCCGAGCCACGACCTCGGCGGCGCGCAGCATCAGGCGCTTCAGAATGACCTGCCAGTAGCGGGTCTCGGTCGTCGCGCGGATCGCGGCGGCGACCGGCTCGAAGTCGATGGCGTGGAGGCGGGGGGTGTGGCCGTAGGACCAGTGGTCCGCCAGCACCTTCGCCACCCGCACCACGCCCTGGAGGTGGCTTTGCCCTCCGAGGTTGCAGAAGACGTAGTCGAGGGCGACGCCGCGGCGGGCGAGCTGCCAGGCGGCGACCGGCGAGTCGAACCCCCCGGACATCAGCGCGACCGCGTGCCCCTCCACGCCCAGCGGAAGCCCGCCGGGTCCCGGGATGCGCTCGGAGAAGAAGGATGCGGAGCCCTCGGAGAGCTCGACGTGAGCGCTCACCTCCTGGTGGGTCAGGTCCACACCGGCGGAGACCGGGAGCAGCGCCGCGCCGAGGGCGCGGGCCACCTCCATCGACCGCATGCCGCCCGCTCGTCGGTCGCCCACGCGTCGGGCGCGCACCGCGAAGCGGCGGCCGCGGACCCGCTCGCGAAAGAGGGCCTCGCCGGTGCGGACCACGCTGGCCAGGTCCGGCGCGGGGTGGCGCTCGGCGAAGGAGACGGACTGCACGCCGAAGACGCGGGTCAGGGCGTGATCGCTCTGGGTTCCGGGATCGTCGATGCCGGGCCCGGAGGGAGGCAGGTGGACGAAGATCCGCGTATGGGCGATCTCGAGCCGGGGAGGGGGGCCCTCTCCCGCCAGGGCGTCTCGCAGATTGTGCACGAGGCGGGCGCGAAACTGTCGCCGGGTGGCCCGCGCCTTGGTGGTGAGCTCGCCCGAGAAGCGGATTACCGCCAGTCGGGGGGACGACTCGTCGCCCACGGCTTCAGCCCTCTGCGCACAGACGCGAGGCGGCGGCGGCAATGGCGATCAGGACCCAGAGGGAGGTGCCGCCGATGCGCCGCGCGATGCTCGGCTCGACGAGCTCGTCCTCGGCGGCCGGGCCGGCTTGTACCTCGGCGGTCGCCTCGCGTCCCGGTCGGGCTGCGCGACCGCCGATGGGCTGGCCGCAGTGGACGCAGCGGCGAGTCCCGAGGGCGAAGCTGGATTGGCAGTGGTAGCAGTACACCTCGAAGGGGGTCTGCGGTCCTTCGTTACGTTGCAGCATCCGGGCATGGTATCGAATCCGGAGCCGGGCTCGTGCGAGCCGCCGGCGCGGCCTAAGCTCCCGGCGTGGTGGCCCTGCGACCCTACGCCTGGCTCTGTGGCACGGTGGGAGCCGTGCTGGTGCTGATCGGGCTGGTCCTGTTCGTCAGCTTCTTCGCCTACCACGCGCCCAACAGCCAGCCCGCGATTCCGACCGGGCCCGTGGGCTTCTACTTCGTGGCCTTCGCGGGCTGCGCCCTGGTCGGGTGGGGCGGATCCCTGCTGGCGACGGCCCGCCGACCCGCGGCCGGTCGGTCGATCGGCAGTGTGACCGCCTTCGCCCTGGTGCTCATGGCCCTGTACCGGTTGGCGGCCTGGGTGGTCGGCGACTACTACGCCTTCGCGGGAGAGGTCCTCCGGGTCGAAGCCGCCCTGTTCCTCCTGCTGGCCCTCGCGTTCCTGTGGCTGCGCCCGGCTGGCGTCGTCGCCGAGGTGTCCTGATGCTGCGCTGGCTGGCGACCCTGGCGATCGCGGCGCTGCTGCTGCTCACGGCCATGCTGCCCTCGACGAGCATCGGCCGCCGTGGCGTCGAGGCGGAGCTCCGGGCGGACATCCCCCACGCGGTCGGAGCCGTGGGCGAGAGGCTGCCCGACTTCACCCTTCCCGATCTCGAAGGGACGCCCGTGCGCCTGGCGGACTTCCGGGGTCACCCGGTGCTCCTCACCTTCGAGCGCAGCGTCGACTGGTGACCCTTCACGAAGGCGCGGCTCGTCGAGCTGCGGAGCGCCCTCGCCGGGTTCGAGGATCTGCGGATCCTCTACGTGATGGCCAGCGAGCAGATCAACGCCAAGACCCTGCGCTTCATCGACGAGGCCGGCCTGCGGGAACAGGTGCGCTTCCTCAGCGACCCGAAGAGCCACGCGATCGAGCGCTTCGGGCTCCTGCTCCAGACCCCCGAGTCCATCGAGGAGGGGGTGCCCCATCCGGCCACCTACCTGCTCGACCGCGAGGGTCGGGTCCGCCTGGTCGACGTTCGGCGCGACTTCCAGATCTGGCTCGATCCGAGCCTGATCGTGGATGCGCTCGAGGAGATGGACTCGCCCGCTTCCTGAGATCGCCTAGCCCGGACTCCGGGTCAGCAGGGCGATCGTGTCCTCCTCGAAGGAGGCCAGATCCGGGTACCAGCGCGACGGGATGCCGTCGGCGGCGAGACTCTTCAGTGATGGGCCGCAGGCGTCGGAGGCGAGACGGGCGGTGAGCTCGCGGGCCAGGTCCATGGACGCCGAGCCCGGCTCCGCGTCCATGCGGTGGGCGAGCCAGACGTCTTCGCCGGTCTCCGCGATCACGTCGAAGACGATGGTCCGCACCCCCTCGGGCTCGCCGATCTCCGCGGCCACGACGAGCAGGACCCGGTCCCAGGGCAGCAGGGCGGATCCGCCGTCCGGCTCCAGATGGTGGAGGCCGGCGGGCTGGATCGCGGGACAGTCGACCACCCGCGTGAGGTAGGGGGAGGCCGACTCGCGGCTCCGGACTTCCGTACTGGGCTCGTTCATCCCGCCCCCGTGCATCGGCAGACGGCCCCCTCCGGTTGACGGGAACGGGCGTGGAGCCGGATCGCGAGATTCGCTACTCCCTGAGGCCTCTCCGGGTCCCCGGCGGGAATACCGTGTCCGCCGCCCTCTGCGGCCCTCTGAGCCGCCCCCACCCCCACCCCAGGTGTCCCCCCATGAGTTCGTCCCGCCGCCGCGTCGCCGTGCTCGGTGCGACTGGCGTCGCCGGCCAGCAGTTCCTCGTCTCCCTCGAGCAGCACCCCTGGTTCGAGGTGGTGGCCCTGGCCGCCAGCTCCCGGAGTGCCGGACGCTCCTACCGCGAGGCGATCACGACCGAGAGCGGGCAGATGCGCTGGGCCTGCGAGGAGCCCCTTCCGGCCCGCTTCGAGGACGTGCCCGTCCAGAACGCCGCCGAGCTCGATCCGGGCTCGGTCGATCTGGTCTTCTCCGCCGTCGAGAGCGATGCCGCCCGCGCCCTGGAGGAGCGCTTCGCTCCCCGGGTTCCGGTGGTCTCGACCTCCTCCGCCTTCCGCTACGAGGACGACGTCCCGATCATCGTGCCCGGGGTGAACCACGAGCACGCCGTCCTGGTCAAGCGCCAGCAGCGGGAGCGGGGCTGGAAGGGCTGCGTGGTCCCCATCCCGAACTGCACCACCACGGGGCTGGTGGTGGCCCTCGCCCCCCTCGCCCGCCAGTTCGGCGTGGAGGCCGTCATCATGACCTCCATGCAGGCACTTTCGGGAGCGGGCCGGAGCCCCGGAGTTCTGGGACTCGACGCCCTGGACAACGTCATCCCCTACATCCCGAAGGAGGAGGAGAAGGTCCAGACCGAGACCTCGAAGATCCTCGGGGCCCTCGAGGGCGATCGAATCGTCCCCCTCGATGTCCCGGTCTCGGCCCACTGCAATCGGGTCAACGTCCGGGACGGCCACACCGAGTGCGTGAGCCTGGGCCTCGGGAGCCCGGCCTCGCCGGCGGACGTGGCCGAGGCCATGCGCTCCTTCGGCAGCGAATTCACGGACCTGGGGCTGCCCTCGGCACCCCCGGACCTGATCCACGTGACCGACGACCCCTATCGCCCCCAGCCCCGGGTGGATCGCCGTCTCAACGATGGAATGACCACCGTGGTGGGCCGGGTGCGAGAAGACCCGGTCCTGCGCAATGGGATCAAGATGGTGCTGCTGTCGCACAACACCAAGCTCGGCGCGGCGAAGGGCGCCACCCTGGTGGCCGAGTATCTGGTCGAGCAGGGCCTCGGATAGGGGATCTCGACCCAGGTCGAGCGCCCGAAGGGCGCGCGGAGCGAGGCGGGAGCCGAGCGGAGTTCGACCCGGATCGAGCGCCCGAAGTGCTCGATCCTCTCAGACCTTGCCTCCGGGGGGTGGAGCCGCCACCCTATGCGCCAACGAGAGGTTGGGGCGGATTCGTCCGCGCGGTGCCGGGATGGGGCACGCGGCGCGGCAGCTACGGCATCCGCCTTGCCATCCATGATGCCTTGGAGGAGGGGGATATGACGCGAGAATCGTTCGCACGGCTCGCTGGGGCGGCGATCCTGATGCTCGGAATGGGATTGATGGGGTGCCAGACGACCCAGGATGCGGAGCAGACCACGCAGCCCGAGGGCTCCGAGTGGAGAGAGGCGCCCAGCGAGGACTCGATGCGCGAGTCGCACCCGCTGACCGATCTCCAGACCATCTACTTCGACTTCGACCGCTCGGACATCCGGCCCGATGCGCGCGATGCGCTTCGGGCGAACGCGGACGAGATCAAGAAGACGACGGGTATCGTCACGATCGAGGGCCATACCGACGAGCGCGGCAGCTCCGAGTACAACCTGGCGCTCGGCGAGCGTCGGGCCAACGCGGCGAAGCGCTACCTGGTGGACCTGGGCGTGGGCTCTTCGCAGCTGAATACGGTGAGCTTCGGCGAGGACCGGCCGGCTGTTCAGGGGCACGACGAATCGGCCTGGCGCTACAACCGCCGTGCGGAGTTCGTAGGCAACTAGGGGCTCGAGGCGGCGCCTCCGGCGCGCCGAGCCGCTCTCGGGCTCGGTGCGGGGGGTTCGCCGGCACATCGATCTCCTGGCCATTTCTCGAGCGGGGAGCGCACTCTGGTGTGCTTCCCGCTCGCAGTTTGACCCCGCCTCGGGGCGAGTGATACCGTCGCTCGGCTCGGGGGGCTCATTCGAGGTATGCCATGTCCACGGTTCACGGCGGAAAGCTGGCGGCGCGCGCACTCAAGGAAGCCGGCGTCGAGTGTGTCTTCACCCTCTGCGGCGGCCACATCATGCCGCTCTACGACGGCTGCAAGGAGGAGGGGATCCGCATCATCGACGTCCGCCATGAGCAGGCGGCGGTGCATGCGGCGGATGCCTGGGCGCGCTGCAATCCCGGGAAGATCGGCGTCGCCGCGATCACCGCGGGCCCGGGCGTCACCGACGGCGTGACCGGCATCGCCAACGCCTGGCGCGCCAACTCGCCCATCCTCGTCTTCGGCGGACAGGGCCCCTTCGAGAACCTGCGCCGCGGCTCTCTCCAGGAGATGGACCACATCGGCGTCGTGCGCCCCATCACGAAGTTCGCCGACGCCATCTACCAGACCCACCGGATCCCCGAGTACATCGAGCTGGCGATCCGCCACGCGGTGTCGGGCATTCCGGGACCCGCCTATCTCGAGATCCCCATGGACATCTTCATGGGCAGCGTCGAGGACGAGGTGACCATCCCCCGCATCCGCACCGCGCCTCCCCGGCTCTCGCCGGATCGCGACGCCGTGCGCGAGGCCCTCGACCTTCTGGCCGTTGCCGAGCGCCCGATGCTGATGGCGGGGACGAGCGTCAAGTGGTCGAACGCCTCCGAGGCGATGAACCGCTTCATCGGCGAGACCCACATGCCCACCTACACCAACGGCATGGGTCGAGGCACCGTGCCGCCGGACTCGCCGGAGTTCCTGAATCGATCTCGTCGCGACGCCCTTCAGCAGATCGACTGCATCGTCCTCGCGGGCACGCTCCTCGACTTCCGCATGCGCTTCGGTCAGACGATTCCCGCGGACGCGAAGATCATCCAGCTCGACATGGACGCGACGCTGATCGGGCAGAACCGTCAGACCGACGTCGGGCTCGTCGGCAACCTCGCCTGCAGCTTCGAGATGCTGCTCGAGGAGATGAAGAACACCGGCTCCAAGCTCGACTTCTCGGCGTGGCGCGACCAGCTGCGCGAGATCGAGACCGCGGCCGAAGCGAAGGTCCAGGCGGCCCTCGACAGCGACGAGTCGCCGGTGGATCCGCAGCGCATGTGTCGCGAGGTGCGGGACTGGCTCGACACTCTCGGCCAGCCGATCGTGATCGGAGACGGCGGCGACATCGTGGCGACGGCGGCGAAGATCATTCCGGTCAAGGGAGAGGGCGCGTGGATGGATCCCGGCCCTCTCGGCACCCTGGGCGTGGGCATGCCCTTCGGGCTGGCGGCCCAGGCCTCGAACCCGGACAAGCGCGTCGTGATCGTCTATGGGGACGGCTCCTTCGGGCTGAACGGCTTCGAGTTCGACACGGCCGTGCGCTTCAACCTGCCGATCATCGGAATCGTAGGCAACGACGGTGCCTGGGGGCAGATGATGCGGCCCCAGGGTGCGATGTACGGCAGCGTCGACGGCACGCTGCTGAACTTCACCCGCTACGACAAGGTGGTGGAGGCCCTCGGTGGTCATGGCGAGTTCGTCGAGCATCCGGAGGATCTGCGCCCGGCACTAGAGCGCGCCGCCGCGTCGGGGAAGCCCGCGCTGGTGAACGTGATCATTCGACAGGATCGCGAGTATTCCGGCGGGATCTACGTCTAGCGCCCTCGAAGTCCTCGAGCGCGACCCGGCTGACCTCGGTCTCGATCGGGTCGCGCTGCAGGACTTCCTCTCGGAGACGGGCCCGCTGGCGGTCGTCGATCTGGAGACGACCGGTCTCTCGGACGACCCGGCGGCGGAGATCATCGAGGTCGGCGCGGTCCTCCTCGACCCGGACCAGCCGCTGCCCTCGACCCTCGAGCGCACGATCCGTCCACGCGGCGCACTGCCCCGTGCGATCCGGGCGCTCACCGGCCTCCAGGATTCCGACCTCGCCGACGCGCCGCCCGTCGAGGCGGTGGCGCCGCGTCTCGCCGACCTGCTCCACGGGCGGACGATCGTGGCCCACAACACGGACTTCGAGCGCCACTTCCTCTCGCGCTTCATCTCGCCGGCCCTCGGCCGCGCGCGCTACCTCGACACGCAGCAGCTGCTCGCCATCGCCCATCCGGACGCGCCGGATCTGCGTCTCGAGACCGTGACCCGCCTGCTCTTCCAGCGGGAGGAGCGGCACCGGGCCCTCTCCGACGCTCTCGATGCGGCGCGCGTCCTGTCCCGGGCCGCGGCCGGGGCTCGGCGCGGCGAGTCCCGCTATGCGATCGCCTCGGCGGCGGTCGAGACCTACGCCCCGACGTCGCCCTGGCGCTCGCTGCTGCTCCCGAAGGGACTGCCCGAGGCCAGCGAGCCGACCCAGTTCATCGCCGTGCCCAACCGGGGAGAGACGAGGGTCCCCTTCGATGCCGACGCGATCGCGGCGGCGCTGGGGGACGCGAGTCGCGGTGCGCGTCACTTTCCGGGCTACCGGGTGCGCGAGGCACAGATCCGCATGGCGCGGGAGTTCGTCCGGGTCCTCTCCGACGGGGGACGTCTGCTGCTCGAGGGCGGGACCGGTTCGGGGAAGTCCCTCGCCTACCTGGCGGCGGCCATCCCCTTCGCCGCCGAGCGCGCGTCGGGTGGGATTCGCGAGCCCATCCTCGTCTCCACCCGGACGAAGCTGCTCCAGGATCAGCTCCTGGCAAAGGACATTCCGGCGGCGGCTTCCATGCTCGGCTACCCGGACGTGCGCGCCCTCTCCATCAAGGGGCGGGCGAACTACGTGTGCAGCCGCCGCTGTCATCAGGTGCTCGCCGAGGGGCGGGAGCCAGGCCTCTTCGACGAGGACCGCCTGGCCTTCGCCGCCCTCGCCGCCTGTGCGCGCATCCGCCCCCACGGCGAGATCGGCACCCTGCCCGGCGCGCTCCTCGCTCAGCTCCCGGCGCTGCGCGACCTGCGGCGGCGCGCGGTCGCGGCCCGGGCCGAGCAGTGCACCCGGGAGCAGTGCGCCTCGGAGCCCGGCTGCCCCTTCGGACGGCGGCGGGCTGCCCTGGGTCAGGCCCACCTGGTGGTGGCGAACCACGATCTGCTGCTGCGCTGGCCGCCGGACTATCCGAGCTTCACCCACGCCATCATCGACGAGGCCCACGATCTCGCCGGCGTCGCGGACGAGGTCTACGCCCTCGAGGTCCGACCCGAGGCGGTGCTGGAGCGCATCGACGAGCTCTTCGGCACCTCGCCGGGGCGGGCCTTCCCATCTGCCGCGCGGCTCCAGGTGGATCCGGGCGAGGCACGTATCTGGCGCGCCGACGTGCAGCAGGAGCTCTCGGCCCTGGGCGCCGTGCTGCGGGAGCGCGCCGGTGATTTCGGAAGCTTCGAGCTCCCGCCCCGGGCGGCGGCGGCCCTGCCCCAGGCCGCCCGCATCGCCGGACTTACCGCCCAGCGCATCGAGCTCGTGGCGGCGACCGCCGCGTCGATCGACGAGAAGCGGGGCGAGGAGGACGACACCTCCGAGGCCGTGGCCCGCGCCGTCACGGACCTGCGAGAAGCCGCCGCCGCGCTGCGCACCGCCTTCGACGACGAGGGCGAGGACGTGGTCGCCGCCTTCGAGGGGCTCTTCGCTCCCTTCGACGGTTGGCGACTCGCTCTGCGACAGGTCGCACCGGCTCGCAGCTTTCACGAGCAGTTCCTGGGGAAGCTCGAGTCGCTCTCCTGCGTCTCGGCGAGTCTCTTCGTCGGGGGCGACGCCTTCGCCGCTCTCGGCACCCTCGAGATCGAGTCCGACCGCGCGCTGCCCAGCTGGAACGTCTCGGTGGAGAGCCCGTTCCCCTATGCCGAGCACATGCGCGTCGTCGCCCTGCGCGAGCCGTCGGGAGACCTGGTCGACCAGACCGCCGGCGTGGTGGACGCCCTGGCGCGCCGACTCGGTGGTCGGACCCTCGCGCTCTTCACCAGTCTGCGGCGCATGCGCGACGTGCGCGACCGGTTGGTCGACGCGCTGCGCGGTGAGGGGTTCGACGTGCTGATGCCGCGTCGTGCGACCGACGATCCCGCGGCCCTGGTCGATCGCTTCAAGCGCGCCGGCGGCGGAGCAGTGCTGCTCGGGGCGCGAACCTTCTGGCAGGGGCTCGACATCCCCGGCGATGCGCTCCAGGCCGTCGTGATCGAGAAGCTGCCCTTCGAGGTTCCGACCGAGCTGCGCCGCCGCCGCGAGACGCGACTTCGCAGCCAGGGAGATGACGCCTTCGAGCGCTACACGCTGGGTGTGATGCTGCTCAACCTCAAGCAGATGGTGGGACGACTCATCCGCACGGAAGACGACCGGGGCGTCGTCGTGATCGTCGAGCCTCGCGAGGACCGCCGCTACTTCGCCCGCCTCACCGAGGCGCTCCCCCCCGGCTGCCCCATCGAGCCCGCCTCCCGCGCCGACCTCGCCCGAGTCCTCGACGACCTCGGCATCGCCGCCGCCGCCTCCCGGGCCCCCCTGGTGGATCCCCAGCGAGGCTCCTAGCATCCTGCGCGGGGAGGTGCGGTGATGGCGTTCTCACGCGACCAGTGGGCGGTGATCCTCGGGGGCTCCAGCGGCTTCGGCTTGGCGACGGCCCAGCGGCTGGCGGAGCAGGGCGCCAGCATCTGCATCGTCCACCGGGATCGACGCGCCCTGCTCGCGAAGATCGAGCCCGAGTTCGAGAAGATCCGGACCTCCGGTGCGCAGCTCGTGACCTTCAATGTGGATGCGCTCTCGGCGGAGAAGCGCGAGGAGGTGCTCGATCAGCTCGCCGAAGCCATGGGCAGTCAGGGCCGCGTGCGGGTGCTGCTCCACTCGATCGCCTTCGGCAATCTCAAGCTGCTCGCACCCGAGGCGAAGCGATCCCAGGGCGCGGCCGGCGAGCTGGCCGCAAAGCTCGGTCTCGAGGCCGGCGCCGTCCAGAAGGCCATCGACGAGGTCTTCGGCGAGGGCAACGCCCAGACCCACGGCATCGCCAGCGCCCCCGAGTACTCCGCGAAGCACTTCCTCGACGAGGACGACTTCTCCCGCACGATCCACGCCATGGGGACGAGCCTGCTGGGCTGGGTGCAGGGCCTCTTCTCCCGAAAGCTCTTCGCCGACGACGCCCGGGTCTTCGGCCTCACCAGCGAGGGCAACGAGGTGGCCTGGAAGGGTTACGCCGCGGTCGCCGCGGCGAAGGTCTCCCTGGAGTCCCTGGCGCGCTCGATCGCCGTCGAGTTCGCACCCTACGGGATCCGCTGCAACGTGATCCAGGCCGGGATCACCCACACGCCGGCCCAGGACGCCATCCCGGGCAGCGAGCACATGCGCGCCCAGGCCCTGGTGCGCAATCCCTTCGGGCGCCTGACCACGCCCCAGGACGTCGCCAAGGTGATCGCCCTGCTCGCGAGCGACGACGCGGCCTGGATCAACGGCGAGGTGATCCGGGTGGACGGCGGCGAGCACATCTCCGGCGCCAGCGGATGACGCGCCCCGGTCTCGATGCGGGAGGCGCGTCGTGAGCGACGAGCGCCCCGTCGCACTCGTTACCGGCGGCGGCACCGGGATCGGTGCGGCCTGCTGCCGGGCCCTGGCCGAGGAGGGCTTCCGTCTCGCGGTGCACTACCGCTCGAGCGAGGAGTCGGCCCGGAAGCTGGCGGAGTCCCTGCCCGACGCCTTCACCACCCGCGCAGACCTGGCCTCCGGCGAGGAGATCGACGCGCTGATCGCCGATCTCAAGGAGAAGGCCGGCCGGGTGGACGTCCTCGTCAACAACGCCGGCTACAACGTGAACGCGCCGATGCTCTCGATGGGCCTCGACGACTACGACGCCGTCGCGGGCATGGCCCGCGGTACCTGGTACCTGACGAAGCTCGTCCTGCGCCGCTTCATGCTGCGCAAGAAGACGGGGCGCATCGTCAACATCTCGAGTGTGGTGGGCCACACGGGCAACCCGGGGCAGATCCCGTACACGATGGTGAAGGCCGGCCTCGACGCCTTCACGAAGAGCCTCTCCCAGGAGCTGGCCGGGCGCGACATCCTGGTGAACTCGGTGGCGCCGGGCTTCATCGACACGGAGATGACCACCGAGCTTCCCGAGGAGGTGAAGGCGGCAATCCTGTCGCGCATTCCCCAGCAGCGCATGGGGAGCGCCGACGAGGTGGCCGACGTCGTGGCCTTCCTCGCTACTCGCGCGAGCTACGTGAACGGCAGCGTGGTCCACGTGAACGGCGGGATGTTCGGGGGCTAGATTTGTCGGGCGCGGACGAGCCGGAGCAGCAGCCCCGCGGAGTGCACAATCCGCACGTGGTGGACCTCATCACCGAGGACCCCGCCACCCGCGAGGTCGTGCTGGTGATGATCGAGGAGCGTCCCTGGGGCACGTCCGAAGATCAGCTCCGTCAGCTCGAGGCGAAGTTCAACGCCTATCTCGAGTACGTCCTGGGCGGCCACATGGGGAAGCAGTACCCCGACTATGCGGAGCGATCGGTGCGCTTCCAGCTCGACTGCGCGGAGAACCTCCGCAGCGCGGATCAGGCCTTCTTCACGGCGATGAGCAACTTCGCAGCCGGCGAGGGGATTCGCCTGATGGTGCGCGTGATGCAGCGCGCCGATTCCTGAGCGCCGCCCTCAGTCCGCGACGAGCGTGAGCACCGCGTCGACGCCCTCCCAGAGTTCCTCCTCCGGGATGTTCAGGGCGGGGAAGAAGCGCACGACGTTTCCCGCGGTCACGTTCACGACGACGCCTCGCTCGAGGGCCCGCGCCGGCAGCGCTGCGGCCCGGTCGGCGTCGGCGAGGATCAGCGCCTGGAGGAGGCCGCGGCCACGCACCGACAGCGCCCGGTCCGGGCGCGACGCGACGAAGGCCCCGAGCCGCTCCGCGAGTCGGTCGCCCAGATCCGCGGCGCGGGCGACGAGCTTCTCCTCCTCGACGACCCGCAGCACCGCCAGCGCCGCCGCGCAGGCCAGGGGATTCCCGCCGTAGGTCGTGCCGTGGTCGCCGGGCTGGACCGTCGCGGCGACCTCCTCGGTGCACAGGAAGGCGGCGACGGGGAAGCCCCCGCCGAGACCCTTGCCGAGGGTGAGGATGTCGGGTGTCACCCCCTCGTGCTCGCAGGCGAAGAGCTTGCCCGTGCGCCCGATTCCGGTCTGCACCTCGTCGCAGATGAGAAGCGCTCCGACGGCGTGACAGCGCTCTCGAAGGCTGCGCAGGTAGCCGTCGCCGGGAACGTTGACGCCCCCCTCTCCCTGGACCGGCTCGACGATCACCGCGGCGGTGCGCTCGTCGATCGCGCGCTCGGCGGCAGCGACGTCGTCGAAGGGGATTCGCACGGACTCGTGGAGGAGCGGTGCGTAGGGAGCGCGATGCTTCTCGGTGCCGATCACGTGCAGCGCTCCGAGGGTCCGACCGTGGAAGGCGCCCGAGGTCGACACGAACACCGAGCGTCCCGTCGCCCGGTGGGCGAGCTTGAGGGCGCCCTCGACGGCCTCGGTGCCGGAGCTCGTGAAGAAGCTGCGGGTGATTCCCGGCGGCGCGCACTCGGCCAGAGCCACGACCAGCTCGGTCTGGGGCAGGGTGTAGAAGATGTTCGTCGTCTGCATCAGACGCCCGGCCTGGTCCGAGATGGCCGCGACCAGGGCCGGGTGGGAGTGGCCGATGCAGGTCACGCCCCAGCCGGCCATCAGGTCGATCAACCAGCGCCCATCGAGATCGCGCACCCGGGAGCCGCGCCCCTCGACCAGGGCGACCGGGTGGCGCTTCACGACCGGTAGGAAGTGATCGGCCTCGGCGCGGCGGACATCGTCCATCTCCATGGCAGCTCCTCGGTCGGCGAGAGGGGAGGAGTCTATCCGCCGAGCCCCGGACCGCCGCCCCCGTCTCGTCGGGAGCGGCTCCCGGCCGCGAGCCTCGCGCGAGCCCCGGGGACGGGGGATACTCGGGACCTCCGGGAGCACCATGAGCGACGTCATCCTTCTCGAAGGCATCCAGGTTCCGGCCGCCCTCGGCGTGACCGCCGCAGAGCGCCGGATGCGGCGCCCCGTGGTGCTCGATCTCGAGGTCGAGCGGGACCTGCGCGGAGCGGGCCGCAGCGACGGGATCCGTCACACGATCCACTACAAGCGGATCTTCGAGGTGGTCGAGGACGTCGCCACGAACCAGGAGCACAAGCTCGTGGAGGCGCTGGGCGATCGCATCGCCCGGGCCGTGCTCGGGAAGTTCGACGCCGATGCGGTAACAGTCTCGGTGCGGAAGCCCACGCCGATCGCCGGGGTGCTCCGCTTCGCCGGCGTGCGGATCCGCCGCAGCCGCAAGGATCTGGAGTAGGGCCCCTCGGTGGCGCGTCCCGGCCTGGGCCCGACCCCCGGAGCCTCGGACACCGCCATCCCCCCCGGCGGCTCACCGCCGCGGGAGTTCCGGGTCGAGGTGGTGACCGAGGGGGCGCTCGGCACGATCTTCCTGGGGGCGAGCAAGCTCCCGATCGAGAGGATGGAGCGCGTCATGAACGACTATGGCGCCGCGGGCTGGGAGGTGACCTTCATGCTCGTCGAGCGCAAGCGCTTCATGGCCTTCTGGCAGCGGGAGGCCGCGATCATCACCTTCTCGCGCCTGCTCGCCTGAGGCGCCGCGCCCCTCGGCCCGGACGCCGGGTCGGGTCTCGGAACCATTATGTCAACCTAATGGAACCATTTAGGGGGTTTTCAGGGGTGTTATGATGCCCGGGTCGATCTCAGGTTGACAAAGGCAGGTCGACAAAGAGCCCCATGACGCAGCCGATCTCCGACAAGCGCTCGAGCCTCCCCGAGGCGGAGCGGATCGTGAGCGATGCCGTGGACGCCGAGGTCCTCGAGCGCGAGCCGGCCCTGCGCCTGGCGGCGAGCCTGACCGAGGCCGGCGTCCTCGACGCGGTCCTGGAGGGGGCCTTCGAGAGCAAGCGCCGCGGCAAGGGCGACCGCGTCAGCGTGTCGCGCAATGTGTTCATCCCTCTCACCAATCTCTGCCGCGATCGCTGTGCCTACTGCACCTTCGCGAAGCAGCCCGATTCCCCCGACGCGAAGACCTACTCGCTGTCCGAGGTGGAGGATGTCGTGCGGGGCGGACTTCGGGCGGGCTGTCACGAGGCGCTCTTCTGTCTGGGCGACAAGCCCGAGGTCGCCTACAAGGCCCACCGGGAGTGGCTGGCGGCACGCGGCCTGCGCACGACCACCGAGTACCTCGTGCAGGCCTGCCAGGTGGGCTTCGAGACGGGCATGCTTCCCCACACCAACGCCGGCATCCTGAGCGCCGAGGAGATGTCGGCCCTGCGGCCGTGGAACGCATCGATGGGCCTGATGCTCGAGAGCACGAGCGAGCGCCTGCGTCAGAAGGGGATGGCCCACTACTACTGCCCGGACAAGGACCCCGCCGTGCGCATCCGCATGCACGAGGAGGCGGGGGAGCTGAAGATCCCCTTCACCAGCGGGATCCTGCTGGGGATCGGGGAGAGCGCCGAGGAGCGGATCGAAACGCTGCTCACCATTCGCGATCTGGCCGATCGCTACGGCCACATCCAGGAAACCATCGTCCAGCCCTTCCACGCCAAGCCGGACACACCGATGCGCGGCCTCCCCTCTCTCGCCGACGCCGAGGTCGCCGCCTGGGTGGCGCTGGCGCGCCTGATCCTCGGTCCCGCCATGAACGTCCAGGCGCCGCCGAACCTGGCGCCCGAGGTGCTCGAGCTGCTGCTGCGCTCGGGGCTCAATGATTGGGGCGGCGTCTCTCCCCTCACCGTGGATTTCATCAATCCCGAGGCTCCGTGGCCGGCGCTTCGCGAGCTGCGACGCCGCACCGAGGCCGCCGGACAGGTGTTGGTGGAGCGGCTTCCGGTGTATCCGGATCAGCTGCTCCATCAGCCGGAATTCTTCGAGCCGCGCATGCGCGACGACTGCCTCCGGCGCGTCGATGCCAGCGGCTTCGTGCCGCCTCCTTCCGGGGGCAGGACCGTGGAGGCCGCATGACGTCCGAATCGCTCTTTGGCGACGCGAGCTCGTCGCTGCTGGGGATCCTCGACCGCGCCCTGGAGGATCGCGAGCTGTCCGAGGCCGACGCGTGCGTCCTGCTGCGCTCCCAGGGGGCGGACTTTCACGCCCTGCTGCGCGCCGCGGACCTGGCGCGGGCGCGGGATCGGGGCGACGACGTCTCCTTCGTCATCTGCCGCAACATCAACTTCACGAACGTCTGCTACGTCGGCTGCTCGTTCTGCGGCTTCTCGCGTCATCGGGACGATTCGGACGCCTTCGATCATCCGATGGAGACCCTTCTCGGGAAGGCGCGCGACGCCGTGGCCCGGGGGGCAACCGAGGTGTGCATCCAGGGCGGCATTCATCCGTCGAAGGACCACCATCACTACCGGGAGATCCTGGCGGCGATCCGCTCGGAGCTGCCGCAGCTCCACATCCACGCCTTCTCCCCCGAGGAGATCGATTTCGGTCACCGCAAGAGTGGGATGCCCCTGGGCGAGTACCTGCGTTGGCTCGTCGACGCGGGCCTGGGCACGATGCCTGGAACTGCCGCCGAGATCCTCGACGACGCGGTCCGTCAGGTGATCTCGCCGAACAAGCTCGGGCGGGACCGCT
>CALDCK010000067.1 GCA_937937315.1 uncultured bacterium
GACCGCCGCCTCGGGATGGGCGGCGAGCGCGGTGTCGACGGCGCGCGTCGCGACATCCGGCCTCCCAGCCCCGTGAGCGAAGTGCACGAGGGCGCGCAGCGCCGGGGCAGCGCGCGGATCCGCGTAGTCGATGCCGGGCGCACCGCGCAGGAGGCTCAGTGCGGCGGCCGGACCGGCCCGATCGGCCGCGCCCTCCGCGCCGCGAGCCAGCGCCAGAGGCAGCCTCGCCGGATCGCGGGCGCCCAGCGCGATGAGAGACGTCTGGAGCTGCTGCGGGTTCGCGACCCGGGCCATCAGGTACATCGAGAGCAGCTCCCCCTCGGGATCCAGGGGCGCGCCGTCGACGTCGAGGAACAGGAGCTGGTAGGCCCGGAGCTCCTGGCCTTCGGCGATCAGCAGGCGCGCGGCGCGGGTGCGCGCATCCGTTGCCCCCACGGAGATGCGGATCGAGTAGCGGTACTCCTCGATCGCGCGGTCGAAGTCGCCCAGCTTCTCGGCGGCGAGAGCGGCGTAATAGCGCGCAAAGGCGTTGTCGGGCCAGACTCGCAACGCCTCGTCGAACTGCTCGAGCGCCCGCGCGTGCTGGCCGCGTTCCTGTGCGACCCGGGCGCGGATCAGATGGCGCTGTGCCCCTACCGTCATCTCCTCTGCGACCGCCGCCGCGCGATCGAGCTGCCCGGATACGACCAGCGCGTCGGCGTACTGGAACAGGAGCTGCGGGGTCGGACCTCCGACCTCTCCCGCCAGGGCGACGGCGCGTTCGAGCGCGTCGGCGGCGGCGCCATGTTCGCGCTGTGCGTGGCGGAACCTGGCGAGGTCGACCCAGGCGCCGGCGGCCAGGTGCGGGTCCTGCACAGTCGTCGCCTCGCGCAACAAGGCCTCGCCTTCGGCCGGCCGTCCCGTCCGGCGCAATCGATCCGCCAACGCGACCCGGAAGGCGTGGCCACTCGCTCCTTCCGCGAGCTTCGAGGCCGTCTCCAACACCTCGACCGCGCGCTGCCAATCCGCCTGCGCGTCGTAGAACTGCACGGCATTCACGACCACGTTCGGGTCGGCCGGATGGCGCTCGAGGCACTCGCGCCAGGTCTCGCGCGCCTTCTCTGGCTCACCCGCCTCGTAGGCGAAGATCGCGGTGGTCGAGCAGTGCCACGCCAGGCCGCGGGTCGGGGCGTCCGTGGCTGCCAGCTCGAGACCCACCTGCACGAGCGCTTCGCGGGCCTCGGGATGCCGGTCGAGAGTGATCAACGCCAGGATCTTCGGCTCGTAGGCCTCGAGGCGGTCGGGCTCGAGCTCGAGGACGCGGTTGGCGTCTTCGAGGGCGGCTTCGGCATCGTTTCTCCAGTGTGCCCGGCCCTGGGCCCGAAGCAGCAGGGCCATCACGTCTTCAGGATGCTGCTCGAGGATTCGCGTGGTGACGTCGACCGCTTCGTTGTAGTCACTGGTGAAGAGCGCTGCCCGGGCGAGCTGCAATCCGGCCGGTACCAGCCACTCCGGATCCTGCATGGCCTGGCGGAGCGACCAGCTCGCGAGGCTCGGCTGCCCGGTGAACACGAGCGCCCTGCCGTAGAGGAAGTTCGCCTCCGGGTCCTGCGGGCGCTCGAGCAACAGCTCGCGCAGCGGCCCCACCGAGCCCGCGTAGTCGCCGCCCGCCTGCTGCTGGCGGATCGATTCCAGCGGGTCGGCGGGCTCGCAACCGTGGAGCGCGAGGCAGAGGAGCAGGCCTGTCGCAAACGCACGAAGCGCGCGTGGGCCCGGTGAGCCCAGGCGAGTTACGCAGAACATCCGCCGAGTATAGTCGGCACGCGAACATGGCATCCGTGGGCCTGAGCTAGCCTCCGCGTCGATGTCGCGACGCCTTCTCGATCGGCGCTGGCCCTGGCTCGCGGGCGCGGCCGTGATCGTGCTCGCCTTCCTCTCCACCGTGATCGAGATCCGCCCGCCCGACGAATGGGACCCGCGACCCGTCGGATCCGTCGCGGACATCGAAGCACTCCGCGAGCGGGACGACGTCAACGTGCTGTTCGTCGTGATCGACACGCTCCGCGCCGAGCGCCTCGGCAGCTACGGGTACGCGCGCGACACCAGCCCGAAGCTCGACCGGCTGGCCGCCTCGGGCGTGCGCTTCGCCCGCCATCTCGCCCAGTCTTCCTGGACCAAGTCCTCGATGGTGTCCCTGTGGACGGGGCTGTATCCCGCGCGGACCGGCATCAACCGCTTCGACCAGGTGATCCCCGAGGAGGCGCGCATGCCGGCCGAGATCCTGCGGGCAGCCGGAGTTCAGACCGTCGGTCTCTACCGCAACGGCTGGGTCGCGCCGACGTTCGGCTTCGACCAGGGGTTCGAGGTGTACAAACGTCCCGTCGGGGTTCCGCCGTCCCCGGGCGTGCGGCGCGAGAATCCGACGATCTCGGAGGCCGGGACCGACGAGGCCACGGTTGCGGCCGCCCTGGAGTTCCTCCGGCTCCGCGGCCACGAGCGCTGGTTCCTCTACCTGCACCTGATGGACGTGCACGAGTATCTGTTCGACGAGGATTCCGCGCTCTTCGGCGTGCGCTACTCGGACGTGTACGACAACTCGATCCGCTGGACGGACGGTGTACTGGACTTCCTGCTGAGCTCCCTGGCCGATTCCGGCCAGCTCGAGAACACGCTCGTCGTCGTCACCTCCGACCACGGGGAGGCCTTCGGCGAGCGCGGCTTCGAGGGCCACGCGCGCAAGGTCTACCGGGAGACGACGGAGATCCCCCTGCTCGTCTTCTTCCCGTTCCGCCTCGAGCCCGGTGTGGTCGTCGAGAGCCGCACGCGCAACGTCGACGTCTGGCCGACGATCCTCGATCTGCTGGGTCTCGAGTTGCCCGACACCGATGGTCGCTCCTACCGGCCCGAGATCCTGGCGAGCGCACGGGGCGAGCCCCTGCCCGATGGCGAGGAGCCCGCGATCGCCCATCTCGACCAGACCTGGGCGCGGCCCGAGCGGGAGCCCCTGCACACCGTGGCGGTCTCGCAGGGCACGCTTCGCTACGTGCGGGTGGCGCAGCCGAATGGTGTCGTCGAACAGCTCTACGACGCGAGCGGGGATCCCCGCGAGCTGCGCGATCGGGCCGGCGAGGATCCCGAGGCCGTGGCGCGACTGGGCGCGACGGCCGACGCCTATCTCGAGCTGCGGCCCGACTGGGGCGAGGCGCCGACGCGGGAGATCAGCGAGCTCGAGCTCGGGCATCTGCGCGCGTTGGGCTACGCCGTCCCGTGATCCGCGGGTCGGAGCGCCGGGTCAGAAGTTGACGACGAGGCTGGCGCCGATGGTGCGCGGGTCTCCCACGAAGTAGATCGTGGTCTGGCGGAACGTGCTGCCGTCGAAGGCGAAGGTCTTGTAGCCCTCGTTCTCGAGGTTGCGCACCCAGCCTGCGATCTCGATGGCTTCGCTCGGAGATCGCCAGGAGAGCCGCAGGTTGTGCAGCCAGAAGGCGACCTGCGCGATGGTGTCGTCCGGCAGGAACTCGTCGCCGTTCACGTCGCCGAGGCCGCTCCCGGCGCTCGGGTCGTAGAAGGTCTTGTCCGTCCAGACGCCGTCGTAGCGAAGCGTGACGGAGCCGTAGCGCCCGATCGGAACCGTCTGCTCGCCCGTGAGGCTGATCTTGAACCTCGGGGAGTTGGGAAGCGGGTTGCCCGAGTTCTGGGTCTGCTTGAACACCACGGTGTCCGAAGCCCCGGCAGCGGGGTTCAGGAACTGATCCGTCTTCACGAAATCGAGGAACTGGGACTCCAGCCAATGGAATCGAAGGTTCAGGTAGCCGCCCTCCCAGGGTCGGGCCTGCGCATCCAGCTCCGCGCCGTACACCTCGGCGTCGTTGGCGTTGAGGATCACGAACTCGGGATTCCCGCCCAGGAACTGCTGGGCGGTGAAGATCTGATAGTTGGAATAGGCGTAGTAGAACAGCGCCGCGTCCATGCCGAGGCGCCCGTCGAACCAGCTCCCGCGCAAGCCGGTCTCGAAGGAGTCGATCGTCTCGGGCTCCGCGCTCGTGGGCCCGGTGAACTGGGAGGCCGTGGCGTTGAAGGTCCCGGGCTTCCAGCCCCGCGTGTACTTCCCGTAGGCATGGGTGTCTTCCCGGAACGCGTAGGTGAGGCGGATCGTTCCCGTCGGCGCCTGCCAGGTTGCGCGCAGCTCGCATCGACTGCGTTGGCCGAAGGGGTCCAGAGCTTCGCAGCCTTCTGGCACGGAGCCCCCGACGGAGAAGATCACCATGTCGAAGTCCTTCTGCTCCCAGTTGTACCGGACGCCGCCGTCGAGCGTGAGGTCGTTCCGGAAGTCGTGCGAGAAGTGGACGTAGCCCGCGGCGCTCCAGAAGTTCTGGCTGTAATCGCGCGCCAGGACACCGGCTCCCGAGACGTCGCCGAGGTCGTTCTGGACCCGGGCCCCGAGCTCTTCGCGAAGGAGGTAGCCCCCGACCTCCCAGGCGGTCTGGCTGGCGTCGCCGAGCCGGCCCTCGAAGCTCAGGCCCTGATAGACCTGCCAGGACTCGTCCTGTGTCTCGATGTGGAAGAGCGTCTCGGGCGAGAAGTCGAGATCGATGTCGACGAGTCGCTCGTAGGTGTCGTAGCCCGTCGTCGTGGTGAAGTCGATGTCCCAGGGCAACCGGATGTCGCCCTCGAGGTAGCCGCCGTAGGTGTCGTTGCGCGTCGGTCCGGTGTGGTCGAAGTCACCTTCCCAGGGCTCGGAGTCGAGCTGTCGGGCCAGCTCCTCGGCGAGCTGGATCTTGGCCAGATTGAAGGCCAGGCGGTTCGCGACCGGCGGTTGCTGGCAGGTGCCCGCGGCGACGCACGGGGCCAGCTCGTTCAAGCGCTGGCGGATCTCGCGGGGCACGTAGTTGGCGTTGTACGAGTCTCCGTTCACCGGGCCGCCCAGCAATCCACCGCTCTGCCCCGCGCGGTCACGCAGCTCCGGTGGGACCCCCGCGAAGGGAGGATTGCAGACCTTGGTGGGGTCGGTGCAGAAGTCGCTCCCGGTGCCGATGGCCTGACCGAGGCGGGTCACCTCGTCGCGTCGGGAGCCGTGGGCGCTCAGCAGCCAGGACATCTCGAGGGTCGGCTCGAAGAGCAACGTCCCGCGCGCGGCCCAGTTGTCGAGGTTGTTCACGGTCTCCTCGAGCCCCACCGGTATCGTCGAAACCTGGCCGACCGTCGAAACCGGCTCGCCGCAGATCGACCACTTCGGATCGACGGGGATGCCGCCCAGCTCGTATGGGTTGCGCTGATCGGGCGGCGCAGCGTTCCCGCAGCGGTTCTTCATCGTTCCGTCGCGCTTCGAGAGCCGGAAGGCGAGTCGCGTCGCCAGCACGTCCCGATGCAGCGGGACCTCCAGAGCGCCCTCGTAGTCCTGGTAGCCGAAGTCGCCGAAGTCGGCGCGCAGGAAGCCGCCGAAGTCGCCGGTGGGCTTGCGCGAGTAGATCTTGATCGCCCCCGCCGACGCGTTGCGCGCCAGGCCCGTGCCCTGAGGGCCTCGCAGGACGTTCACGGCCTGCACGTCGAAGAGCGTGGCGAGCTGGATGGCCGGAGCATTGATCGCTACGCCGTCCCGATAGATGGCGACCGCCCCGGTGGAGTTGGGGTTGAAGTCGTTGAGGCCCACGCCGCGGATGAAGAAGGTGGGAGTGGTGGCTCCCGCGGTCACGATCTCGAGGTTGGGAGTGAAGCTCGCGAGATCAGCAACGTCCTGGGCCCCGAGTGCTGCGAGATCCTCTGCGCCGAAGCCGGTGACGGAGTCGCCGACGCTGAAGTCCGTCGAGGGCTCCGACTTCGCTTCCAGGATCACGATCGTCTCGACGTCCGGGTCGATCGACGGGGCGTCCGGCTTCGTCTGGGCCTCGCTCGACTCAGCCCCCTCCACCGGGGCGGCGGGCGCGCCTTCCTCGGCCCCGGCCAGCGTTGCGAGGAAGACGGTCGAGCCGATGCACAGCCCGCGGAAGCGCGACGTCCTGGACCGCATGGGCATTGCATGATCGAAGGGTCAACGGGCCCTCGGCGGTGTGCTGTTGCGAACCACGGCTTCACGTCGCACCGAAAGCGGTGCTAAGGGTAGACTCGGATGCGAGCCGCGGTCAACTTCGTCGCGCACACGTGCGCCGCCCTGGCGCTCCTGACCGCGTTTCCGGTCCATCGGGCCGCTGCACAGGACGGCGGCCGTCTGGCAGGCTCCGCGCAGGATGGGGGCGATCGCTGGGTTCCCTCGCTGGCGATCATCGGTGGGGTCACGGTCCAGGACTGGAGTGGTGCGGTGGAGAGCGAGATCTGCCGGGGGTGCCCCATTCCCGATCCGCTCGCGCGCGAGGAGCCACTGCGGGACCCGGCCACCGGCAGCGACCTCGACGTCACGCCCTATATCGGAGGCAACCTCGAGCTGATGACGCCCGAGCTGCCGATTCCCGGCTCGCCGCGCCTCTTCGTCGGTGGTGAGGTCGCGGCCGCCTTCGGGGTCTCGCGCATCCTGGCACAAGAAGGGGAGCCGGGCACGATCGAGTCCCCGCTTCCCGAGGCGGGGTCTGGCAACCGGGGCTTCAGCGAGGACACCGCTCTCGGCCAGGGGAGCGAGACGGTCGCGCAGCTCGGCAATGTCATCTACGGCGCCAACGCCGGGGTCGCCTTTCCGTTCGAGCTCTACGGGCGCGCGCTTCGTCTCAAGACGTCGTTCGCCTGGATTCGTTACGAGATCGATGTCGAAGGGCTGGTGGTCGACGCCGAGTGCCAACCGGTGCCTCCGGGACGAACCGAGTGCAACGACAACCTGCCGAACGGCTTTCTTCGCGAGATACGGCTCCAGGGCAGCGGCTCCGGCACGTTCGATGGGATCGGTCCGGGACTCGACATCGAGATGGACATCGGACGCTTCGGGCCGCTCGGCACCTCCCTCTTCGCCGGGGCCCGGTTCTACTACATCCTCGGTGAGCGGGAGATCGCCTTCAGCGACTCCCAGCCGTACGACGACCAGCTCGGTACCGACCAGACCCGCGCCCGCTGGAGCTTCGAGGCCGACCCGTGGATCTATCGGCTGGGTCTGGGACTGCGCTTCCAGTGGCTGGGCTCCGGCGAATAGGCGTCTGCGCGTTAGATGCAAGGTCGAGCGGATGGTCCCCAGACGCCGTCGGCCGTGCCGGCGCAAGGGAATAGAGCGCGGCCGGAACGCCAGTCTGCCAGCTCTCAGGGATCGAAGCTCGCCACTCCGACCCGCAGATCGCCGAGACTGCCTTCCGCCTGCCGGCGCACGTTGGCGCACTCCACCGCTTGGGCCAAGGGCCAGCGCGTCGAGATGGCACCGAGGGTCTCGCGACGGAACGGGAACGCGTGGTGATAGTAGCGTACGAAAAGGTCGGTTGCGTCGCGCGCGACTCCCACGCTTCGCGCTTCCGGGGCAGCTCGGTACTCGGCGTGTAGAGCCTCGCCACGCGGTCGATTAGTTCCCAGCTGAGGCTCTGTCCCCCCCCGGTAGTGGCCGGGAGCCTCGACGATTCCGCACGCGAGAAGGAGTCGAGGCGCACGCCCCGTGCCCTCGCTGCGGGTGACGAGCGCCTGCGTGAGTCGTCCGAAGCGGACGTAGCCGAGGGCGAGGCCACCGAGGAAGATCGCAAGCACCGCGGCGGTCGCTTCGCCGTGGGAGCCCAGCAGCGTGGCGAGGTACTTCTGCCAGGTGATCTCGCAGACGAGCCCAGTGAAGCCCGTGAAACCGGTGAGCAGCAATCCTACTTTGAGGTCGTATCTCCGTCCGCGCTAGGCTGATCGGCCATGGAGGCTCGGCCAGCTTCTCACGCCCCCTGGAACGGGCGCGTCGATTGGCTCGGGCCCAGCCTCGTCCTGGCGCTGGGCGCCCTCGCCTACCGCCCTCTGCTGTCGAGCGCGATCCAGCTCCGGACCGGCACCCAGATCGAGCACTGGATGTTCCGGCCGTCCTCCCTCCCCACGACCCTCGTGATGCTCGTCGCGGGATGGCTCCTGTGGCGCCGACGCGAGCGGCTGCTCG
>CALDCK010000068.1 GCA_937937315.1 uncultured bacterium
TGAACTGCGTCGCCGTCACACCGCGACCGATCTCGGCCACCCGCCAGTTGTCGGCGTCGAGATCTTCGGGGCCGAGGCTGCGCCCGAGCAGATCCTCGAAGCGCTCCACGTCCCGCGCCTGGTTCGAGGAGATGACGTTCAGCACGTGGGGCGCCAGGAGGCCCGAGTGCAGGGGCGCGGGGGAATCGGCTTCGATGCGGTGGCCGAGGGCCTCGAGGGTCGTGAGGGCGCCCCGGATCGCGGCGTCGCACTCCGGGTGGAGCGGCTCGCCGTCGGGCTGACGCTCGACGTAGCCGATGCGGAGCACGCCCGGATCGGTACCGGGCTCCTCGGCATAGGGTCGGGTCGGGGGCGTCGCGGTATAGGGATCGCCCGACATCGGACCGTGCACGCAGTCGAGCAGGGTCGCCGCATCCCGGACGCTGCGCGTCACGGCGAACTCGAAGGTCATTCCGGCCCAGGGCTCCGCGGTGTCCGGCCCCTGGGAGACGCGTCCCCGGGAGGGCTTCAGCCCGACCAGACCGCACTGGCTCGCCGGGTTGCGGATCGATCCGCCGCCGTCGCTGGCGTGGGCGAAGGGCACGAGACCCGCCGCGGTGGCCGCCGCGGCGCCACCGCTCGATCCGCCGGCCGAGTGCTCCGTGTTCCAGGGATTGCGGGTGGGGCCGTAGGCGTCGGGCTCGGTGATCGACCAGGCGCCGAGCTCCGGGACGTTGCTGCGGCCCACCACCACGAGCCCGGCTGCGAGGAAGCGGTCGACCAGGAACGACGAGGTCGTGGCCCGGAAGTTCGCGTCCTTGAGAAAACGCGTGCCCCAGTGGATCGGGTCTCCCGCCCGATTGCCGGCGGCGAGGTCCTTCAGAAGAAAGGGCACGCCCCGGAAGGGACCGTCGGGCAGGACGCCCTGCGCCTCGTCCCGCGCGCGCTCGAAGTGCGTGTGGATCACTGCGTTGAGGGTGGGATTCAGACGCTCGATGCGCGCGATCGCGGCGTCGACGAGCTCGAGGGGCGTCACATCGCCGCGACGCACCGCAGCGGCCTGCTCGGTCGCATCCGACGAGGCCCAGGGGTCACCCATCTCGAGACGCTAGCAGCACGCTGATGTCGGGTTCGACTGCCTCGCCCGACTCGGGCAGACTGGAGGTTCGGCCCGAGGAGCGCTCGTGAAGGACTACGCCGGCCTGGCCGGCCCCGCCTATCTCATTTTGATCGCCGTGGAGGTCTGGGTCGCGAGGCGCCGCCGCGCCGACCTCTACCGGCTGAACGACGCGATCAACGACGTGAGCACCGGGATCCTGATGCAGCTCGCGGTGCTCGCCTTCGGCGCGCTCATCGTCGCCGGCTACGTCGGCGTCTACGAGACGTGGCGCCTCGCCGAGTGGTCGCCGCAGCGGGCGGCCACCTGGATCGCCTGCTTCCTCGCCGTGGACTTCGCCTACTACTGGTTCCACCGCCTGAGCCACGAGGTGAACTTCCTCTGGGCCGCCCACGTCGTGCACCATCAGAGCGAGGACTACAACCTGGCAGTGGCGCTGCGGCAGAGTTCGCTCCAGCCCTTCTTGTCGTCGGTCTTCTACCTGCCCCTGGCCCTGCTGGGATTCCCGCCGCTGGTCTTCTTCGTCTGCTCGGCCCTCAACACGATCTACCAGTTCTGGCTCCACACCCAGCTGATCGGGAGGATCGGCCCGCTGGAGGCGGTGCTCGTCACGCCCTCCCACCACCGGGTGCACCACGGACGCAACCCGATCTACCTCGACCGCAATCACGGCGGCACCTTCATCGTCTGGGACCGTCTGTTCGGAACGTTCCAGCGCGAGGAGGAGGTGGTGGTCTACGGCATCACCAAGCCCCTGACGAGCTGGAACCCGATCTGGGCGAATCTGCACTACTGGGTCGAGCTGGCGCAGACGGCGCGGGCGACGCGCTCCTGGGGGGACAAGCTGCGCATCTTCTTCGCGGCGCCGGGCTGGGCTCCCGCGGACCAGGGAGGCCCCGAGGTCCCGCCCCCGGTCGACGCCGGTGTGTCGAAGTTCGACCTCCCCTACCCGCGGCCGGTGGGAGAGTACGCCTGTGTCCAATTCGCGTTCCTCGGAGTGATGGCGGTGGGGCTCATCTCCTTCGGCACCTCCCTCGATGCCGGCGTTGCAGCCGCAGCAGGGCTCGCCGTCGCCTGGGGTCTGTTGAACCTGGGGGGCCTGTTCGAGACGAGGCCCTGGGCGCTTCACTCCGAGGCCGCACGCGTCGCACTGCTGCCCCTCGCCTCCCTGGTCGTGCTCTCGGGGGCCTCGGCCTGGATCGCGGCTGCAGCCTTCGGCGCCGGCGCCGCCGTCTTCTGGCTCTGGATGCGCGGTATGGAGCCGACGTTCCTGGACCTCGCCCGAGCTGCAACCCAGCGAGCGGAGTGAGCGGTCCGGGTTCACACCCGTTCGCGTCGAGCATCGCCGTGTCGCGAACACGCGGAGCTGCGGGGCCTCGGGTACGCCTGGCAACGAGCTCGACGCCAATGGCGACTGGCCCGGCTCCGGCACCGATCCGACGGCCTGCGACGGGATCGAGACGGCGAGTCCGTTCCGCGACGCGGCGCTCGTTCGCACCGTGCTGGCCTCGGAGACCGTCACCGTCCGGGTGAGCCAGCAGTCGAGCGCCACCAACGGCGACTTCGATCTCCACGTGATCGAGCTGCCGGAGCCGGGTGCCGCGCTCCAGCTGGGCTCGGGTCTGCTGGCCCTGGCCTGGCTGGTCCGGCGTCGTTCGAAGGTCTAACGATCTCGGTCCCTCCGAGGGCAGGATTCGGACAGAAAGTGCTTCTTTCCTGCGCAGTTCCTGCGTAGATTGGTCATCGAGTCGGAGGGACTCTCTCGATGACCCTGCTCCAGACTCGCGCCCTGCGCTTGCTCTCGTCGATACGCCTCTTCCGCGCCTTCCGTGAAGAGCGGATGCGCCGGGTTCAGAGCCGTGTGTTCACGACACCCATCGGGCGCAGCAGACTCACCCTGCGCGGTTGAAGGATCATCCTGGTCCCGGGCCAGGCACTCAGGAGGAATGACCATGTACGCAGTACATCGGCATACCGACGCCTCGCGTCGAATGGATCGGCACTCGACCGACGGCACGACAGCGCGGCTCGGAGCCGTCGCCGCACTCGTCCTCGCTTCATTGGGCTTCCTCCTTCCGGGCGCCGCCGCCGCCGATCCCTGCGAGGTGGCCGACGCGGGGGGAACGGTCGTATTGCCGCCGGCGGGCTGCGACTACCTCTCTCCGGACGAGGTGCACCTCATCATCGACGGCCTTCCGACGGGCACGACCATCGAGTTCAAGCCCATCCACAAGGACTTCATCTGCAACGAGCAGGGAGCGCCGGGCGCCTGTAGCGCGGCCATTCCACCCGGACTCTGCGAAGCGCCGGGTGGCGGGCTGGGTGGAAACGTCGACTGCTTCGACTCCACTCTCGAGTTCGAGGTGACGGGCACCGGGCTGTTGGCCGGCTTCAGCCGGACGCTTTCGATTCCCGCCGCGACCGAGGTGCACACCGGTCCGCGCACTCCCGGCGTCTCGCCCCAGAGCTTCGATACCGAGATGGTGAGCCTCCAGGCGGATCTCTTCGGGGATCCGGACTTCGACTTCATCCAGATCCGGGCGGGCTCCGCCTTCGGCCTCCCGAGCCCGGGGCACACGACCCTGACGCAGAAGACCAACGGCAACTGGACCGTCGACTCATTCTTCGACATCACCTACCGGATCGACTTCCAGGGAGCGCCGGGGAGCGTCCTCGAGGGGATGGCGGGGTCGACCAGCGCGGGTCTGCAGATGGCGTCGAACACGAATCCCTGCGACGTCGTCGACAACGGCACCGGAACCGTGGATCTGCCGCCGGCGGGCTGCGAGTACCTGAGCCCGGACGAGGTCCACGAGATCATCGACGGCCTGCCTCCGGGCACCACGATCGAGCTCGCCGCGATCCACAAGAACTTCATCTGCGGCAACCCCATCGGTACCTGCACCGAGCCGTTGCCCGGAGGCGTATGCGAGGTGCCGGGCGGTTCTCTCGGGGGCAACGTCGACTGCTTCCAGTCCGAGGCTCAGCTCGAAATCATCGGAACGGGATCGCTGGCCGGCTTCTCGCGGTTCATCACCGTCCAGCTCGACACCGAGGTGCACACGGGTCCGCGCAATCCGGGAGACCCGGTCCAGAGCTTCCCGAGCAGGATGTTCCGGCTCCAGGGTCAGATCTTCGGCGACCCGGACTTCTGCACGCTCAACCTCCGCGCAGGGGACCAGCTCGGCCTGCCGAGCCCGGGGCAGACGGTGCTGACCGACAACGGCAACGGCACCTTCGCCGTCGACAGCTTCTTCGACATCTCCTACGAGATCGACTACGTGGGGTGCCCGGGGAGCATGCTCGAGGGGTTCGGGGGCACCACCAGCGGAACGGTCCGCATGGAGACTGGGGATCCTGTGGCCCCCGTGGGCGTGCCCGGCATCACGGGCGTCTGGCTGTGGATCTTCGGGGCACTGCTGGCCGCCACCGCCGTCTTCACGATCCGGCGGTCCGTCGCCTAGGCGCGAGCGGGTCCAACGTTCGAGTGATGCGGCTCCGCCCCTGCTCTCATGACAGATGACGGAGCAGGGGCGGGGCGCTCGCGCCGTCGGCTCCCTCGACCCAGGGGGTGAATCGGCGGCGCGGATCGGTACCCGGCGAAGCTCGGCGGGTTCCGCGGTAAGCTGCGGGCCCCACCGAGATGGTGGAGCTGATCCCCCAGTCCGATCCGCCTCGGAGCGAGAGAGCCTTGGAAGCCCTGCGCCTGCCCAGAAGGGTCGAAGAGGAGCTCGATGCCGCCCGGCTCGGCGAGGAGCTCCGGGCTCGATCCCGACGCCTGTGGGCAGGGGGCGAGATGCGCGTCCCGCACGTCGAGAGTACGCCGGCCCTCGAATCCGCCCTGAAGAGCGCCTACTCAGCTGGCCGGATCGTGCGCGGACTGGAGGGCGCCGAGCGCGCCCTCGCGACCGAGGCGCGCGGGCTCGCCCGGGTCGATCGCAAGACCGGCGTCGATCGGGGACGACGCGTCTCGCGGCTGCTGGTGCTGGCCGACGACGGGTCGGAGCGCTTCTACCGCACGGTGGAGTCCCTGCTGCAGCGCCACGCGCCGCGGGTCCTGGCCCTG
>CALDCK010000069.1 GCA_937937315.1 uncultured bacterium
AGCGGTCCCGCTCCCAGGCGAGCTCCGCCCGGAGCCGCTCGCGGAGGTGGTCCGTCGTCGCGCGCAGCACCTCCGAGACCCGTAGGACCACCGGCCGCCGCTCGTCGATGAGGACCGGGTTCGAGGAGACCGACACACTGCAATCGGTGTAGGCGAAGAGCTGGGGGATCACCTCGGACGACTTCACGCCACGCGGAAGCGCGAGCTCGATCTCGACCCGGTGGGTGGTGTAGTCGGAAATGCTCGACACCTTGAGGCGGCCCTTCTGCACCGCCGCCTCGATCGACGCGATCAGGCCTTCGGTGGTCGTGCCGAAGGGGATCTCACGGATCACCACCCGCTTCTCGTCCGGCGCTTCGACGCGAGCGCGAATCTCGACCTTTCCCAGGCCGTCCTCGTACTGGGAGACGTCGGCGAGTCCGCCCTGGGGAAAGTCCGGATGGAGCTCGATCTCCTCCCCCGAGAGGACCGCCACCTGGGCCTCCCAGAGCTCGACGATGTTGTGGGGGAGGATGCGGGTCGACATCCCGACCGCGATACCCTCGGCGCCGAGCATCAGGGCGACCGGCAGCTTCGCGGGCAGGAAGATCGGCTCGCGGGTGCGGCCGTCGTAGCTCTCGCGCGTCTCGGTGAGCGCATCGTTGAACAGGCCCTCGAGGGCGAGGGGCGTGAGGCGACACTCGATGTAGCGGGCTGCGGCGGCGGGATGACCGGTGAGGACGCCGCCGAAGTTCCCCTGGCGGTCGATGAAGAACTCCTTGTTCGCGAGCACCACGAGCGCGTCGCCGATCGACGCGTCGCCGTGGGGATGCAGCTTCATCGTCTCGCCGATTACGTTCGCCACCTTGTGGTAGCGACCGTCGTGCATCTGCGAGAGCGTGTAGAGGATCCGGCGCTGAACCGGCTTCAGGCCGTCGCGGAGGTCGGGAATGGCGCGGTCGAGGATCGCGTAGCTCGCGTAGTCCACGAAGTTGCGCCGCATGAGGGCTTCGAGCTGAGCCATGGGCGAGTTCTAGACGACCTCGGTCGAGAGGTTCTCGATGATGAAAGCGCGCCGGTCGGGGGTGTTCTTGCCCATGAAGAAGTCGAGGCAGCGGCCCACCTCGCCCAGGTTGTGCACGCTCACCGGGAGCAGCCTCGCTCCCTCGCCGATGAAGCGGCCGAACTCCCCGGGGCTGATCTCTCCCAGGCCCTTGAAGCGCGTCACCTCGGCGCCGCGCACCTCGGCCTCGGCGGATTCCCGCTCCGCATCGGAGTAGCAGTAGCGGGTGTCGCGCTTGTTGCGGACGCGGAAGAGCGGCGTCTCCAGGATGTAGAGGTGACCCTTGAGGACGATCTCCTCGAAGTAGCGCAGGAAGTAGGTGAGAAGCAGGTTCCGGATGTGCATGCCGTCGACGTCGGCGTCCGTCGCGATCACCACCTGGTTGTAGCGGAGCCCGTCGATGCCATCTTCGATCCCCAGCGCCCGCATCAGGTTGTAGAGCTCTTCGTTCTTGTAGATCGCGTCCCGCTTCATGCCGTGGCAGTTGAGCGGCTTTCCCTTGAGCGCGAAGATGGCCTGGGTGTAGACGTCGCGGCACTGCACCATCACGCCGCCCGCCGAGTCGCCCTCGGTGATGAAGACGGTCGTCTCCTCGCGTCGCTTTCCGCGGGGGGTGTCGTAGTGGAGCTTGCAGTCGGTCAGCTTCGGAATGCGGATCGCCACCTTGCGGGCGCGCTCCTTCGCCTCCTTCTTGATGGCCGAGAGCTCCTTGCGCACGCGCTCGTTGCTCTTCACCTTCTCGACGAGAAGCCGCGCCTGCTCCGGATGCTGATGGAGCCACAGGGCCACCTGCTCGCGCACCGCGGGCACCACCCAGGAGCGCACGTCCGTCGATCCGAGCTTGCTCTTCGTCTGGCTGTCGAAGACCGGATCCTGGAGCTTGATCGCCACCGCGCCCACGATGCCGTCCCGCACGTCTTCGCCCGAGAAGCTCTCCTTTGCGAACTCGTTCACCCCCTTGAGCACACCCTCGCGGAAGGCGCTCTGGTGGGTGCCGCCGTCGTTCGTGTACTGGCCGTTCACGAAGCTGAAGTAGCTCTCGCCGTAGTTCGACGTGTGGCTGAAGGCGAACTCGAGCCGGTCCTGGCTGCAGTGCACGCCCTCGTAGAGGGGCGCCTCGTCACCCATCTCGTGGGCGAGCAGATCCGCCAGACCGCCTCGGCTCTGGAAGCGCTTGCCGTTGTAGTTGAGGGTGAGGCCTGCGTTCAGGAAGGCGTAATAGCGAAGCCTCTCCTCGACGAACTCCTCGTTCCACGCGTAGGCGGGGAAGATCTCCGAATCCGGGGTGAAGCGGACGAGGGTGCCCGAGGGCGCGGCCGCATCGCGGCCCTTCTTCTCGCCGTCGAGGACGCCGCGCTGGAAGCGAGCGGTGCGGAAGCGGCCGTCGCGCCAGCTCGTCACCTCGAAGTCGCACGAGAGGGCGTTCACAGCCTTCGTGCCCACGCCGTTGAGCCCCACGGAGAACTGGAAGACGTCGTCGTTGTACTTGCCGCCCGTGTTGATCTGGCTCACGCACTCGACGAGCTTGCCCAGGGGGATACCGCGCCCGTAGTCGCGGACCGTGATCGACGCGTTCTCGCGCGAGATCTCGATCCGTCGCCCCTCGCCCATGATGAACTCGTCGACCCCATTGTCGATGACCTCCTTCAGCATCACGTAGATGCCGTCGAGGGGATGGCTCCCATCGCCCAGGCGGCCGATGTACATACCGCTGCGCAGCCGGATGTGCTCCAGCGCGTCGAGCGTCTGAATTGCGCGCTCGTCGTAGACCGCCTTGCCGCGGGCCAAATCGGGATCCTCGAGCGGTTGGGACCGGTCGGGGGGGAGGAGGTGGGCGGAGGTTCGGAGATTCCCGGGAGGGGCGCAAGCTCCCCCCGAGGGCCTCGGTGCCGGTCCGATCAGGCGGTGTCGGCGGCGATGAAGTCGAGGACGACGCCGGCGAGCTCCTCGCCCCGGTCCTCCTGAAGGAAGTGCCCGGCATCGGCGATCGTCGGGTGGGGGCGACCCGCCGCGCCGGGAATCCGCTGCTGGAAGATCGCCGCGTGGGGGGCGGTGATCGGGTCGCTGTCGCTGAAGGCGGTCAGGAAGGGCTTCTCGAACCGCTCCAGCGCCTCCCAGGCCGCCCGGTTCGCGGGGGCGGCCGGGTCCGTCGGCGAGATGGGTACCAGGGTCGGGAACTGGCGGGCACCGGCCTGGTAGGACGCGTCCGGGAAGGGGGCGTCGTAGGCGGCGCGCACCTCGTCCGAGAGCGACGTGGTGGTGGCGCCGTCGAGGATGCGGCCGGTCGGGAACTCCGGCACCTCCTGGGAGAACTTCAGCCAGGCCTCGAAGGCGGGCGTCGGAGGGTCGTCACCGGTCGGCAGGAGCGTGTTCGCGGCGACCACCCGTGCGAAACGCTCCGGGTGCTCGGCGACGAGCCGCAGGCCGAGGAGTCCGCCCCAGTCCTGGCAGACCAGGGTCACGCCGCGCAGGTCCAGATGGTCGAAGAGGAGCCCCCGCAGCCAGCCGACGTGGCGCTCGTAGGTGTAGTCCTCGCGACGGCTGGGCTTGTCGGAGCGCCCGAAGCCGACCAGATCCGGCGCGAGGGCCCGGTGACCAGCCGCCGCGATCCGCGGCACCATCCTGCGGTAGAGATAGCTCCACGACGGCTCCCCGTGGAGCATCACCACCGGGGCCGCGTACCGCGGCCCCTCGTCCACGTAGTGCATGCGAATCCCCTGCACCTCCGCGTAGTGGGGCGCGAAGGCGTAGCCGGGCAGGTCGTCGAAGCGGGAATCAGGGGTGCGAAGCAGGTCCACGCGAGCTCCTCGTCCAGGTCTGGGCGCTTCATCCTCGCACGCCTCGAGCCGCGGGGCGACCGCGTCATCGCGCCCTCTGATAGTCTCGCGGCATGGAACCGAAAGCCGACATCCTGCTCGACGGACTCGCCTTTGCCGAAGGACCGCGCTGGCGCGACGATCGGCTCTGGTTCTCGGACATGCACGACGGGAAGGTGAAGACCGTGGACCTCGACGGGCGGGTCGAGGACCGCCTCGAGGTGGCCGGCTCCCCCTCGGGCCTGGGTTGGCTGCCCGATGGGCGCCTGCTGGTGGTCTCGATGAACGATCGCCGCCTGCTGCGGCTCGATCCGGAGGGGCTCGCCCTGCACGCCGACCTGTCGGAGCTCGCCTCGTTCCACTGCAACGACATGGTGACCGACGGCTCCGGCAGATCCTACGTCGGGAATTTCGGCTTCGACATCCTGGTGCCGAAGCCGGAGGTCGGCCCCGCCGAGCTGATCCTGGTCACACCCTCCGGCGAGGCCCGGGTGGTCGCACGGGACCTGATGTTTCCGAACGGGACGGTGATCACGCCGGACGGCGCGACCCTGATCGTCGGCGAGACCTACGGGGCGCGACTCACCGCCTTCGACATCGACGAGGACGGGTCCCTGTCCGGGCGCCGCGTGTGGGCCCAGCTCGAGGGAGCCGCCCCCGACGGCATGTGCCTCGATGCCGAAGGCGCGATCTGGGTCGCCTCGCCCCTGGGCAACGAGGTGCTGCGCGTCGAGGAGGGGGGCCGCGTCACGCACCGCGTGACCGTCTCCTCCCTGGCGATCGCCTGCATGCTGGGCGGCCCGGAACGCCGTCATCTGCTGGTGTGCAGCGCGCCCTCGGTCCGCCCGGACGAGTGCCGCACCCGGCGCGCCGGTCGCATCGAGGTGGCCCGAGTCGACGTCCCCGGCGCCGGGCTCCCCTAACGAGGCTCAGGCGTCGAGAAGGGCGGGGAGCTCGGACAGGTCCGCGATGGCATGATCCGGGTGCGGCCCTTCGTGCTCCGACAGGCGCGCGTCGGGCTCGCGGATGCGGCGGGTGATCCACACCGTTCGGATTCCGAGCGCCGACGCACCTCCCACGTCGGCGCGCAGGCTGTCGCCCACGTGGATCACCTCGTCGGGAGCGACCCCGAGCCTGTCCATCACCTCCTCGAAGATCCCGGCGTGGGGCTTCCGCCAGCCGACCGCGTCGGACACCACCACCGCGTCGAGGCGCTCCGCGAGGCGCGAAACGTCGAGGATGCCCTGGGCCGTCTCCGAGTGGCTGAAGTTCGAGCAGAGGCCGGTGCGCACCCGCGCGCGCAGGGCGTCGAGGATCTCGGTGTGATGGGAGGGAACGCGCACCGTGGCGCGCAGTGCGGCCATGTGGATCTGCGTCATGCGCTCGGCGAGCTCCGGATCCGTGACGCCCACCCGGGCCAGGGTGTCGGTGAAGCGCTCGAAGGTCGGCACCTCCCGGTGCTTCGCGTAGTGGCTCTCGCCGAAGTCGCGCACTCCGGCGCGCACCGCCTCGGCGAAGGCCCCGAAATCGATGTCTACACGCTCGGCGACCGCCCCGTGGACCCGACGGATCGAGGCCGGGATGCGGTGCCCCTCGAACTCCTCGCTGGGGAGATCCTCGAAGCGCAGGTCCACCAGCGTGTCGAACAGATCGAAGACGATCGCACGGATCGGCACCGAAGCCCCCTACGAGCCCTCAGCGAGGCTGGCATGGACGATCTTCACGAACCCGTCCGACTTCATGAAACCCCCTCCCCACTCGGCATCCTGGTCCGCGAGAGGTCGGCTCTCGACGATCTCCTCGAGTCCCTTCCCCTCGGCCATGGCCTCGGCCACCCGGTCCCGGGCGAGAACCAGGAGGTCGCGGTAGCGCAGCAGGTCGGCCCGGCTCGACAGCGGCCCGTGGCCCGGGATGATCTTCGTCGACTCGCTCGCGGCCTCGAGGATCCGCTCCACCGCCTCGATCACGCCGGCGATCGAGCCTCCGGTGGAGAGATCGATGAAGGGGTAGCGCCCCGAGAAGAAGACGTCGCCGGTGTGGATCACATCCGACCCGAGGAAGTGCACGACGACATCGCCGTCGGTGTGAGCGGCCTCCACGTGGAAGGCGTGGATCGCTTCCCCGTTCAGATGGAACGTGACGTCTCGGCTGAACGTCACGACCGGCAGCGCCGCGGTCGGTGAAGGCGGCACGCGCCGGTCGAAGGCCTCGATGAACTGCTCCGCGCTCATGCGCGTGCGCACGGCCTCGTGGGCGACGATCACGGCGCCAGCCGCTGCGAAGGCCTCGTTGCCGCCGGTGTGGTCACCGTGCCAGTGGGTGTTCAGGAGGAATCGAATCGGTCCGGGCTGGATCCTCGCCACGGCCTCGGCGATCCGTTCGTGGAGGGGTGCGAACTGGTCGTCGATCAGGAAGATGCCGTCGGCGCCCGCGGAGACCCCGATGTTGCCACCCCGCCCGACGAGCATGTGGATCTGCTCCGACACGGGATGGATCACGACGCGGACGTCGTCCATGTCGTCCTGGGCGCGGGCGGCGGCCCCCCAGAGCCCGAGGACCAGGACCCAGCCCAGCGCCGACGCCCCCGTCCACCCGCTCCGACACCTGGGATTCCGCATGAGCCCTCCGATCGAGGGCGCCAGTGTACGACGCCGTCCGCTGGGGCGCCGTCGCGATGCAAGGACCCGGGCGATACCGTACCGGCGTGTGCCCTTCGCCGTGCCCGGATCCGATTCGTCGATGACCCCCTTCCGCCATCGCGGCGTCATCGAGGGCTTCTACGGTCCGCCCTGGTCGCACGAGGACCGGCTGTGGTGGATCGAGCGCCTGGGTTCCTGGGGCATGAATCGCTACGTCTACGCCCCGAAGGACGACCCGCTCCATCGGGCGCGCTGGCGGGAGCCCTACCCGGACGCGGCGTTGCGCCGCTTCGTCGAGCTGATCGAGACCGGCGCACGCCACGGCGTCGAGGTCGGCTTCGCCCTCTCGCCGGGTCTCTCCATTCGCTACGGGTCGCGCGAAGACATCGAGGCCCTCCGTGCAAAGTTCCGGACGTTTCGCGACCTCGGCTCGGGATTCCTGAGCCTGGCCCTCGACGACGTTCCCTTCGAGCTCGTCCACGACGCAGACCGGCGATCCTTCGCCACCCTGGCCGCGGCCCACACGGCTCTCACCCACGAGGTTCGCGAAGCACTCGGACCCGAGTGCACGCTATGGCTCGTCCCGACCGACTATCTGGGCGTCCGGTCCTCGGACTACCTCGAGGAGATCGGCGGATCCCTCGCAGCCGACGTCGAGGTGGGCTGGACCGGTCGAACCGTGCTGAGCCCCACCATCGAGACCGACGAGGCGCGGCGCCGGGCGGAGGTCCTTCGCCGCCCACTCCTTCTCTGGGACAACACGCCGGTCGCCGACGGACCCATGCGGCGCATGCTGCACCTCGGCCCCTACCAGGGACGCAGCCCGGCTCTCGCGAACCATGCCAGCGGCGTCCTGCTCAACCCCATGCAACACGCCCGCGCTTCGGCCGTCACGATCCGCACGGCGGCGCGCTTCCTCGAGGATCCCGAGGGCTACGAGCCCGAGCGCGCCTTCTCCGAGGCGATCCTCGAGCTCGGCGCCGGAGCCGCCGAAGCCTTCGCGCTCTTCGCCGAGGCCCATCGCTTCTCTCCCATTGCACCGGAGGATCGGGACCGCGCCCTCGAGGCGGGACTCGCCGAGGCGCGCAACGCCGTCCGCGCGGGCGAGGACCCGATACCCGCACTCCACGCGCTGCGCGCGGAGGTGGAGGCGCGCGCGGGGGTCGCGGAGAGCCTTCGCACGGGCCTCGCCGACCGAAGCCTCGAAGCCGAGATCTCCCCCTGGATCGAGGCCCATGCCCGCGAGACCCGCTGCATGGCCGCTGCCCTCGACGGCGCCCTCGCCGTTCTCGAGGCCAACCTCGCGCGAGACCGGGTCTTCGCGTTCTTCGCCCTGGAGTCGAAGCTCTCTCGCGAGCCCGCCCTGCCCGAGGTGAGCTACGGCCCGCGGCGAGTCCTCTACCCCCAGCTCGACGACCTGCGCGACGACACGATGGCGCTCGCCCGGTCGGATCCGACCCTCCTCCGGGACCGCTGCCTCGCGGACGAAGTCGTCTCCTTCGCCGAGCGGATCGCGCTCGACGACCTGGACGTCTCGGAGGCGGGCGCCGAGTGACGCCCGCCGGGTCTGGAGGTGTCAGCGGGCGCCTCGGTAGCCGCCGCCACCGCCGCCGCCGCCGCCACCACCGCGCTGGCGCTCCTGCGCCTCGTTGACGCGGAGCGGGCGGCCACCCATGTCCCGACCGTCGAGCGCAGATTGCGCCGCCGCTGCGGCGGCATCCGTCTCGAACTCGACGAAGCCGAAGCCGCGAGAGCGGCCCGTCTCCCGGTCCATGATCACGGCGACGGACGTCGTGGGTCCGTGCTCCTCGAAGATGGAGCGCAGCTCCTCCTCAGTGGCCGTGTAGGGAAGGTTTCCGACGTAGAGCTTCTTTGCCAAACCGATCCGTCCTTCGTTGCCATCCGCCCCTCGAAAGCGGACGACGGATTGTTGGAGTCTGCCCCGAAGGGCGGCCTACCTTAACATGCAGATTCCACCGTCGGGGACACGAGGTTGACAGGTTCCTCCCCAGGGCTTCCCCGTTCGGGGGACGCGCCACGGCGAGCTCCGGACCCCAGCCGTCCCCGCGAGCGTCGCGAGGGCGCCGCACCCGGTCCCGAAGACGACGACTTCTTCGTCGCGGATCCCCACGCCGAGCCCCGTGCCCTCGCAGCATCGCGCCGGATCCTGCTGGGAATTTCCACCACCCCGGTGCCCGAGGGTGCTGAGGATCACGTTCCAGAACGAGACCTCACCCAGAGTCCTGTCGTGCGGCAGGCCGCGTCCAACAGGAGGATCCCACCGAACACGATGCTCGCCAGGCCCGCGGGCCAAGCCAACCGATGAAGAGCCTCGGTTCGAGCGGGCGTCCCCAGGAGGCAGACGAAG
>CALDCK010000070.1 GCA_937937315.1 uncultured bacterium
CCCTCGAGTGGGTGCGGGACAACATCGAGGCCTTCGGGGGGGATCCGGGCAACGTGACGATCCTCGGCGAGTCCGCCGGGGGCCACGACGTCCTGGCGCTGCTCGTCTCGCCGGCGGCGGAGGGGCTCTTCCACCGCGCGATCGCCCAGAGCGCTGGAACCGGATTCGACACGCCGGCCCGGGCGGAGAACTTCGTGGATGCGCCGGAGCCGGGTGACCCGCACAGCTCGAACGAGACCCTGGTCCGTCTCCTGAAGCGGCGCGGCCTCGCGGGAGATCGCGAGGCGGCGAAGGCTCGACTCGGCGAGATGTCGAATGCGGAGATCGCTGCACTGCTGCGGGAGACGGATTCGAAGGATCTCTTCGCGCTCTACGTCGAGGACGCCGACGAGCCCGGCCTCGGCATGATCGATCACCCGAGGGTCTTCGGCGACGGCACCGTCCTCCCCGTGGGCGATCTCCACGATGTGGTCGCGTCGGGTGCGTACCACAGGGTTCCGGTCATCCTCGGCACGAATCGCGACGAGAACAAGCTCTTCCTCTACACGGATCCGGTCCACGTCCGGATGATCCTCGGCGTGCTGCCGCGTCTGCGGGACCCGGAGCGCTACGAGGCCGTCGCTTCGGCGATGAGCCGTGCCTGGAAGGCGAACTCGGTCGACGATCTCGCGAAGCGGATGCGCCGCATCCAGGGTGACAGCGTGTATGCCTACCGCTTCGATTGGGACGAGGAGCCGAGCGTGCTCGGCGCGGATCTCTCCCGGATGCTCGGCGCGGCCCACGCCTTCGAGATCCCCTTCGTCTTCGGGCACTGGGATCTGGGGCCCGAGGGCTCGATGCTCTTCGACGACGAGAACGAGCCGGGGCGGCTCGCCCTCTCGGAGGCGATGATGTCCTACTGGGCGGAGTTCGCGTACCGCGGTGACCCGGGTCGTGGCCGAGACGGAACGCTTCCGGCCTGGGAGGCCTGGCGTGCAGATCCGAGTCCCGAGAAGTTCCTGGTGCTCGACACGGTGGCCGACGGCGGGATTCGCATGGCCGCGGACACGGTCTCTCTCGCCGAGGTCGCGGCGGAGTTCCAGAGTGATGAACGACTCGACGACGAAGCGCGCTGCGCCGCGGCCGAGGATCTGGTCCGCTGGTTCCCGCGGATCGAGCCGGAGCTCGGAGCTGCCGGGGGGGAGCAGCTCGCCTGCGCCAGCGCTCCGAGCGTAGCGGCTGGCGGCGAGTAGGGCGAGCGCGCTCGAAGGGCGACACGCGCAGCGAGCGGAGCGGCGTCGCTGGAGTGTCGCGCCAGCGGAGCCGGCGGATCCGGACGGGGGACCTCCGCGTCGACGACCTCGAAGATTGCCTCGGCGATCCGCCGGTGGCCGAGGGGCGAGGGGTGAACGGAGTCGAGGAAGTAGCGGCCCGGATCGGCGTGGAATGTCTCCGATAGGCGAGCGGGCAGATCGACCAGGGGGATCGACTCGGCGGTGGCGAGCTCTCGGAGCAGCGCCGCGTGGCGATCGAACTCGCGATAGATGGGAATGATCAACACGAGGCCGATCCCGCTGCGGTCGGCATAGTGCTTCGCCATCCGAATCAGCCGTCGCCGGTGATCCTCCGGAACCCGCACCCGCCCCTCGTCTCGCTCGAGGCTTTCCTCGCTCCGCCTGGCCGCCGCCCCGGCGAGCCCACGAACGAGATTGCTGACGCGCAGGAGCGCCGAGAAGACCCGATAGGGCAGTGCCTGCCTCTGATCGTAGAGCTCCCAGTCGTTGTGGCCGACCGGTGTGACCGCCGCTCCGCCTGCGCGCTCTGCGAGGAATGCGACGGGCAGGAAGTCGTTGTAGCCGAAGTAGAGGAGGGCCACGTCGGGCTCGAGTGCGGCGGAGCGCTCCCGCAGGTAGAGCGTGCCCTGAAACAGCGAGTATCCGGGCACGCCGGCGTTCATGACGCGGGTCCGGATCGGCTCCCTTCCCGACTGGAGCATCTGCTCCAGCACCGCCGAGTACGACAGGTCGTAGGACATCTGCGCGGCGAACGTGGTCGATTCCCCGAGGCTCAGGATGCGGAACTCGCCGCTCTGCTTCGATCCGACTGCGGGACCCCGAATTCCATCGGCGTTGATCCAGAGCGTGCCACCGGCGAGCTGGGCTCCGGGCTTCAGACTCCAGAAGAGAAGGGGGTCGTGGCGCCCGTAGAGCTTCAAGTTGCCGACCCTCAGCGGCTGGACCGGAGCTTCGAAGTCGCCGAGCAGGTACGAGCCCGCCTCCAACAGGGCGAGGGTGAGAAAGGTCGTCACGATCGCCAGGGCAGGGGCGGCCCACGGGCTTCGCCCACCGCTTGCGACCCGGGGCGCCACGGATCAGGTGCGGCGGACGACGTCCGCGAGGTGCTCCACCTGACCATCCTCGCGGGAGAGCAGGACGTCGTTGTAGCTGCGGTCGCCGCGATGGTTGAAGGCGTCGGGCCGCGCAAAGCCCAGGAGCAGGCACTGGCGGAACGGACCCTCCCCGGTGGGCGGCGGGGCGGCGTGCATGATGTCGCCGTAGTGGAGCGAGATGTCGCCGGGATCGGCGAGGACGGGGACGCCGTCCGGCGCGTCGGGATCGCCGGGCGTGGCGAAGCCACAGGACGTCTCGTGGGAGCCCGGAAGCATGCGCAGCTCGCCGGTCTCCGGACGGCTCGGATGGAGGTAGATGGAGAAGATCAGCACCGGGCACATCGCGGCGTGGCCGCCCATGCCGCAATCCCGATGCCAGGGAATGTCCGAGAGGCCCTCGACCATGTTCGGATTCTTGATCAGCAGCGAGACCCCGTCTTCGGCGCCTCCCGTGCGGGACACGAGGGGCACGTGGGAGAGGGACTTCAGGCGCAGGATGCGCGGATCCTGTTGGAGTGCGCGCAGCTCCGGAATCCGGCCCGCGTGGGTCACGCGACACAGGACGACCTCGCCCTCCGCGTTGCGTCCCCACCAGGATTTCTTGTCTCCCTCGACCGCCAGGTCTCGTGCCTGGTCGGCGTGGTCTCGCAGCGCCGCGACCTCCGCCGCATCGAAGACGCGCTTTACCAGCAGGAATCCTGCGGTGCGCAGGAAGTGGCTCATCTCCGCGTCGTCTGCCTCGAGGGAGAAGGTCCGGGACGGATCGAGGGGGGCTCCCTGGCGATCGCGCAGATCGAGGCGCTCGGGATCGAAGATCGGCCGGCCCTGGAACATCGCTCGCAGGCCCGGCTCCCAGCGCACGAAGCGCATGGCATTGCCGCGCAGGCACTTCACCTTGCCCGCGTAGAGCAGGCCCGGAGCGCTCTCGAGGTCGTGGACCACCGCCTCCCAGTGCTCCCGTGAGATCTCGATCACCGTTCGGGCGTCTGCGTCGCCCTCCGCGACCTCGACCCCACCGGCCACCGGGACGTAGGTGAAGGCGTCTCCCTCGGGAAGTCGGAAGGCGAGGGGGCCGATCCGCTCGAGCTCGTCTCCGGCGGCGACCGCGCCGTTCCCCCCGGCCAGCCGGCGCGGAAGCTCGTGGCGGTGGAAGTCCAGGAAGTCGAGGGTCGGAAAGTCGGCAGCCATGGAATCCTCCGCCAACTCATTCTACTCGATCCACCTCAGGCTGACGTTCTCCGGGTGTGTGGACTACATTCGCAGTTCCGGCGCGTCGATGCGCGTCCGAGAGCCCGGTGGGAGTATCCACCGGGCCCGAGCCGCGAGGACGGGGGTGTCCGTCCCGCAAGAGGAGAATCGTCATGTCCCAGGTCACGCTCCCTGACGGGAGCGCGCGCACCCTCTCCGCGGGTGCCAGCGCCGCCGATCTCGCGGCAGACATCGGTCCCGGCCTCGCGAAGGCCGCCGTGGCGGCCCGTGTGGATGGGGAGGTCGTGGATCTCGCCCGACCCCTCCCGGACGTTGCTCAGGTCGCGCTTCTCACGAAGAGGGACCCGGAGGCGCTGGAGGTCCTGCGCCACTCCGCCGCCCACCTGATGGCGGACGCGATCCTGCGCATCTTCCCCGCCGCCGAGCTCACGATCGGCCCGGTGGTGGAGGACGGCTTCTACTACGACATCCACCTGCCCGAGGGAAAGATCACCCCCGACGACTTCCCGAAGATCGAGCAGGAGATGGCCCGGATCGCGAAGGAGGCCCACGCCTTCGAGCGCTGCGAAGTGGCCGATCCCGAGCGCGACGAGGTCTACGCCCGTTATCGCGCGATCGACGGCGGGCACAACAAGTTCAAGCTCGAGATCGTCGAGCAGATCCGGGAGCGCGGGGATGGACTGTCCTTCTACCGCCACGGCGACTTCGTCGATCTGTGTCGCGGTCCGCACGTTCCGGACACTGGCTGGCTGAAGCACGTGAAGCTCACGAGCGTCTCCGGTGCCTACTGGCGCGCCGACGCGGAGCGCGAGCAGCTCGTGCGGGTCTACGGCACGGCCTTCTTCAGCAAGCAGGACCTGAAGGAGTACCTGACCCTCCTCGAGGAGGCGAAGAAGCGGGATCACCGTGTGCTGGGTGAGCAGCTCGATCTCTTCAGCTTTCACGAAGAGGCTCCGGGCTTTCCCTTCTTCCACCCCAACGGCACCGTGCTCTGGAATCTGCTCACCGGCACCATGCGCGGGCTGCTGCGACGCCGCGACTACCGGGAGGTGAGGACTCCCCTCGTCCTGTCGGAGAAGCTCTGGCATACCTCCGGTCACTACGACAACTACATGGAGAACATGTTCTTCACGAAGCTCAAGCTTCGCGACGAGCGTGATCCGGAGCGGGTTCACGACAACGTGGCCGAAGACCGCCCGATGGCCGTCAAGCCCATGAACTGCCCGGGGCATCTCCTCGTCTATCGGGAGCGCCCCCACAGCCACAACGAGTTCCCCCTGCGCTTTTCCGAGATGGGCATGGTCCACCGGCGCGAGCTCTCGGGCGTTCGCCACGGCCTCTTTCGCGTGCAGGCCTTCACCCAGGACGACGCCCATCACTTCTGTACGCCGGAGCAGATCGAGAACGAGATCGCGATGCTGATCGGGTTCTTCAAGGAGGTGTATGCGCTCTTCGACCTCCTGGACGTGCGGATCGAGCTCTCCACCCGACCCGAGAAGAGCATCGGCAGCGACGAGATCTGGGAGCGCGCCGAGGGCGCACTGCGCGGCGCCCTCGAGTCGGCGAGCATCGAGTACGAGCTCAACGAGGGCGATGGCGCCTTCTACGGTCCGAAGATCGACTTCCACATCCTGGACGTGCTGAAGCGCTCCTGGCAGTGCGGGACCATCCAGCTGGACTTCTCGATGCCCGAGCGCTTCGGCCTTAGCTACATCGGGTCGGACGGTCAGCGCCACACGCCGGTGATGATTCATCGCGCCTGCTACGGGAGTGTCGAGCGCTTCCTGGGCATCCTGATCGAGAACTACGCCGGGCGCTTCCCCTTCTGGCTCGCGCCGGTTCAGTCCCTCGTGATCCCCGTGAGCGACAAGTTCGCCGACTACGCTGCCTCGGTGCACGAGCAGCTCCTCGACGCGGGCCTCCGGTCGGAGGTCAATCTCAAGGATGACCGGGTCGGCTACAAGATCCGCGAGGCGAGCCTGCGCAAGCTCCCCTACGCCATCGTGGTCGGGGAGCGGGAGCAGTCCGCCGGGTCGATCAACGTGCGGTCTCGCGATCGTGGCGAGCTGGGCGAGATGTCCATCGCCGCATTCCTGGAGGGTCTGGCCGAGGAGCGGGCGCCGGGAGCCCAGGTCGTCGACTGACGGACCCGCCGGGAGGGTCGAGCGTGGAGCCGGATCTCCTTCGGCGCGTCTGCGACGCGGTGCGCGGGCTGCGGTCCAAGGGCGGCGAGGTGGTCGAGACCCGCCTGGTCACCGTGGTGCGGGGCCCGGCCCGGCCCGATGTATGGGACGCGAATCACGCGCTCGCCGTCTCGGCCCGGACCCGGGAGGAGATCGAGGAGGTCTTCTCCACCTGCGATGCGCTGCTTCCGGCGACGGCGCGCCACCGGCAGTTCCACTGCGACGCCCTCACCCCCGAGGCCTTCGTGGCGTACCTCGAGTTCGCCGGGTTCGAGGCGCGGGCGTCGGTCCAGATGGTGCTGGAGGGAACGCTGCGCGTGGCCCCGTCCCGTCTCGAGATCCGCCTCGCCGAGTCCGAGGCGGACTGGCAGAGCCACGCCGATCTCGTGCGGCTCGAGGCCCTGGACGCCGCCGAGCGCGAGCGCCGCGCTCCCTACGCCGCGAGCGTCTCCCTGGGACTCGCCCGACTGCGCCGTGCGGCGGCGCCGGAGGTCCGGACCTGGATCGCGCGACGTGAGGGCGAGGACTGCGGCACCTTTGCCTCCTGGCCCGGGCGGGACGGCGTGGGGGTGGTCGAGTGGCTGCTCACCCACCCGCGCCACCGCCGCCGCGGCGTGGCGACGGCGCTGGTCGCCCACGCCGTCGACGATGCCCGTGCCCGGGGCGCCGGGCCGGTGGTCATCGGGCCGGATGCAGGCCCCTACGACGTCCCCCGGCGCCTCTACGCAGCCCTCGGCTTTCGGCCGCTCTGCGTGACCCGCAGCTATACGCGTTCGTCCAATGACCCGATCGCTTGACGGGAAGGCGCTTAGCGTGTGGAATTGGCGCTCCCGTTCCTCTGGAGGCCCGATGTCCACGTCATTCGATCTCGCTGTCACCGACTGCCTGCTCTCGACGACCCGCGCCGTGCGCAAGCGGCTCGATCTGTCGAAGCCCGTCCCTCGGGAGGTGATCCTCGAATGCATCGGCCTCTCCCAGCAGGCGCCCACGGGCAGCAATGCCCAGGGCTGGCGCTGGATGGTCGTGACGGATGCGGAGAAGCGCGCTGAGCTCGCCCGGATCTACAAGGAGGGAGGCACCGCCTATCTCGAGATGGCGCGGCAGCAGGTGTCCGACGACCAGACGAAACGCGTCTACGAGTCCGCGTTCTGGCTGCTCGAGCACCTGGCCGAGGTACCCGTGCACGTGATCCCCTGCGTCATGGGCCGCCTGCCCGAGGCGGCGCCGACGGTCGCCACGGCTTCGACCTTCGGATCGATCTTCCCGGCGGTGTGGAGCTTCCAGCTCGCCCTTCGCAGTCGCGGGCTAGGCTCCGCACTCACGACGCTCCACCTCTTCGCCGAGGACGTCGCGGCGAAGCTGCTGGGGATTCCCGAGAACGTGACCCAGGTGGGGCTGCTGCCGGTGGCGTACACGAAGGGCACCGACTTCAAGGTCGCGAAGCGGCCGCCGCCCGAGAGCATCACCAGCTTCGACACCTGGGACGCCTGATCGGTCGCCCCGGACCGCGTCCATGCGCTCCGCCCACTCGAGAGGAGACTCCCTGCGATGAGCACCGTCGCCGTCCACGCCGAGAAGGATCCCGATCGCGTTGCCGTGATCCTGGGAAACGGCGAGTCCACCGAGACCTTCGGCGAGCTCGAGCAGCGTTCACGTCGCCTCGGGCACCTGCTACGGGCGCGAGGGCTCGAGCAGGGGGGCTGTGTCGCGGCGCTGCTCGAGAACACGGATCCCACCTTCCACGATCTCTTCTGGGCGTGTCACCGGGTGGGTCTCTACTTCACCCCGGTGAACTGGCATCTCCAGGAGGACGAGGTGCAGTACATCGTCGACAACTGCGATGCGGACGCGCTCTTCGCGTCGGGGCGCTTCGCGGAGGTTGCCGCGCGCGTGGCGCCGGAGTGCCCGAAGCTGAAGCTACGGGTCGCGACGACCGGAGAGATCGAGGGCTTCGAGCCCCTCGACCAGGCACTGGCGGACGTTCCCGAGGACGCGCCGCTCGAAGGTCAGCGCGAAGGCTCGGTGATGATCTACTCCTCCGGCACGACCGGGCGCCCCAAGGGTGTGCGCCGTCCGCTGGTGGATGGTCCGCCGGGAGATCCCGCGGCGGCGCTCTTCGCCCAGGGGTTCATGGGCCTCTTCGGCATCGGAGCCGAAGACCGCTATCTCTGCCCGGCGCCGCTGTATCACGCGGCGCCGATGGCCTTCACCTCGAATCACACCCGCATCGGCGCCTCGGTCGTGGTGATGCCGCGCTTCGACGCCGAGCTCGCGCTTCGCACCATCCAGGACCAGCAGGTCACGAGCTCCCAATGGGTGCCGACTCACTTCCGGCGGCTGCTGCAGCTCCCGAAGGCGCTCCGCGAGAGCTACGACGTGTCGAGCCTGAAGGTCGCCGTACACGCAGCAGCTCCCTGCCCGATCCCCGTGAAGCAGGCCATGATCGAGTGGTGGGGCGACGTGATCCTCGAGTACTACGCGGGCACCGAGGGCGGTGGCACCCTGATCCGCTCTCAGGAGTGGATGAGCCACAAGGGCTCGGTGGGGCGCCACTGGGCGGGCGGCAAGGTCTGGATCCTCGACGAGGAGGGGCAGGAGGTGACCGAGCCCAATCTGGAGGGCGCGGTCTACTTCGAGGCGCCCAACACCGGCCGCTTCGCCTACTACAAGGACGATGAGAAGACGGCGAAGACCTACCGCGGTGACCTCTTCACCATCGGCGACATCGGCTACCTGGACGAGGGGGGCTACCTCTATCTCACGGACCGGCAGTCGAACATGATCATCTCCGGCGGCGTGAACATCTACCCGCAGGAGACCGAGGATCATCTCATCGTCCATCCCCAGGTGGACGACGTGGCGGTGATCGGCGTCCCCGACGAGGAGATGGGTGAGGCGGTGAAGGCGGTCGTGATTCCTGTGGCGGGGGCGGAGCCCGGATCGGAGCTCGAGCGGGAGCTCATCGACTACTGCCGTGAGGGCATCGCGCACTACAAGTGTCCGCGCAGCATCGACTTCGTCGACGAGCTCCCCCGGACCGAGACCGGAAAGATGGCGAAGCGGAAGCTGCGCGACCGCTACTGGGCAGGGCACGGAGGCGTGATCGGCTGAGACCAGATCACGCGCGGTCTCCCGGGCGGCGCCGGCGTCCTTCCAGGAGATCGAGTCCGGAGATGAGCGCATTGCGCAGCTCCCGCGGGTCGATCACGTCATCGTAGGTGAGCCCACCGGCCATGCCCCAGGGCCCGCCGCGCTGGGTCTCCTCCACCCGCGCCTGGGTGCCCTCGTCGAGCTTCGCCGAGCGCCCGCCGCTGGCGGCGGGCATCGCGTCCATCGTGACGCCGGGGAAGGCGAGGGAAAGGGTCTGCAGGTCGAAGGGGTTCTGGGCCATGGTCGAGGCGCCGAAGCCGAAGGACTTGCGCAGAGTCACGTGGAGCTTCGGCGAGCGTAGGCGGCGCTGGGCCTTGAACATCTTCCCGGCCCACTTGAGGATGCCGTCGCGCTCGGACTTCGAGCCGGCCATCACACCCGGGTTGTCGGCGAGGAAGACCACGGGCAGGCCGAAGCTTCCGACGGTTTCGAGGAAATCCGTGGCCTTGATGGCGGCGGGGGCGTCGACGGCGCCGGCTCGGACCGCCGGATCGTTGGCCAGAATCGCGACGGCGCGCCCGCCCAGGTAGGCGAGGGCGGTGACGAGGGATCTTCCGTAGCGCGGCTGCACCTCGAAGAGGCTTCCCGCGTCTACCAGGATCTCGAGGACGCGGTGAATCGGGTAGGGCCGGCGATCGTTCGCCGGGATGAGGTCGAGGATCTCGTCGAGTCGCCGGGGGCCGGCGTCCGGGCCGCTTCGGGTGGGAGGCGCCGCGTCGCGGTTCTGGGGGAAGTAGCTCAGGTAGCGTCGGGCCTCGTCGATGGCGGTCGCATCGTCCGCCGCCACGTTGTGGGCGGTTCCCGCGATCTCGGCGCACACCTCGGGCCCCCCGAGCTCCTCCTTGCTCACCTCCTCGCCGGTGGCGGCCCGCACCAGGGGGGGGCCGCCGGTGAACATCGACGCGGCCTCGGTCATGATCGTGAAGTCCGAGAGGGGCGCAGCAAGGGCCCCGTGGCCGGCCGATGCGCCGAGGACGAGGCAGACCATCGGCACCTCGCCCGAGAGGTCGGCGAGGGCGAGCAGGTCGTTCGGCATGCGGCCGCCGCCTTCGAGGTTGCTGGTGAGGCGGTGGCCGGCGCCCTCGAGCATCATCACCAGCGGCACCCGCTCCTGGGCGGCCAGCTCGCACAGGCGGTAGCGCTTCGCCATGGCGCCCCGGCCGATCGATCCACCGAGCACGCTGAAATCCTCGGCGCCAGCTACGGCCGCGCGGCCCTCGATGCGTCCGAAGCCCGCGACCATCGCGTCTCCCGGCACCTCCCGGCCGCCCACCAGTGCGCCGATCTCCGTGAAGGTCCCCGAGTCGAAGAGCCGTGCGATGCGCTGGCGCGCGTCGAGCTTGCCGCGGGCGTAGACCAGGCGTTCGAGCCGATCCGCGCCCCCCATCTCCCGAGCGCGCGCCTGGCGCGACTCGAGCTCCTCGAGCAACCCCTTCCAGCCGTTCGACGTGTCGTCGGATTCGCTCACGACATCCTCCGCGGGCGATGGTATATCACGGTCGGCTCGGGAACGCGGATTCGCTCGCTGCGGAGCGCGCCCAGTCCGCTTCGAGGGGGCTCGATGGATTTCGGCCTGTCGGAAGAGCAGGAGCTGCTGCAGGAGACGGTGCGCCGCTTCGTCGCGGAGGCGTGCCCGGCGACGCGCCTGCGCGAGCTCTTCGAGGGCGAGGAGAGCATCGATCCCGCGCTCTGGCGCGGTCTGGGCGAGCTCGGCGTCCTGGGGCTCGCCGTTCCCGAGGACTTCGGTGGGGCGGGCCTCGAGGTGCTCGATCTCGCGCTCGTCGCCGAGGTGCTGGGCGGTGGCGCACTGCCGGGTCCCTTCTTCGGTCACGCGCTGGCCACCCTCGCGATCGTCTGGGGCGGCAGCACCGATCAGCGCGAACGCTGGCTGCCGAAGCTCGCGACCGGTGATGTGATCGCATCCCTCGCGGTGGGGGAGGGCGCGGCGGGCTGGGACCCTTCCGAGTGGAGCGTTGGCGTCGAGGGGGGCCTCGCTTCCGGAGCGAAGGACTTGGTGCTGTCCGGCGACCGGGCGGACCTGCTGGTGGTCGGGACCGCGGGGGGAGGCCTCGGGCTCATCGAGGCGGGAGACGCCGGCGTCGATGCGTCGCCGATCGACGGCCTCGATCGCACCCGGCGGGTGGCTCGGATCGCACTGTCCAATGCGCGCTGCGACATGCTGACCGACGGTGCCGCCACCGCGCATCGGGTGCGGGACGCGGCCCTCGTGCTGTTGGCGGCGGACGCCTTCGGCGCGGCCTGGCAGCTGCTGCACATGACCATCGACTACGCGGGCACTCGCGAGCAGTTCGGAACGCCCCTCGCTCAGTTCCAGGCGGTGAAACATCAGATCGCCAATGCGGCCACTGCCCTCGAGCCGGCTCGAGGCCTCTTCTGGTACGCAGCCCACGCGATCGATCACCTGCCCGAGCGGGCGGCTCATGCGGCGGCGGTCGCGAAGGCCCACCTCACGGACCGGGCTCTCGAGGTGGCGAAGGAGTGCGTCGAGCTCCACGGGGGCGTGGGCTACACCTGGGAGTCGGACGTCCAGATCTGGTTCAAGCGCGTTCTCTTCGATCGCGCCCTCTTTGGCGCGCCGGATGTCCACCGCCTGCGCAGCGCCGATCTGGCCGGCTGGTAGCGGAGCGAGGGATCCATGGACCTGCGCTGGGGCGAGGAGTACGAGGCCTTCCGACGCGAGCTGCGAGACTTTCTGGCGGACTGGCCCCTCACCGGAGACGAAGCCGGGTTGTCCGAGCGCGAGCAGGACGCGCGCTTTCGCCAGCGCGGCATCGAGCGCGGCTACGTCTACCGCCACATACCCGTCGAGTACGGGGGCTCCGGTCAGCCGCCGGACGTGATCAAGGACCAGATCATCCAGGAGGAGTACGCCGCAGCCCGCGCGCCGGGGAATCTCCTGACCCAGGGGGCCGGCATGCTGGCGCCGACGCTGCTCGAGCTCGGCACCGAGGCCCAGAAGCGCCGCTTCATTTC
>CALDCK010000071.1 GCA_937937315.1 uncultured bacterium
GGGGGAAGAGGCCCCCCGGTGCGGCGCCGAGTCGTTCTAGGCGACCTCGAAGAGCGAGGCGAAGCCCTGGCCGCCACCCACACACATGGTGACGATCCCGTAGCGCCCCCCCTGCCGCTTGAGCTGGCGCAGGAGCAGACCCGTGAGTCGGGATCCGGTCATCCCGAAGGGGTGGCCGATCGCGATCGAGCCGCCCGAGGGATTCAGCTTCTCGTTCGGGATCTCGAGGACCCGCTGGCACTGGAGCAGCTGGGACGCGAAGGCCTCGTTGAGCTCCACGATGTCGATGTCGTTCATCGTGAGTCCGTGGCGCTCGAGCAGCTTCGGCACGGCGTAGATCGGGCCGATGCCCATCTCCTCGGGACCGCAGCCCGCCACTGCCGATCCGCGATACACACCCATGGGCTCGATGCCGAGCTGCTTCGCGCGCTCGGACGACATCAGCAGCGTCGCCGACGCGCCGTCGGAGAGCTGGGAGGCGTTGCCCGCCGTCACGGTGCCGCCGTCGGACTCCTCCTTGAAGACGGGCTTCAACTTCGCGAGGCCGTCGAGGGTCGTATTCGCGCGATTGCACTCGTCCCTCTCGACGACGAAGTCCTCCTCGTAGGGCTCCTCACCCTTCTTCGCCACCGTCCGCCGCACCTTCATGGGCGCGATCTCCTCGCGGATCCAGCCCTTCTCGTCGGCTGCGGCATAGCGCTGCTGACTCTGGAGGGCGTAGGCGTCCTGATCCTCCCGGGAGACACCGTAACGCTCGGCCACGACCTCGGCGGTCACACCCATGGGGAAATAGAGGCCGGGGAAACGCTCCTTCGCCGTCGCGTTCACCATGCGCGTCGTGTTCTGGGAGCCGTCCTGCATCATCGTGATGGTTTCGACGCCGGCGCCGATGGCGACCTCGGCCCCGTTGTTGAGGATCTGGTGGGCGGCCATCATCACGGCCTGGGAGCCGGAGGAGCAGAAGCGGTTCACGGAGGTCGCGGCCACCGACTTCGGGAAGCCGGCCGCCATGGCGGCAATGCGCGCCATGTTCATGCCCTGGCAGCCCTCGGGCATGCCGACGCCCACGATCACGTCCTCGATCTCGGCCGGGTCGAGGTTCGGTGAGCGTTCGGCAACCGAGCGCAGACAATGGGCGGTGTAGTCGACGGGCTCCGTCATGTTGAAGGAGCCGCGGTGGGCCTTGGTCAGTCCGGTTCTAACGCTATCGACGATGACGGCTTCGCGAGCCATTGGGGGGCCTCCAGATACGTTTCCAGTGGGTTGGGACGCCGGACTTTACCGCGTTTCGCGGGGGAGCGCGGCCGGTCGGTCGCCGCTGAAGGCCTCGGGAGGGCCCCCGCCGGGGGCGGCGCTGCGGCCCATGAGCCCGCGCACCCAGTCGGCGGCATCGTCGAAGGCCAGATAGAAGACGGGGACGATCAACAGGGTCAGGACCGTGGACGAGAGCATCCCGGCGGCGGTCGCGATCGCCATCGGCGCCCGCGTCTCGGCACCGGGCCCGAGGCCGACGGCTGCCGGCAGCACGCCGAAGATCATCGAGAGCGCCGTCATCAGGACCGGCCGCATACGCACCGGTGCCGCCGTCCGGATGGCCTCGCGCTTGCCCATGCCCTTGGCGCGCAGCTGGTTGGCGTAGTCGACGAGCAGAATCGAGTTCTTCGTCACCAGCCCGAATAGCAGCACGATCCCGATCATGCTGAAGAGATTGAGGGTCATGCCGGTCTTGCCCAGCGCCCCCAGGACGTAGAGCCCGCCGAGGGCTCCCACCATCGCCAGCGGCAGGGCCAGCATCACGGTGAGGGGGTGCACGACGCTCTCGAACTGGGCGGCGAGCACCATGAAGATCACCAGCACGCCCAGGGTAAGCGCCACGCCGAACTGGTCTGCGCTCTCCCGCATGTCCTCGGCGTTGCCCGAGAGCGCGAGAACGACCCCCTCCGGCAGCACCTCCTCGCCGATCGCCCGCACCTCGGCGATCGCGGTGCCCATCTTCCGGTCCTTCAGGTTCCCCGACAGGGTGACACTGCGCTGGCGGTTGGTCCGGGTGATCGCCGAGGGCGCCGCCCCGATCTCGGTGTGCACGAGATTGCCGAGCTCGATCACCTCTCCTCCGTCGGAGCGGACGTAGAGCCGATCGATGGAGCCCGGATCGTCCCGATCCTGCTCTCGCAGGCGCATACGGATGTCGAAGCGCCGGCCGGCCTCCTTGAAGATGCCGACGTCCATGCCGCCGATCATGATCTGGACCGCCTCGGCGAGGGTTCGCCCGTCCACGCCCAGGGCGGCGGCCTTCTCGCGATCCGGGATCACGCGCAGCTCCGGCAGGCCGAGCTTGAGGCTCCGGTCGAGGTCCGTGTAGCCGCCGGTGATCTCGAGCCGGGCGAGCATGCGATCCGCCAGCTCCGAGAGCTCTTCGAGGGGGAGGTTGCCCCGCAGCTCGACCTCGAATCCCCCGGAATGGGCTCCGCCGCGCATCATCTCCGCGGGATTGAAGACGCGAATCTGGCGCCCGGGCACCGGAGAGAGCGCCGTCCGGGCCTCCTCCAGGATCTCCTGGACCGTACGCTCACGCTCCGAAGGCGCGACGAGAGTGCCGAACATCATGGCCTCGTTCGTGCGCCCTACGCCCCCGCCGCCTTCGTCCCCGACCGCCGCAAAGAGCCCCGCCACCTCGGGCTGATCCAGGAACCAGCGCTCGTCGTGGGCCAGGTACTCGAGGGTGGCGTCGACGGTGGATCCGGGCGCCGCCTCGATCTGCACGAAGAAGAGTCCCTCGTCGGCGGAGGGGAAGAACTCCGCCTCCAGTCTCGACGCGAAGAAGACCGCGAGCAGCAGGGACGCGAGGGCCAGACTGGCGGTCTTGCCCCGGTGGGCGAGGGTCCAGTCGAGAGCCCGCCCGTATGCGCTCTCGAGCCGGGCGAAGCCCTGCTCGAGGCGGTCGTAGACGCCGCCCGGTGCTCTCGGCTTCGGCGGCGGCATGCGCGCCGCCAGCATCGGCGTGAGAGTGAGGGCGACGAAGAGGGAGATCAGGACCGACCCCGCGACGGTCACGCCGAAGGACCCGAGGAAGCTCCCCACGATGCCCTCGACGAAGACGACGGGCAGGAAGACGGCGGCCACCGAGATCGTCGCCGCCGTCGCGGCGAAGGTGATCTCGCGCGTCCCGACCTTCGCGGCGGTGCGCGCATCCTCCCCCGCCTCCCGGTGGCGCTCGATGTTCTCGAGCACCACGATGGCGTCGTCGATCACCACCCCTACGGCGAGGGTCATACCCAGGAGGGTCATGGTGTTGAGGGTGAAGTCGAGCGCCCACACGAGCCCGAAAGACGCCACCAGCGAGATCGGGATCGCCGTGGCCACGATGAGCGTGGGACGCGTGCGCCGCAGGAAGACGAAGACCGTGAGCACCGCCAGGAGCGCGCCGAAGACCAGGGTGAACTCGGTCTCGTCGACGGCCTCGCGGATGGCCTCGCTGAAGTCGATGAAGGCCACGGAGGGGTCGAGGATCAGACCGTGGGGC
>CALDCK010000072.1 GCA_937937315.1 uncultured bacterium
AGGCCGCCGGCGCCGATGCCGAGGAGTACCGTGCAGAGCATCCACGCGAAGGTCTCGGCCCGGGTGATCACGAAGAGCGACAGGAAGCGGAAGCCCACGACCTCGAGGGCGAGGAGGGCGAAGCCCGATCCGAAGGCGGCCGCTCGCCACGACCATCCCCGCCCCGCGGCCTCGGTGACTTCTTCTGCGGCTCCCGCCGCATCGATTCCGGGATCGGTCCAACGCGAGAGGGCCAGGGCCCCGGCGGCCGCTACGAGGTTCGCCCCGGCGGCGGCCAGGGCCGTGCCGCGGATGCCGAGCCCTCCGATCGCCCAGCCCTCGGCCAGTGCCACCCCCGCGACGGCTCCCAGGGTGTTCCAGCCGTAGAGCCGCCCCAGGGCGGGCCCGAAGGTCTCGGTCGACGTCGCAAGGGCACGCACGAGGATCGGCAGGGTGAGACCCATGGCGGTCGTGGGAACGATCAGCAGCGCGAAGGCCGCGGCGAAGCGCGCCGCGCCGAGCACCGACGGGTGGGGTGCCAGCGGTCCCAGCACCCCGGCGAGGAGCGGGCCGAGATGGGAAAGCCGAACGACCAGGGCGAAGCCGGTGATCGCGACGCCGAGCTCGAGCAGGGCGAACACGCGCAGCGGGCGTCGGAGTGCGTCGCCGCGTCGGGCTGCGATGGCGTTGCCCAGGGCGAGTCCGGCCATGAAGGCCGCCAGGACCAGGCTCGACGCTGCGACACCGCTGCCGAAGGCGAGGTCCGCCTGGTGGAACCAGAGCGTCTCGAAGGTGAGGGCGGCCGCTCCCGAGAGCGCGAAGATCGCGGCGGTCAGCGCGAGCACGGGGACACCGCCGTCGGGCACCCGGCGAAGCGGCCCGCGAGGGAGCGACGGTTCGGCCCCATCGCGGGGAAGGGCAGGCCGTTCATCGCGATGAATGGGTAGCACGCGTCGAAGCGATCCTGGAACATCGGCGGCTGCATGTCCGAAGGGAGCGGATCCAGGGTCCATCGGCGCGGGACGAATGCGGCGCTGCTTGCGGGGGGGCTCTTGGCCGGGCTTCTGCTCGCAGAGCTCTCGGTTCGCTGGCTGGACCTTCCTCCGAGTCCACTCGGGCCGCTGCACGTGCCGAGCTACCGGCTCCTGGACGATCCGGTCCTCCGCTACGGCTACCGCCCCAATCTGGCGCCGGATCATGCCGCCTACGACCCGATGCATCGCGGCCTCTCGACCAACGCTTCGGGCTTTCGCGACGTGGAGCATCTCCGCGCGAAGCCCCCGGGCGTGACGCGGATCCTCGTGCTGGGCGACTCGACGACGGTGGGGCTCGGCGTTCCCGAGCTCGAGAACACCTGGCCGAAGCGGCTCGAGCGACGCCTGCATGCCAGAGGCCACCCGGAGGTGCAGGTCCTGAACCTCGCGGTAGGGGGCTACGACCCGGAGCAGGAGGTGGCCCTCCTCGAGACCGAGGGGCTCACGTTCGATCCGGACCTCGTCTTGATGCTCGTATGCCTCAACGATCTGGAACGCGACGTAGACGGTGGTGTGTACGAGGCGCTGCGCGCCGCCCATGCGCATCTCGAGCCCTCTTCGTCGGCCCTCGCCCGGATGCTCTCTGGATCCCGCCTCTTCTTCGTGGCCTACCACCGCACCCGGGCGAGCGCCCCTCCGCGAGACGAACGGAACGAGAGTCGGCGCAATCCCCTGGACGTGGGCCTCACCGGGCTCGCGCGCATCAGTCGGGAGCGGGGCCTCCCGGCGCTCGTGTTCCTCCTGCCCGCTCTCGACGCCCACGTAGACCAGTACACCCACCTTGGCCTTCATCGACGCATGGCGGCCATCGCAGAGCGAGTAGGCGGACCGCCCTGGATCGACCTGTTCGACGACATGGCGAAGGCGAATCCGAACCTTCGGCTGCTCTCCTTCGATGGACTGCACCCCAACCGTGTGGGGCAGGCGGTGCTCGCCGAGCAGATCGATCGACATCTGCACGCGCGGGGCCTGCCTTGATCTCGGGAGGGCGCCAGCGCATACTCGGTCACTTAGTCAGCTGGCTAAGTTCCGAGGGGGCGCCTTGGCGCGAACGGACTCACGAGATCGGATCCTCGACGCCGCAGAGCGGCTCTTCGCCACGAAGGGGATCCGGGCGACGACCCTGCGCGAGATCGCGGCAGCGGCGCGGGCGAATACCGGATCGATCTACTTCCACTTCAAGACGAAGGGGGAGCTCACCCGCGAGGTGTTTCGCCGCCGGCTCGGCCCCCTCGACGCAGAGCGACTGACCTGCCTCGAGGCCTGCGAGCGGGAAGCTGCTCCGGATCCGCCGGCGCTTCCCGACATCCTGGAGGCGCTCATCGCGCCCCTGGCCCGTCTGACCCGGGGTGGCGACGGCGGGGGGCTCCACTTCCTCGGTGTCCTCGGGCGCACCTACAGCGAGCCCGATCCGGAGGTGATCCGCATGCTGCAGCGCGACCATGGCCACACCCTGGAGCGCTTCCGGGAGGCGTTGGCCCGGGCGCTTCCGGACCTGCCCGCTGAGGCGTTGCGTCTGCGTTTCCACTTTGCGCTGGGATCCGTTGCCCACACTCTCGGGAGCGACGTCACCTGGCGCATGGTGTCGGGTCGACGCCCGGCGGCGAAGGCCTGGCAGCGGGTGCTCGCCGAGCTGCTTCCCTTCCTGGTGGCTGGCTTCGAGGCGCCCCTCGAGACCTTCGCCCATCGGCGACGTCGGGGGGCCGCGTGACCCACCCCGCGCTGCACACTGCGCTCTGTGACCTGACCGGCGTCGCTCATCCCATCGTCCAGACCGGCATGGGCTGGGTCGCCAGCGCGGGTCTCGTGTCGGCGACGGCGAACGCGGGCGGACTCGGCATCATCGCCTCGGCGACGATGGACCGCGCCGAGCTCGCCCGAGCGATCGCCGAGACGAAGGATCGGACCGATCGCCCGTTCGGAGTGAACCTGCGCTCGGATGCTCCCGACGTGTTCGAGCGTGCCGAGCTGATGGTTCGCGAGGGCGTGAAGGTGGCGTCCTTCGCTCTCGCACCCAGCGAGAAGCTGATGAAGCAGCTCAAGGACGCGGGCCTCGTCTGCATTCCTTCGATCGGAGCCCGGCGGCACGCCGAGAAGGTGGCCGCCTGGGGCGCCGACGCGGTGATCGTGCAGGGGGGCGAAGCGGGCGGGCACACCGGCAGCGTGCCCACGACCGTGCTCCTGCCCCAGGTGGTGGACGCCGTCGACATCCCGGTGATCGCCGCAGGCGGGTTCTTCGACGGACGTGGCCTCGTCGCCGCCCTGGCCTACGGCGCAGCGGGCATCGCCATGGGAACCCGCTTCCTGCTGACCCGGGACTCCCCCGTGCCCGAAGAGGTCAAGCGCATCTACCTCGAGAAGAAGGTGACCGACACGGTCGTGACCGAGCAGGTCGACGGTCACCCGCATCGAGTGCTCCGAACCCCCTTCATCGAGCGGCTGTTGAAGACGAACACCCTCACCAGTCTGCCCCGCGCCTTCGCCAATGCCTTCCGCCTCCAGCGCATGCTGGGCACGCCCTGGACGGACCTCCTTCGGGAGGCGATCTCGATGAAGCGCACCCAGGAGCTCACCTACTCCCAGACGGTGATGGCCGCGAACGCACCGATGCTGCTGCGGGCGACGATGGTCGAGGGGCGCCCCGAAGCCGGTGTCATGGCCGGCGGGCAGGTGACGGGCTTGATCGAAGACCTGCCGAGCTGTGAGGAGCTGATCGGGCGCATCGTGGCCGAGGCCGAGGGCGTGCTCGCACGTCTCGAGGGATCGGGATCCGCATGACGGAATCCGCGAAGTCGGACGCCGCGCAGGTTCCGGTCCGGCCGGCGGCGACCCTGATCCTGCTCTC
>CALDCK010000073.1 GCA_937937315.1 uncultured bacterium
CCGTCGGCGGCGCGACGGATCTGGTCCTCTGCTGCGATCAGCTCTTCATGGCCGACGACGCCTACATCGGATACGCACCGTCGCGGGTGTTCGGCACGCCCACGACGATGATCTGGGTCTACCGGCTGGGGCTCGAGCACGCGAAGCAGTACCTGCTCACGGGCGAGGCAATCGACGCTGCGACGGCCCACCGCATCGGCCTCGTCTCCCGCGTCCATCCCGCGGCGGAGCTCTCGGAGCGGGTCGAGGAGTACGCTGCGAAGTTCCAGCACATCCCCGCCAATCAGCTGGCCCTGAACAAGCTCCTGATCAATCAGGCCTTCGAGAACATGGGACTTCGCACGACCCAGCTCCTCGGCACCTTCTTCGACGGCGTGACGCGTCACACCGAGGAGGCCTACCGTTGGGCAGAGTCCTTTCGCGAGAAGGGCTTCCGCCAGGTCATCCGCGAGCGCGACGCTCCCTGGGGCGACTACGGTGAGAGGAAGAAGGAGCGGTAGCGCGCTCCGCTCTCTTCGCTGAGATTCCCAGGAGGTCGATGGTGCGTTGGATCGGGATCGGACTGATGGGAGTCGTCGCTCTGCTCGCCGTCGTCGTCGTGAGTGCGCGCCTCTCGTTGGACTCGTCGCGTGAGCACAGTGCGCGGACCCGGGCACTTCCGCTCTGGAGCGGAGGCGCCGGCGGCGACGCCGGCTCGGAGATCTCCCTCTTCCGAGTGGCGGCCCGGGGGCTCGAGTTTCGCACGCGGGTGGCCGGTGTCGGGAATCCCGGGCCGGCGGTGCTGATGCTCCATGGCTTCCCCGAGAGCTCGGCCATGTGGCAGCCGCTTCTCGAGGCCGCCGCGGCGGCTGGGTTCCGCGCCGCGGCCTTCGATCAGCGCGGCTACAGCCCCGGTGCGCGCTTCGAGGATCCGTCCCACTACCGGCTTCCGGAGCTCCACCAGGACGTGCTGGCCGTGGCCGACGCCCTGGACTTCGAGCGCTTCCACCTCGTGGGTCACGACTGGGGATCGATCGTCGGCTGGAGCGTCACCGCCGGCGCGCCGGATCGCGTCCTCACCTGGACCTCGCTCTCGATCCCGCATCCCGCCGCGGTGGCCCAGGCGAACGGCGATCGGGGCACACCGCTCTACGTCCGCTTCTTCCGGGTGCCGGGTCTGATGGAGACGGTGTTCTCCTTCGGCGGGTTCGCGCTCCTCGACCCGATGATGGCGGAGGTCCCGCCCGAGCAGGTCGCCGAGTACCGGGCGATCCTCTCGGAGCCCGGGGGCATGACGGCCGCCTTCGGCTGGTATCGGGCCATGGACGGACTCCCCCCGATCGGCCCGGTCGCGCAGCCGGTGCTCTATGCCTTCGGCAACCGCGACATGCCGGTCTTCGTCGGGGAAGCCCCTCGCGCGGCGCAGGAGGACCTGCTCCTCGGGCCCCATCGGAGTCTCGAGCTCGACGCCGGCCATTGGCTGATCGAGGAGCGGACCGACGACGTGGTGGGTGCGATCCTCGATCACCTGGAAGCCCGGAGGGGATGAGCGTGGCCGACGTCCGAACCGAGGCGGATCGGCTCGCAGGCCCGACGCCTCGACTCCACCTCACGCGTCCCCTGGCAGACGCGGACGTCGCGAAGCTCGAGCCCGTGCTGTGCGACGATCGCTGCTGGGACGCGCTGCCGAAGCTCGCCGAAGGCCATCGCTCGAGCGTCGCGCGTCTGGGTCTGTCTTCGGGTCCGGTGGTCGTGAAACGCTACCTGGAGCCGGCGGGCTATCGCCTGCGCACGCTGGGTCGCCTGAGTCGCGGGAAGCGCGAGGCGCGCGCGATGGCCCACCTCGCGATGGCTCTGCCCGACGATCCGGTCCGGGTGGTCGCCTGGGCGGAGGCTCGCCACGTGGGACTCGTCACGAGATCCTTCGTCGTGGCGACGGAGCTCGCCGACAGCTTCGACCTTCGCAGCGTGAAGCGCATGGCCGCCGAAGATCGCGGGCCCGTGGTCGAGGCCGTGCTGAGCGCGCTTCCCGAGCGGGTGGCCCGTCTCCATGCCGGCGGCGTGTTCGCCCAGGCGCTGCGCGGGAAGAATGTGCTCTTCCAGCCCTCGACGGGTCGCATCGCCCTCATCGATCAGCCCTATGCGCGAAGGCTTCGACGCCTTCGCCTGCGCCACCGGGTCTACGATCTGGCCACGCTCTCCCTGGAGCTCCGCCGCTTCCTCGACGACGCCCAGTGGAGTCGCTTCCTCGCCGCCTATCGCTCCCACTGCCGGGAGATCGAGGGGTGGGGAGATCCTCGCCTCGGCGAGGACCGGATCGCCCAGAGCGCTGCGCGCGTGGGGCACGACACCCGGCTGAACGCGTGGTGGCGGGGACTCGCCCGCCGCTTCCGCCGCAGCCCCCTGGGCGAGTGGCTGACCGGACAGCGCCGCGAGCGGGAGTCCTGATCGCGCCCGGTTCCCGCGGTCGCTCAGTGCCGATCGCGCGTTCCGGCCAGGTCCGCCAGCAGCTCGACCGCCAGGTCGTCCCGCACGTGAAGGGTGAGGCCCGTCGCGCCGGAGCCCTCCCAGCGGCGGAAGCGCTCGCGAATGCGGTCGACGGGGCCGACGAGCGCCCCCTCGTCGATGTAGTCGTCGGGAACGGCGGCGATGGCCTCGGCACGTTGGCCGGCGAGGAAGAGCTCCTGGATGCGTTCGGCCGCTTCCCCGTGCCCGCGTCGGACCATCTGGTCCTTGTGGAAGTTCACGTCCCGATGTCCCATACCGCCGACGTAGAGCGCGGCCATGGGCTTCATGGAATCGAGGGCCCCCTTCACGTCGTCGGTCACGACCACCTGGGCCTGGGCCTGAATCTCCAGACGATCGAGAGAGCGCGCGTGCCCGGAGCGGTGGAATCCCTCCTCGAGCCACGGGCGATAGACGTCGAGCATGCCCGGAACGAAGCCCATGGGAAGCCAGCCGTCGGCCAGCTCGCCGGTGAGCTTCACGTTGGCGGCTCCGCCGGTGGCGAGCCAGATGGGGATCTCCGGATTCATGTGGAGGATCGACTTCAGCGGCTTCCCGACTCCGAGCGCGCCCGGGCCCCGGTAGGGAAGCGCGATCTCCGCTCCGTCGTGCTCGACCGGGCCCTCGCGTGCGAAGACCTTTCGGAGGATCGACACGTAATCGCGCAGGCGCCGGTTGGGCCGCCCCCAGGGCTGGCCGTACCAGCCCTCGACGATCTGCGGTCCGGACAGGCCGATGCCGCAGATCACCCGACCGCCTCCCGCGAGCTGGTCGACCGAGGCCATCTGCATGGCGAGCATGGTCGGTGGGCGCCCCGCCACCTGGGCGATACCGGTGCCGAGTCGAATGCGTCGCGTGTGGGCCGCGAGGAAGGCGAGGGGCGTGAGGGCGTCGGACCCGTAGGCCTCGGCGGTCCAGACCGAATCGAAGCCGAGCCGCTCGGCGAGCTGGACGCGCTCGACTGGCAGGGCGAGGGTCGACCGGGCGTAGTCGAGAAAGAGCCCGAGCCTCATCGACGGGGACCCTACCACGGTTTACATTTTGACTGCATGGTAAATTCGTTAGGGTGCGGTCGACGACCGGAATGCGCGAGGCCGGGCGGGATGGGTCCCGCCGGTCTCGTGTCGACGAGGGGGCCCGCATGAGCGCTTCCACCGAGGCGACCCGGGACGGCGTCGCGGCCGCGGCCCATCCCGGCGGACGGGTGCCGCCGACCCTCCCGGGGGGTTGGCCCCTGATCGGACATCTGCTCGAGCTGCGTCGCGATCCCCTCGCACTGATGCGGCGCGTGCGCAGGGAGTGCGGCGAGATCGGGACCTTCGGGCTGGCGAGGCATCGCGTTGTGCTGCTCACCGGCGAGGAGGCCCAGGAGGTCTTCTTTCGCGCTCCCGACGAGCAGCTCGATCAGGCCGCCGCCTATCCCTTCATGAAGCCCATCTTCGGCGAGGGCGTCGTCTTCGACGCCACGCCGGAGCAGCGCAAGCAGGCGATGCGCAATCAGTCGCTGCGCGACAAGTTCATGCGCGGTCACGCCGAGAAGATCGCCGCCGAGGTCGACCGGATGACGGAGACCTGGGGCGAGAGCGGTGAGCTCGACTTGCTCGACTTCTTCTCCGAGCTCACCCTCTACACCGCGAGCGCCTGCCTCATCGGCCCCCAGTTCCGGCAGGAGCTCGGACCCGACTGCGTTGGGATCTTCAAGGACCTGGAGCGGGGAACCGACGCCCTTGCCTACGTGAACCCCTATCTCCCGATTCCTGCGCTGCGCGCCCGCGATCGGGCGCGTCGGGAGCTCGTGGCGAAGATCGAGGCGATCTTCGAGAAACGCGCCCACAGCGACGCAGAATACACGGATCTCTTCCACATCCTTCACGGGCTCCGTCATCCGGACGGCAGCCGACGCTATACCGACGATCAGATCACGGGGATGTTCATCTCCATGATGTTCGCCGGACACCACACCACCTCGGTGGTGTCCTCCTGGGGGCTCCTCGATCTGCTGATGCACCCGAACTGGATGCAGAAGATCGTGGAGGAGCTCGACGAGATCTACGCCGACGGGCGTGACGTCAGCTATCAGGCCCTGCGTGAGATCCCGCTCCTCGAGTGCGCACTCAAGGAGACGCTGCGGCTCCACCCGCCCCTCGTGATCCTGATGCGCAAGGTCGTTCACGACTTCCACTACAAGGGATGGACCGTACCCGCGGGCTGGACCGTGGCCGCCTCGCCGGCGATCTCCAATCGGATGCCCGAGCACTTCCCCCGCCCCGAGGACTACGAGCCGGAGCGCTACCTGCCGGATCGCGAGGAGGATCGGCGTTCCTTCGCGTGGCTTCCTTTCGGCGCGGGTCGTCATCGCTGCGTCGGCGCCGCCTTTGCGATGATCCAGCTCAAGGCCATCTTCTCGATCCTGCTGCGGCGCTACTCCTTCGAGCTGGCCCAGCCCCGGGAGACCTACGGAGAGGATCTCTCGAAGATGGTGGTCGCGGTGCGCCAGCCCTGTCGGGTGCGCTACCGCCGTCGGGAGACGACCGCCTCCGCTGGGCAGACCGCGGCCCGGAAGACGGGAGAGGAGGCCCGAGGTGCTGCCTTCCGGGTGTGCGTCGATCGCGATCTCTGTCAGGGCCACGCGGTCTGCGTCAGCGAGGCGCCCGAGGTCTTCGAGATCGAGCGCGAAGAGAACAAGGTGGTGCTCCTCACCGCGACGCCGGATCCTGCGCTGCGCCCCCGCGTCGAGCTCGCCGTCCGGCACTGCCCGACCCGGGCCCTCTCCATCGAGGAGTAGACGGGATGGGCAGGGAGTCGCTGCGCCCGTCCTACTCGGACGCCTTCGATCCGGACGTCGGGATCGCCGACTTCTCGCGGCAGGCGCTCTGTCGGCTCGGACGGGAGACCCTGCTCGCGGGCCATCTCCAGGACCGGGTGGGCCTGCCCCTGGTCGCCCAGCGCTTCGGCGAAGACTCGTATCTGCGCTTCTCCGTCGACGAGTGGATGGGCGCGAGCCCGATCTACAGCAAGCGCATGCAGCGCGCCCTCGGCTTCGAGGGGAGCGACGTGGGCACGGTCTTCAAGAATCTGCAGCTCGACATCGGAGCGCCGCCGCAGTTCATGGACTTCCAGTTCCGCCTCGATGGCCCGGAGTACGGCGAGTTCTGGCTGCCCCACTGTGGCGCCCTGCTCGACGTCGAGCCCTTCGGCGAGAAGCGGGTAAAGCTCATGTGCCACGACATCGAGGATCCCACCTTCGATGCGACCGCCGCCGCCACCCATCCGCGCATGAAGATGCGTCCGATCCACCGCCCGCCCCGGGTACCGGCCGGGCGCTATCCCCACTGCCGCTGGTCCGTATTCATCGACTCCGAGAGCACGCCCTACGAGCAGCACGCGAACCTTCCCCTCATCCAGGCCTCGAAGATCGCGTCGATTCCGATCGATCTGCCCGAGGGGGAGCGCGAGCCCGGGGGCTGGGCGGACTACTCGGGCCCCTTCGACCCCGGCTTCCAGCTCGAGGACCTCTCCCACCGGGCCCTGCTCGTGGTCCTCCAGGAGGCGGCGGTCCAGATCCACCTGCTCGCCCGGGCCTTCATGCTGTGCGTGGCCCGGCGAGAGGGCGATGCGGTGGCCCTGGAGCTGGGACGGCGACAGTGGACCGGCATCGCCGCCCTGGCGGCGCACCGGCTGAAGAAGACCCTCGCCATCGAGGGGGGCGGCATCGATGCCGTCGCGAAGGTCTTCCAGCTCCACCCCCACTTCCACCCGCGGACCTACGTCGACCTCCGCGTCGAGATTTCGGGTCCCCAGAGCGCCCGGATCTCGATCGGCGACTGTCCGGCCCTCGAGGAGGGCGACGCCTACTCCTGGTTCGCCGGGCTCGCCGCCGAGCCCCACGCTGCCCTCGACGCGATCGCCGGGGCCGTCGATCCCCGGACGCGCTGCCACCCGGTCGATGCGCGGGGCGCGCGGCTCGCCTGGGAGGTGGTCCTGGATCCGGCCGCCGATCCACGCCCCGATCCGCCGGAGCTCGCCCTGGCGCGGATCAGCCGGGGAGCCGCCTTCGAGCTCGAGCAACGCCGCCCGCTTCGCACCTGATCGCCGGCCCTCAGTCGCCGGCGCCGCCCGCCAGATCCTGCATCAGCCGTCGTCGGCGCTCCTGGTGATGGAACTCGAGCCGATAGGCGATGTAGTACTTGTAGATGTTCGCCACGTAGCGGACCGGCTCCGCGCCGATGCGCCGCGCTGCGACCACCTCCACGTTCTCGAACCAGAGATCCGGATCGAGTCCGAGGGCCGCGGCCTCCCGCCGCAGGCGGCGGATCCGGGTCGCGCCCGCGTTGTAGGCCGCGATGGAGAAGAGATGGCGGTTCAGGGGGTCGTCTTCCAGGTCGTCGAAGTAGTTGTCGGAGATCACGCGCAGGTATTTCGCGCCGGCGTGGATGTTCTGCTCGAGCTCCGCGATGTCTGGGATCCCGACCTCTCGTGATGCCGCCGTGCTGGGGAGGAGCTGCATCACTCCGACCGCGCCGGCGGAGCTGGTGACGGCGTGGTCGAGTCGCGACTCCTGGTAGGCCTGGGCGGCAAGCAGCCGCCAGTCGAACCCGTATAGCTCCCCGTACTTCTCGAAGTGATCGACCATGCCCGTAAGCCGCTTGCTCTCCCGGCTGCTCCGGGCATTGCGAACCCAGCGGTTCTCGCGCAGGTAGCGCGCGTAGAGAACGTTGCCGATGGTGGATCCCCTGCGTGCGCGGCGCGCAAAGGCATTGACCGCCGCGGTCAGCTTCGGCGTGTCCTTGCGCAGCGCCCAGGCAATGGCGCCGTCGTCTCGCAGGGCCATCTCGTCGTGCACGCGCAGCTTCGGCAGCACGTCGGACCAGAACTCGATCAGATGGCTGTCGACCACGGTGGCGGGGAGGGTGCCGGCACTTACGAGCTGGAGGATGTCCTCGGTCTCGAGGTACTCGTCGGCCGGTCGGATCCGCACGAGCGGCAGGCCGCGCTCGCGGAAGCCTGCGTTCAGCGCCGCCAGGCTCTCGCGGTAGCTGCTCGAGGGCCGCACCCAGACGTCGGTGCCGGCGAAATCCTCTATCCGCTCCGGCGTCGGGCCTCCGGGTCCGCTCACCAACAGCTCGCGAATGCCGGTGTGCAGCGGTGTCGAGAAGTCGACGGTGGCAGCTCGGCTCTCGGTGACCGTCAGGTTGGCGGCGGCGATGTCGCCGCGCCCGGCGGCGAGCTCTGCGAGCATGGCGTCGCGCGCGACGGGGATGTAGACCGAGACGATGGGGCGACTGCGCAGACCGAGGGACCGGTTCAGGTCCGCAATGAAGTTCTCCACCAGCTCGTAGGTGATGCCTCGGGGCTGGGCACCGTCCAGGAAGTAGTTGGTCAGGCTGTAGGTCACGAGCACGCGCAGGCGCCCGCGCTTCACGATCCCGTCGAGGTCGCCCTTCCAGAGCTCGTCCAGTCGGATCGTGCTCCACAGCTGGTCTTGCGCCGGCTCCTCGGGGGCCTGGACGGGCTTCGCCACGGCGGGAGGGTCGACCCGCTCGATGGCAGGCTCCGGGGGCTCCTCCGGCTCCGATCCGCCGCAGGCGCCGAGGGCTGGACCGAGAGCCAGGCAGAGGATGCAGGCGAAGGCGCGCCAGCCTGTGTGGGGGGGCCTCACGGCGGCAGGATACCAGCTCCCGCTGGCCTCGACCGACCGGATCCGGATCGGGCTCCTCCTGCCCGGACTCCGCTCGGGCCCGGTCTCGAGCTCGGCCCGGATCACCGCGCGGCAGTGGGGCTCGGGGTGCGCGGTGGCGAGCACCCAGCGCATGCAGGGGGTGCCGTGCTCGTGGCCGGCGGACGCGAGCCGGCTGGGAAGGGTACGGCTTCGAGGATTCCGGCCGATCGGGTTGGGGCGCGCCTCAGCGGTCGAGGACGTCGGCGGCGACGAGCTCCTCGAGGTAGGGCGTGTCCCACCAGGAGAGCTGGAGCTGCTTCGCGTGGCGGAAGAAGATCTGGATGTCGTACTCGCGGGTGAAGGCGACGCCTCCCCAGATCTGCGCGCACACTCGCGTCACCTCGCGGTAGGTCTCGCAGGCGAAGAGCTTCGCCATCGGGGCGAAGCGCGAGATGGAGCGGCCCTGGGCCCGGTTCCACGCCGCCTCGTGCACGAGCACCCGACTGCCGTCGATCCCTGTCGATGCGTCGGCCATGTAGTGGGCGAGGGCCTGGAAGGCGCCGAGGGGCTTGTCGAACTGCACGCGCTCCTTCGCGTACTGGACCGTCTCCTCGAGGGCGCGCTCGGCTCCACCGACGGCCTGGGCGGCCAGCAGGATGATGCCGTCGAGCATTCCCTTCTCGAAGGCCGCCCCGCCCGAGCCCGCAGCGCCGATGCGATCCCCGGCTGCGACGCGCACGCCGTCGAAGTCCACGCGGTACTGCGCGTCCGAGGCCTGGGAGAGCTGGTGGGTGAGCGTCACGCCCGGCGCCGCGGGATCCACCAGGAAGAGATCCACGCCCGCGTCGCTGCGGGCGAGGACGATCATGCGGTCCGCCGCACTCGCGAAGTAGACGTGTCGCTTGGTTCCCGTGAGGGTGAAGCCGTCGCCGTCGGCCTTCGCCGCGAGCTTGACCCCGACGGGTCCGAAGCCGCGGTCGGGCTCCAGCCAGGCCGGCGTGAGGATGGCGTCGCCGTTGGCGATCTTTTCGAGCCAGGCGTCCTTCTGGTCGTCGCTTCCGGCCTCCATCAGCAGCCTGGCGCTCATCACCGCGCTCACGAAGTGGGGGACGGGTGCGAGGGCGCGCCCCAGCTCCTCGTACACGAGCGCCGCTTCGAGAAGGGTCTGACCGCTGCCGCCGTGGCTCTCGGGGATCAGGATGCCGTTCAGGCCCAGCTCCCCCATCTGCTTCCACAGCTCGTCGGGGTAGCCCCGGGGATCGTCTTCCATCGAGCGCACGACGTCGATCGTGGAATGCTCCTCGAGCATGCCCCGGGTCATGTCCACGAGCATCTGCTGCTCTTCGCTGAGATCGAGGTCCATGGGAGCTCCCCTAGAAATTCTTCGGAAGGCCGAGCTTGCGCCGGGCGATGATGTTCTTCTGGATCTCCGAGGACCCACCGCCCACCGTCTCGTTCATGGTGGCCCGGTAGGCGCCTTCGAAGCGCCCGGCCAGCGGGGCGTCCTCCTGCCCCTCGCGGAGCTGACCGGCCGCGCCGGCGACGTCCAGGGCGTCCTTGCAGACTCGCTGCGAGAGGGTCGTCGTAAAGAGCTTGTACTGCGACGACTGGATCGTCGGCGGCTTCCCGCCCTCCTTCGCCGCACAGACGAAGCGCGTGCTCAGCCCCTTCGCGACGGCGGTATCGGTGGCGATGTGCGCGATGATCCGGCGCACGTTGGGGTCGTTGCGCAGGGGCTGGTCGTCCCGGGTCGCCGTCCGTACCCACTCGATCAGCACCCGCGAGCGGTCCGCGATCGGCGACAGGGTGAACATGGTGAAGCGCTCGAGGTCGAGTGCCTCGGAGATCATCTGGAAGCCCTGTCCCCGCTTTCCCACCAGGTAGTCGTCGGGCACGAAGACGTCCTCGAAGAAGACCTGGTTCGTGGTGTCCTTGCCGATGGTGGGCAGGCTCTGGACCTCGAGGCCCGGGTGGTCCATGGGAATGAGGAAGAGGCTCAGGCCGTCGTGCTTCGGCTTGTCCGGGTCGGTCCGGGCGCCGACCCAGTACCAGTCGGCGAAGTGCGCCGAAGTCGTCCACATCTTCTGGCCGTTGAGCTTCCAGCCCCCGTCCACCTTCTCCGCCTTGAGCTGCATGTTCGCGGCGTCGGAGCCCGCCTGGGGCTCGCTGTAACCCACGGCGAACTCGATCTCCGCGTCGAGGATCTTCGGCAGGAACTCCTGCTTCAGCTTCTCGCTGCCGTGGCGGATGAGGGTCTTGCCGATGATGCCGACACCCTTTCCGATCTGCGGCGCGGCGTGGCGCGAGAGGGCCTCGTTGAGGATGAACTCGTAGACGCCTTCGATCTCCTGCCCGCCGTACTTCTTTGGCCAGGACATGCCGAGCCAGCCCTTCTTCGCCAGCTTTTTCATGAAGGCGCGACGCTCGGGGGTATCGGCGAGCTGGCTGAAGTTCTCGCGGGTCGGGTCCATCACCACCGGGTCGTGGTTCTCGACCAGCCACTGCTCCACCTCTTCGGCAAATTTCTGCTCTTCGGGGGAGAAATCGAAGTCCACGGGGAGCCCTCCTCGGTCGGCCGGATGCGGCGGATCGCGCAGCGGGCCGGAATCTGGAACATATACGATACGATCCGTATTGTAAACGCTCGCGCGGAACCGGTGCCGGATCGAGCCTGCCCCGGAGGCGGGCTCCTAGCGCGCCCCGCCGGGAGTGAAGCGGCAGGGCATGTGCTTGATCCCGTGGATGAAGTTCGAGCGGAGCATCTCCGGGGCGCCGGTGATCTCGAGGTCCGGCAGCCGGCGGCGGATCTCGCGGAACATCAGCCGGATCTCCCGGCGAGCCAGATTCGCCCCCAGGCAGTAATGGGGGCCGGGGCCGCCGAAGCCCACGTGCTCGTTCGGCTTCCGCCCCACGTCGAAGCGGTAGGGGGCGTCGAACACCGACTCGTCCCGATTGCCCGAGCTGTACCAGAGCACGACCTTGTCGCCCTCGCGCAGGTCGCGGCCTCCGAGGGTCGCGTCTCGAGTGAGCGAGCGGCGCATGAAGATCACCGGAGTCGCCCAGCGCACGATCTCCTCGACGGCGGTCGGAGCCAGGCCCTCGAAGTCGTCCCACCAGCGTCGGCGCTGCTCCGGGTTGTCGCTGATCGCCTTCATGCCGTGGCTGATGGCGTTGCGCGTCGTCTCGTTGCCGGCCACGACGAGCAGGACGAAGAAGGACGCGATCTCTTCGTCGGTGAGCACGTCTTCGTCGCCCACCGCGTGGATCAGCGCCGTCGTGAGGTCCTCACGCGGGTTGCCGCGCCGCTCCTCGGCCATCTCCCGCATCAGCGCTGCCAGCTCCGAGCCGGCTCCGAGCGCGGCGGCCAAGGGGTTCACGCCCTCTTGGAGATATTCCGGGTCGCCGAGTCCGAGGATCAGATTGGTCTTCTCGAAGACGAAGCGGGTCTGGCTCTCGGGAATCCCCACCATGTCGCAGATGATCTCGAGCGGGAGCGGCGCCGCGATCTCGGTGACGAAGTCGCACTCCCCCTTGTCGATCACCCGGTCCACGATGGACTGGGCCCGCTTCTCGACGGCGGCCTCGATGCTCGCAAGGGCGCGGGGGGTGAAGCCCCGTGAGATGATGCGGCGTTGCCGCCCGTGGCGCGGATCGTCCATGTTGATCATGCCGCCGAAGAACTCGTTCATCTCCGGGGGCAGATCGGGGATCGAGGTGGCGCCGCGCGCCGAGGAGAAGAGATCCGGCGTCCGGCTCGCCTCGAGGATGTGCGCGTGACGGGTAAGCGCCCAGTAGCCGGGTCCCTTCGGGATCGGAATCCCCGGGATGTCGATCTCCTCGAAGAATCGGATCGGGTCCTCGGCGCGCAGGGTCGCGAACGCCCCCTCTCGCTGCTCCTCGGGGAGGAGCCAGAACTCGATGCTCGAGAGGTCGATCTCCTCGAGGCTCAGGATTCGTACGGGCTCCATGTCCCCTCCATGAGGGCGCGGCTCGCTGGGGCGCATCGGGCCACCCGGATCCGGTGGCGCGCGGTCCCTCGCGGCTGCACTCGATTTCCGGAGGTTGACCGAAGAGGGATCGGCGGGCTACCCCGCGCCCCCGAGGCGCGCGAAGACTGCGTCGGGAGAGTCGCCCCCCTCGGCCTCGCTCGCGAGCCCCGACAAGCTTGCGGCGATGCGTCGGCACAGCGCCTCGCCCTCGGCGACGCCCCGGGTTGCCAGCTCGGCGGGTAGGACCTTCTCGAGGACGACCTTCATCTGGGCCGGCGTGATGCTCCGCGGCTCCAGCCCCGACTCCTTCAGGGCGAGTCGCACCGTGCCGCGTGCCTCGAGCCGATCGAAGTCGGTCTCCTGCTCGAGCTTCTCGCACACCCGGACGAAGGCTTCGGAGTCGGCCACGGCTAGGCCTGCTGGGCCGCGTCGGCGCCGCCGACCCAGTGCAGATAGCCCGCGGGCGGCAGGAAGGTGAGGTACCAGCAGCCGCCGATGAAGATCCCCGCGACGGAGGTCAGCATCAGGGGCGCTGGATGGGTCGCGACATTGAACCCGGCGCTGACGCAGCCGATCATCGCGAGGGCGGTGAGGCCGGTGACGGCGCAGCCGCATCCCCAGAGCAGGAAGCGGTTGACCACGATCGGATCCGCGAGCCCGAGGGCGAGGCGTCGGCGCATCATGCCGTGGTAGCGGAAGGATTCCCAGGCGGTCCAGCCCATCCCGAGGGCGAAGACGAGGGACAGGCACCCGATCCCGAGCTTCATGCCCTGGGTCACGAGGCCGGGCGTGGAGGGAATCGTCGACAGCACGACGGTCCCCGCCAGGATGGCCGCGCACGCGGCGAGCCAGACGAAGGGCTCCGCCCACTTCGAGTCGCTGCGGAAGACGTGCCAGGTGAAGAGGTAGAGGGCCAGCATGGACGAGATGATCGCGGCCAGGCCGAGGGCGACGGCGAACAATCGCACCTCGAAGCCGAAGGCGGCGCCCAGGGGACGGCTCGCCACGACGAAGGGCTGACCGACGCCCGCGTAGAGGAAGAGCGAGCCGCCGAGATAGAGCTCGGGAAGCTGTCGGGTACGGGCCGCAAGCAGCAGCATCCGGGCGCCTACGGTGGCACCCACGAGCACGAAGGCCGTCGTGGCCAGCATTGCGACGAGCAGCATCGATCCCCCGGGCGACGGACGATGAGATCCGTCCCCTCTGGAATCGACCAGCCGCGCGCAACGCTTGAGCGGGACGACGGGGGTGGGGCGCGGGCGTGGTGGGGGCTCCCTCGAGGGGCTGCGTCGCCGTCGGCCCAGGCGTCTCAGGGCCTCAGCTCGTCCAGGTTCCACCAGGGAGACATGGCGAACTCGATGGCCTCCTCGAAGAGGATGACGTTTCGGGGGACCGGATCGACCAGGCGCCCCCAGCGGGTCCCGTCCTCGATCGAGACCCCCGCGACGTCGATCCTCCGGGTCCGGGCGTTCGCCAGGCCGGAGTCGTAGAAGGTCCGGTCGCAGATGCCGTTGCGCCAGTAGATGTAGTCGTTGGCCTCGATCCACTCCGGCGCGGTGCGCACCCGGGGCTCGCTGCCGGTCAGGTGGCAGCGGGCGCGAATGCGCGTCCCATCCTCGGATACCACCTCGCTGTCGATCCGGTCTTCCACGCGCTGGTGGGTGACCCGACCGGCGCGCGTCACGACGTGGACCGGATCCATCGAGCCCGAATCGGCTGCGGCCTCTACGACCATGTAGCGCGGCGTCCCATCCGGATCGCGCACGTAGAGCGACCACTCGGCGCGGATGCCGTTGGCGAGCCCGGAGACCCGGTAGACGTTCAGGGTGAGGCAGTGGAAGGGCTCTTCACCCTCCAGGCAGCGAATCGGGACGAGGGGATGGGGCAGCGCCAGCTCGCGCTCGAGCTCCGGGATGCGCTCCGCCGGAATCTCGAAGTTGAGGTAGAGCGACGGCGGATCCGCCTCGACCTTGAAGCGGACCAGGGGGCGGGCGCGGCCGAAGAGGATGAGCAGGAACTCTCGCAGGTAGAGCTGGGAGTAGATGAAGCGCTTGACGACGACGCGCAACAGCCGTTGGAACCGGCTCAGGGTCACGATTCTGCTCCTTCGTTGGGTCGGGCCGATCGGGTCGACGCCTCCACCTCGCCAAGCCAGTCGCCGAAGCGGAGCCGCTCCACCGCGGCGATTCCGCGCGCCAGGACCGTGCGGACCGTGGCGTCGCGCTCCGTGAGGGCACCGAGACCGAGGGAGACCACGCCCACCATCAGGGTCTGGAACGAGAACGCGCGGTACTGGGTCCGCGCTTCCTGGGGATCGAGCTCGACGCCACGACCCGCGAGCTCCGAGAGGTAGTGGTCGATCAGTGCCTCTTCGTGGGCCGCGAGCACATCCGGGTCGAGGGAGTTGATCAGGAAGTACTGCACGTCGCGCATGCCCTTGCACCACTGGGACGCCTGGAAGTCCAGCAGACCCATGCGCGGACCGTCCTCCGTCGCGTACTCGAAGCAGTTCGCCAGGTGGCTGTCTCCGTGGATCAGGGTGAGCGGCTCACGGTACCAGGCCTCGATCAGGCCGTCCCAGCTCGCCGTGGCCCGCCGGCACAGCGCGACGTGCTCCGCAGCGAAGAGATCCGGCGCCGCGCGGTGGGCGGGTCCTATGGCGACGGCGTTGAGCGCTCGCGTCATCGCGCGGAGATCCGACGAGAGATAGGTATGGAGAGCGGTGGGCAGGAGGGCCTCCCGCCGGGCGGCGCTCCAGCCCCAGAAGGCGGCGTGGAGCTCGGCGAAGGCCGTGAGGCACATTCGCGCGCGCTCCGGGGTCGTGCCCGCGGCCATGTCGCGGTTGTCGAAGAGGCGCGCACCGGCGAGCTCGCGCAGGTTCTCGAAGAGCAGGACGAAGCGCGCGCCTCGCTGCGCGACGACGTAGACCCGGGGCACCCGGACCGGAACCTGGCGGGCGACGCGTTCGGCGACCGTGCACTCGAGACGCCAGAAGCCGATCGCATTGGCGAAGACCCGGGTCGCGAGCTCGTCGCAGGGCAGCTTCGCGTAGACGCTTCGCCGCGTCCCGGTCGCCTCACCGGCGAGCTCCAGCTCGAGCAGGAAGTTCTTGCAATTGCTGCTCTCGAACTCGACGCCCGGCAGCGAGACTGCCGCTATGGGCGGAAGCGGATCGACGCCCTTCGGCGTGTAGCGCGCGACCAGGGCGTCGATCACCTCGGGTCGGGCCAGGGCCTCGGCGCTGCGAGGCAGCGCGCCTCCCAGGGCCTCGTCACAGCGGTCGGCTGCGATCCGGAGGAGGGCGCGCGTCGAACGGGTCGCGAGTGTCAGTCCGCCGCGGAGCTCCATCGAGAGGTGGGTGCGTCATCGGCAGCGGGGCTACTGATCGTCGTCGCCGAGCTCCTCGGCGTAGAGCCCGCCGAGCTGTGCGCGCAGGTGGAAGCCGTCCCACTTCGGTGTACCGTCGTGATGCCCGAGGGGCACCAGGGGGTTCTTGTAGACGGACGTGGCGCCATCGACCTTCATGACCTCGCCGCTCACGTAGCTGGCGGCGGGCGAGAGCAGGTAGACGACGGCGCTCGACACCTCGCTCTCGGTCCCGAGGCGTGCGGGCGGCGTCACGCAGACCTCGTCGAGGGCGCGTCGCTGGATCGCCTCCGGGTAGGTCGCCAGGCCCCCGGTGAGGATGGGGCCCGGCGCCACGGCGTTCACGCGCACCCCCTCCCGCGCCCATTCGGCGGCCAGGGTGACGGTCATGTTCATGACGCCGGCTCGCGCTGCCCCGGTGTGCACCATGCCCGGCGCACCCATCCAGACGTCCGCCACGATGTTGACGATGGCGCCGCCGTGCTCGCGAAACGCCTCGCGATAGGCCGCCTGGGAGACCCACCAGGTGCCGTTCAGATTCGTGTCGACGACTGCCGCCCAGCCCTTCGGCTTCAGCTTTCCCGCCGGAATCGCAAACTGGCCGCCGGCATTGTTGACGACGCCGTCGAGGCGACCGAGTCGCTTCAAGACGTCAGCGATCGCCAGGTCGACCGCCTCACGGTCGCGGATGTCGAGGACGACCGGCTCCGCCTGGCCGCCGGCCTCCCGGATCTCCTCGGCCGCCAGCTGGAGGGGCTCCGCCCGTCGGCCCGCGACGACGGCGGTCGCGCCGAGGGACGCGAGCTCGTGGGCGATGCAACGGCCGATGCCGGTGCCGCCACCGGTCACGAGCACGACCCGCTCTTCGAAGAGACCGGGCCTGAAGATGCTGTCGAAGTGTTCGCTGCTCATTCGTTCTCGACTCGTTCCGACTCGAGCCGGGGATTCGAGCGCGACCATACGGGCCGGGCGATGCCCTTGTCGAGAAAATTTGCGCTCGGCCGCCCGGGGCGACGGTGCGTTCGGGCCGACACCGTCTATCCTGGCGCCGGCTGGTGCCTTCGGCCGCGACAGGAGCGATCCGCATGGGGAGACGCGCATGAAGTTCGGAATCCATCTGCCCCAGTCGGGCCCCGCCGCCTCGGCGTCGGCGATCCAGGCCGTCGCCACCCAGGCCGAGGACCTGGGTTTCTCCGACGTCTGGGTGAGCGATCACGTGGCGCTGCCCCGCGACGCTCCCTATCCGCCGTCGTCCTACATCCTCGAGCCGCTGATCGCGTTGACCTGGGCCGCCGCCGCCACGCGTCGCGTGGGCCTCGGCACGACGGTGCTGGTGCTGCCCCTGCGCCCCCCGGTCCTGCTGGCCAAGATGCTGGGCTCCCTCGATCTCATGAGCGGAGGGCGCCTGGTCATCGGAGCCGCGAGCGGGTGGCTGAAGGAGGAGTTCGAGGCGCTGGGCGTCCCCTTCGAGGAGCGCGGAGTGCGGACCGACGAGACCGTCGAGGCGATGCGTCGATGCTGGGAGGACGACCCGATCGATCTCACCCTGCCGGCGACGCGGGTCCGCATGGCGGGGATGAGGGCGAAGCCCCAGCCCGGGCGCAGGATCCCGATCTGGGTGGGAGGTCACAGTGAGGCGGCATTCCGGCGCGCCGTCACGGTGGGCGACGGCTGGCACGGCGCCTTCCAGTCTCCCGAGGACACGGCCGAGATGACGGCCCGTCTTCGAGGCGACCGGCCGGAGACGTCCTTCACCCTGTCCATGCGCGCGAAGTGGGATGCCCTGCGGGACGGCCCCGACGAGATCTCCCGGGAGCTCGACCGCTTCATGGAGGCAGGCATCCAGCACATCGTCGCCGAGCCGGTCCAGCGCGACGTCGACAGCTGGATGCGTTGCAGCGAGTCCTTCGCGAAGATCTTCGAGCGCGTGGGCTGAGCCCTTCGCTCAGGGTGTGGGCAGGAGCCCCGCGATCGCGTAGCGCTCTACGAGCTCCCGCTCCTCGGCCTCGCTCTCTCCCGGCGTGGCCAGGAGCGAGACGATCACCCGGGTCAGCCAGCGCGCCGCCAGTCGGCTCTCGGCAGCGGCTCTCTGGCCCCCGCGCTGCTCGGCGGCGAAGGCGGCGGTGAAGGCCTCCACCACCTCCGAGGATCGCGAGACCCGCGCCGCCGTTCCGGAGACCGAGGGCTCGAACCAGGCCGCCGCTCCCGGCGACGCCCGCACCTCGCGGATCGAGGCGAGGATGCTCTCCACCAGGCGCTTGCGCGGATCCTCGATGGGGGCGACCTGCGCGCCCACGCGCTCGACGATGGCCAGGGCCGTCCGGTTCACGTAGGCCACATGCAGATCGTGGCGCGTCTTGAAGTAGCGATAGAGCGTGCCGCGGGAGCAGCCCGCGTACTCGGCGACCCGTGCCATGCCGGTGGCGGAGACGCCGTGCTCGATGAACGCCTTCTCGGCGGCGTCGAGGATCCTCTCCACCGCCACCTCGGGCTGCTCTTCGCGGAGCCACGCCACTGCTATGCCGCGGCTCCGGTGGCGTCGAAGGGGAGGGTCTCGAAGCGGCGCACGAAGTGCCCGGGCGCGTAGCGCCCCGCTTCGGCATCGACGCTGAAGTCGGGGCAGCGGCGCAGGATCTCTTCGAGGGCCACGGTCGCCTGGAGCCGTGCCGCCGCGGCACCGATGCAGTGGTGTGGCCCGTAGCTGAAGGTGAGGTGGCGTCGGATCCGGCGTCGCAGGTTGCACGCGTCGGCGTCGGGCCCGTACTCGCGCTCGTCCCGGTTGGCGGATGCGTAGAGGAGCATCACCTTCCGGCCCCGGGGAATGTGACGGCCCTCCAGCTCGACGTCCCGGGTTGCCGTGCGCGCGAGCCCCTGGACCGGCGCCGTCAGTCGCAGGAACTCCTCGATCGCGCCCTTCATGAGGGAGGGGTCGTCCACCAGGAGCGCTCGCTGCTCCGGGTGACGGGTCAGGAGATCGAGGGCGCCTCCGAGGAGACCCGTGGTCGTGTCGTTGCCGCCGGTCACGAGGGTGAAGCCCATGCCGAGGATCTTCGCCGGCGACACCTCCTCCCCGTCCTTCAGGCGTCCGTGGACGAGGGCCGAGATCATGTCGTCCTTCGGCGCGGCGCGGCGCGCCTCGATCAGGCCGGCGAAGTAGGTGAACATCTCGGCCACCGCGTCCTTGGCCGAGAGCACGTCGCCGGTGGCGTTCGCGGAGACGATCGCCTGGGTCCAGCGGTCGAAGTGCTCCCGGTCCTCCTGGGGGACGCCGAGGAAGTGGGCCACGACCAGACTCGGGAGCGGCTTCAGGAGCGCGCTCACCACGTCGCCGCCGCCCTCCTCGCGCAGGCGCTCCACCCGTTCGACCACGAACTCGCGAATCATCGGCGCGATGGCCTGGACCTGCTGCGGCGTGAAACGCTTGATCGCGAGCTTGCGCAGGGCGGTGTGCTCCGGCGGGTCCATCATCACGATGGGCGCCTCGATGCCGAGCTTCTCGCGCTCCCCGTAGGTGAAGGTGAGGCCTTCGGCGGAGGAGAAGGTCGCGGCGTCGACGGCGGCGGAGAAGACGTGCTCGAAGCGGGAGAGCACCCAGTAGTCGTCGCCGCCGGCTGGATCGTCGACGTGATGGACCGGATCGCGATCGCGCAGGGCGCGGTACATCGGGAAGGGGTCGCGCCAGGCCTCCCCGCTGCACGGCTCGAAGACGGCGTCGGCGTCAGGGCTCATCGCGGCACCTCACCCGGGCCGGGCCCGGAAGCTGTTGAACAAATATAAGAAATTGTTCGACAGCCTAGTGCGGTGATGGCTCGGGTGCAACTCCTCGTCGATCAAGGGATTTCGGGTGACCCTACTCGGAGTCGGGGATCCAGCTGCCGTGGAAGCCGTAGGGGACGCGCTGGGGGAGGGTCACCCGGGCGACCGGGGCCTTCGCCATGTCCGTGGCGTCGAGCACCACGAGCTCGCTCTTCCCCGAGCCCTCGTCGTAGACGTAGCTCATGACCCAGCCCTCGTCGGAGTTCGGATCGGCGCCCTGGGCCGTCACGAAGACCGGCTCCGAGGAGTTGCGTCCGGCGCCGTAGTCGTGGAGCTCGCTCTTCCCGGTCTGGAGGTCGGACTTGAGCACGCCGACGAACTCCGGCTCGTCCGAGCCGGTGTCGAGCCGCAGGGTGAAGCCGTAGCGGTTCTTCTGGCCCACGACTCCCGCGGCCACCCGCGGAAACTCCATCGGCCGGTCGTCGAGGGTCTCCTCCTTCGCGTTCCCCGTCTCCAGATCGAAGCGGAAGCGCCGGAGCGTGAGCTTGCCCTCGCCCTGCATGTCGCCTGCGCTGCGCCACACCTCGGTGTTGTGGCAGGCGTCGAGCACGACGGTGTTGCCCTCGTCCCAGGCGTTCAGCGTGTGGAAGATGTAGCAGGGCTCCACATCGAACCACTTCACGTCGGCGTTCCCGCCGGTGCGAGGCATGACCCCGATGCGCGCCGGGTAGTCGTCGCTCCAGCGGAAGGGCATCGTTCCCTTCAGCGCGTCCTCGAGAGAGAAGACCACGGGCAGGTCGAGGAAGAGCGCGTGCTTCTCGCTCACGGCGAAGTCGTGCATCATCGTGGGCCCGGTCACGGTGATCTCTTCGCTCTGCACGAGCTTGCCGTCGGGGCTGACCCGCAGGTAGACGAGGTAGGGCTCGAACTGCCCGTAGCCGAAGGAGAGCATCTCCCCGGTCACCGGGCAGATCTTCGGGTGGGCCGAGAACGCGCTGGTGAGCTTGCCGTCGTAGTCGGTCCAGCCCACGGTCTCGAGCTGGTCGTCGAGGACGTAGGGGAAGGAGCCCTCCTCGAGGGCCAGGATCTTGCCGCCGTGCTTGAGCACGTGGGTGTTCGCCTTCGAGACCGTGCGGTCGATCACGCCCTCGTTCGAGATGCGCTGGACGTCCGGATTCTCGAGGTAGGGGGTCTTCACGTAGCGATTGCGGTACCAGGCCGCGCGGCCGGCTTCGAGACGCACGCCGTGGACCATCCCCTCGCCCATGAACCAGTGGGGGGAGGTGCCGGTCACCGGGTTGGCGCTCTGGCGGACGTAGAGGCCGCTGAGCTCGGGGGGGATCGCGCCCTCGACCGGAAGGTCCGTGCCGGTCACCTCCTCGGTTACGGGGGCGAAGTTTCCCTGCAGGTGGAAGGGCTTCTCGGTCGTCGCCGGGGCGCTCATGCTGATCCTCCTCGTGGGGTGGCTGGGGTGCTGCGTACCGGGTGAAAGGGGGTCTGCTGGCACTCGCGATCCATCGGGTCGCAGTGCTCGATCGACACCGCGCTCATCACCCCTTCGCCTCGCCGGTGTCTCCCTTGGCGATGTGGTCGCTCATCACGTTCAGCAGGTGGGTGATGCGGCACTCGCGCTCGTTGTTGATGTTGCGCGTGTAGCCCATGCTCTGCCGCGTGGCCCCGGACTGCTCGGCCACGAAGAGATCCTCCGCCGCGACCCGCGTGAAGAGATTCCAGGCCCGGTCCATCTCGGTGAGGAAGCGCTCGTCGCCCCCGGGCTGGATCAGGTGCCAGCACAGGAAGCGCGTCGAGTGGGGGCCTGTGGGCACGGGCGTGAAGGCCTGGATGTGCTGGCGCTCGCAGTTGAAGATGCTGAAGGGGTACACCAGATAGTGGGAGATCGCGTCGCGCTGGTGCTCCTGCTCTTCGCGGAGCCGATCGACGAAGCCGGTGTAGGGCACGACGTACATCGAGTGGCGATCGAAGAGCGTGATCGCGGTGTCGCGGACCGAGAGGGCCTCGCCGATCGTCACCCGGTGGGTCTCGGCGACGTGGTAGACCTCGAGAAAGGCGTCGCTCACGGCCTTCCAGTTGGCGGGCATCTCCCAGCTCGCCGTGGCGTGGAGGACCATGTTCTCCATCTCGTAGGGCGCGAGCTCGGCGACGAGCTCGCCGAGGTAGGCCTCGAGGGGAGGCGCCACGTCGGGGCCGCCGAGATGGATCCAGAGCCAGCCCCCCCACTCGGCGACGGCGACCTGCGGCGATCGCACGTCGGTCACCTCGGTCCGTTCGAAGTCGTGCCAGTCGGGGATTCCGACGACCTTGCCCGTGAGGTCGTGCTTCCAGCCGTGCCAGGGACACACGAAGGCGTCTTCGCAGTGCCCGGACTCGGCGGTGATGCGCGCACCGCGGTGCTGGCAGACGTTGTGGAAGGCCGCGACGCTCCGGTCTGCCTGACGGGCGATCACGACGGTCTCGCCGAACTGCTCCCAGACGAGGTAGTCGCCGGGCTCGGGAATCTTCTCGCTGCGCTCGGCGATGAACCAGCTGTCGCGGAGGACCCGCGTCCGCTCGAGCTCGTAGCGCTCGGGGCTGGTGTAGATCTCGGCGGGGATCTTCGAGGGTCCGAGGTCCGGGACCGGATCG
>CALDCK010000074.1 GCA_937937315.1 uncultured bacterium
GCGCACCTCTTTCGGCTCAGCGCCCTCGGGCGCGGCCGAGTTCGGTGAGTTCGAGGGTTTCGATCAGGTCTCCCGCGCGGGCCTCGGAGGCGGCGTCGAGGCGGATCCCGGTCGCATCGGCGACCCGGTTGATGCCGTCGAAGCTTGCGACGATCCCGGCGGCGTGGGCGGTGCGCCCGGGGCCCACGGCCCGGCAGAGCGCCGATCGGGCGCTCGCGAGCTCCGGGCTCCCCGTCACCAGCGCCTCGGCGAAGCGCCCCAGGGCGGCGCCGTGGGGAACTCCGCCGTCCGGGTCGTCCGCGGCGTTGCGCACGATCCGGACGTCCGCGTCGAGCTCGGCCCGCTGGCTGCTCTCACGGAGCAGCATGGCGTGGGACGCCGTTCAGTAGAAGCAGTCGTTGATCGACGAGGTGGTCGCCGCGAGGAGCTCCATCTGGGGGCGCTCCAGGCCCCCCGGCGGCGGCGGGCCGGGGGTCGCGTAGGACTGGAGGAAGATCCCGAAGAAGCCGGCGAGCTCTCTGGGAACGAGGGTGAGCGCCCGCGCCACGTTGAATACGAAGCCGGCGCCCCGGCGGACCCGCTCGTACATGAGGGCCACCGCCCCCTCGGCCCGGTCGTCCGGGACCATCGGCACCCAGGCCTCGTCCACCACCGCTCCCTCGGGCCGCAAGCGGGTCGGGTCCCCCCGGACCGACGCCGGCAGCTCCGACGGGGGGCTGTCGTAGGCCCGGGCCAGGGTGTCGCCGATGGTGAGGATCCCGAGGATTCCCGTGAGCTCCACCACCTGCTTGGGCGTTACCTCGGCTGCGAGAAGCGTCTCGTACCAGCCCTTCGACAGTCGCCCGGGGTCGGTCGCGATGCGATGGACCGCGTCGACGACCGGCGACGGAAGCCGCTCGTCTCCGCTGTGCTCTCCGCCGAGGGCGGTGGGGCTCAGGCCCCCCTGGCGCTCCGCGCAGAGACGGCAGCTTCGAGAGGTGCGGGCGGCACTCGCGATGGCGACGCGCTCGGAGCCGGACCACCACGTCCCCGGTCGACCGAATCGCGCCCACTCCTCGTCCAGGGTCGCCACCAGGGACTCGGAAGTGGGAAGGACTCGGGAGTCGAGGCGGTAGGTCACGCGGGGCCCGCTTCGCCGGCTCGCGGACCTCGCTTCACAGCCGCCGTCCGCCGTCGAGAATGAGAGTCTGACCGGTCACGAAGGAGGCCGCCGGGCTCGCCAGATAGACCACGGCGCCCACCATCTCGTCGGGCTGCCCGATCCGCCGGAGGGCCGCGTCCGCCGTCGCAGCCTCGAGGATCTTCTCGTTCTCCCAGAGGGCCCGGGCGAACTCGGTCTTGATCAGTCCGGGGGCGATGCAGTTGACCCGGATCCCGTCGTGGCCCCAGGTCTTCGCCTGCACCTGGGTCAGCATCACGACGGCGGCCTTCGACACCGAGTAGCCGCCGATCACGTCGGAGGCGAGGAAGCCGCCCACCGAGGCGACGTTGACGACGGCTCCGCCGTCGCCGTGGACGAGCATCGCCTCGCGCGCCAGGTTGCTGAGCAGGTGGACCGCCTTCACATTCGTATTCATGATCGTGTCGAAGGCGCGCTCGTCGATCTCGTGGACGGGACCGAAGGTGGGGTTCGTACCCGCGTTGTTCACCAGGACGTCGACTCGGCCGAGGCGATCTCGCGTCTCCGCCACCAGGTTGGCCAGCTCGTCGGGTCGTCGAACGTTCGTCGGAACGGCGATCGCACGGCGTCCTGTCTCCGAGACGGCGTGAGCCGCTTCTTCGAGGGCCTCGGGCTTGCGCGCCGCGATGGCGACGTCGGCCCCGGCCTCGGCCAGTCCAATGGCGATGGAGCGCCCGATACCGCGACTTCCGCCGGTCACGATGGCGACCTTGCCTTCGAGAGAGAAGTCCGCGATCGGCATGGGAACCTCCGGCTCGTCCCCGAGCCGGGGACCCGCGACAGCCTATCCCATGTATGGAGCCGACAGGCCCTCTACTTGAGCTCCCCCAGCTCGACGTTCGCCTCCCAGGTGCGGCCGTCTCGGAGGAAGCGCACGGGCACCACATCGCCCGGGTCGTGGTCGTCGAGGGCGTCGATCAGGTCGATGGAACGCTGGATCGGGCGCCGGTCGACCTCGGTGATGAGATCGAAGTGCCGGTGGCCCCGAGGTGTTCCCTGGATCCCTTTCAGTCCGGCGCGTGCGGCCGGGGAGCCCGGCTGGACGCTCCGAACGATGACCCCGGACACTCCCCAGGCGGCGGCGACGTGGTCCGGCAGGGCGGTGATGCCGAGACCGGGCCATTTCGCCCGGCCGTAGGCGATCAGCTGGGGCACCAGGCGGGTCACCGTGGCGACGGGGACGGCGAATCCGATCCCCTCACTCGAGCCGCTGGTGCTGAAGATCCCGGTCGTCACCCCGATCAATCGCCCCGAGGAGTCGAGGAGTGGTCCGCCGGAGTTGCCCGGGTTGATCGACGCGTCGGTCTGGATCACATCCTCGATGAGGGTGCCGGCGACGCTCTGGATCTGGCGCCCGAGGGCGCTGATCACGCCGGTGGTGAGGGAGCTGTCGAGTCCGAAGGGATTGCCGATCGCGAGCACCTTCTGACCGACCACGAGGCTGGTGGAGTCACCGGCCTGGAGGGGCTCGAGCTCGAAGCCGGTGGGATCGATCGCGAGGACCGCCAGATCCTTCCGCGGCGCGACGCCGACCAGTCGTGCCTCGTGGCTGGATCCGTCTGCCATCGTGACGGTGAAGCGGTTGCCGCCTTCGACGACGTGGAAGTTGGTGACGATGTGACCGGTGTCGTCCCAGATGAAGCCGGAGCCGGTACCGCGCGTCGATTGGCTCGCATCCAGATCGAAGGGGTTGCGGCGGATCTCACTGTTCGTGACGAAGACCACGGAGGGCGCTGTGCGGCGGAAGACCTCGATCGTGTTGCGCTCGTCCTCGAGCAGATGGGGCGGGATCGAGGGCGTTCCGGCCGGCGCGTCGCAGGCGAGGGCGAGGACCGCGAGGGCGAGGGACCCGAGCGCGGTCTCGAGCCGAAGCCCGAGCGGGCTCCAGCGACGGTGTCGGCGGGAAGGCGATTGCACGGGGCTCCTCGGCGGGCGGGCGCCCGACGCTCGCAGGTTAGCGTCGGCCCCGGCTCGGTCCCCGCGCTTGCCGGGCGCCGGCATCCGGGTGAGGATCGGGACGTGAGGATGCGTGCGATGCAGATCGCTGCGCCGGGAGCCCCTCTCGAGCTGGTGCGCCGCCGCCGCCCGGAGCCCGGGCCCGGTGAGCTGCTCGTCCGGGTCCGGGCCTGCGGCGTCTGCCGGACCGATCTCCACGTCGCCGACGGAGAGCTCGAGGCGACGCGCTACCCGATCGTGCCCGGTCATCAGATCGTCGGGGTCGTCGAGTCCCGGGGCCCCGCCGTCGACCTGGCGGTCGGGACACGGGTGGGCATTCCCTGGCTGGGGGGAACCTGCGGGACGTGCCGCTACTGCACCCGCGATCGGGAGAATCTCTGCGACGAGGCGATCTTCACGGGCTGCACGCGGGACGGCGGCTTCGCCGACTACGCCGTGGCCGACGCCCGCTACTGCTTTCCGCTTCCGGAGGACGCCGAGGACGTCGCCCTGGCCCCGCTGCTGTGCGCGGGGCTGATCGGCCACCGCTGTCTGCGGATGACCGGGGACGCGGAGCGCCTGGGCCTCTACGGCTTCGGCGCCGCCGCGCACATCGTCTCCCAGGTGGCGCGCTACGAGGGGCGCCGCGTCTTCGCCTTCACACGCCCGGGCGACGTGGCGGCCCAGCGCTTCGCCCTCGAGTGCGGAGCGGAGTGGGCGGGCGACTCCAGCGCTCCCGCGCCGGAGCCCCTCGATGCGGCGATCCTGTTCGCTCCGGTCGGCGCCCTCGTTCCCGTGGCCCTGCGGGCGGTCGACAAGGGGGGCGTCGTCGTGTGCGGGGGCATTCACATGTCCGACATACCCACCTTCCCCTATCGGATCCTCTGGGAGGAGCGGGTCGTGCGCTCGGTGGCGAATCTGACCCGCCGCGACGCCGAGGAGTTCCTCGCGCTGGCGCCCCGGGTGCCCATCCGCACCCGAACGCTCCCGATTCCCCTCGAGCGGGCTGGGGAGGCCCTGGACCGGCTGCGGCGGGGGGAGCTGAGCGGCGCGGCGGTGCTCGTGACGGACTGACGGGCATCGCCGAGGCGCAAAACCTCGTTGCGTCCCGCCCCGATCCGCCCCCTTCCTCGATCTCTCCGCAAGGCCTCGCTTCCGGAGAGACGCGAAGGGTTGTACCCTGGGTCGACCTCCCCCGATCGTCCTCACCTTTCGATCCTTCGTCGGAGACCCGATGACCACCCTCACTCCCGCGCTTCGGGAACGCATCGAGAACACCATCCGCTTCCTCGCCGTGGACGCGGTGCAGCGGGCAAACTCCGGACACCCCGGGGCCCCGATGGGCCTCGCCCGCCCGGCGTTTGAGCTCTGGGACCGGCACCTGCGCTTCGATCCGCAGGATCCGAAGTGGCCCCTGCGCGACCGCTTCGTGCTTTCGAACGGTCACGCCTCGATGCTGCTCTACGCGCTGCTGCACCTCTACGGCTTCGACCTCTCCCTCGAGGACATCGCGAGCTTCCGCAAGCTCCACTCGAAGACCCCCGGTCACCCCGAGTACGGGGACACGCCGGGTGTGGAGATGACGACCGGCCCCCTGGGTCAGGGCTTCGCTCACGGTGTGGGCATGGCCCTCGCCGGACGGGCGACCCGTGCGCGCTTCGGCTCGGGCGACTCCGGGCCGGGCCATCACACCGTCTACGGAATCGTGAGCGACGGGGATCTCATGGAGGGGATCTCCGCGGAGGCGGGCTCCCTCGCCGGGCACCTCGGCCTCGGGAACCTGGTCTACGTCTACGACGACAACCGCATCACCATCGACGGCGGGACCGACATCTCGTTCTCCGAGGACGTGCGCAAGCGCTTCGAGGCCCAGCGCTGGCACGTGCTCGAGGTCGACGGCGAGGACCACGAGGGCCTGAGCCGAGCGCTCGACGGCGCCCGCGCCGAGGTCGAGCGACCGTCCCTGGTCATTACGCGCACGGTGATCGGCTACGGCAGCCCCGGCGTGGCCGGGAAGAGCGCGGCCCACGG
>CALDCK010000075.1 GCA_937937315.1 uncultured bacterium
GGGCGACGTCGTGGTGGGCGACGTGACGGATCCCGCAGCCGTCGCTCGCGCCCTCGAGGACTGCGACGCCGTCGTACACGCGGCCGCCGTGGTCGCGCTCGAGGCGAGCCGGGCCCGGGAGGTGCGGGATACGAACCTCCGCGCCGTCGAGCTGGTGGTGGGCGGCGCCCACGAGCGGGGCCTGCGCTCGATCGTCTACGTCTCGAGCCTCGGGGCACTCTTCGAGCCCGGAGGCCCCCCGATCCACGCCAACGCGCCGCCTTCGCGGGCCCGGAACGCCTACGCCACCTCGAAGGCAGCGGGCGAGCGTTTCATCCGTCGGCTCCAGGAGCAGGGAGCGCCGATTCGGGCGACCTATCCGCCCGGCGTGGTCGGGCCCCACGACCCGGGCCTGTCCGAGGGCAACCACATGCTCCGGGTCTTCCTTCGCGACCTCATGGTGATCACGTCCTCCGGCCTCTCCCTCATCGACGTCCGGGACCTCGCGACCGTGCACGCCCGCCTGGTCGACGCCCCGGACGGGAGCGGACGCTACGTGATCCCGGGACGCATGCTCTCCTGGGCGGAGACCGTGTCCCTGATGGACGAGATCACGGCACGCCGGGTGCGACGCGTGCGGGTGTCGGGCCGCGTCCTGCGCGCGCTAGGCCGGGTCGGCGACATCGTGAAGCGCGTCTACCCCTTCGACTTCCCCCTCACCGGAGAGGCGATGGCCTTCGCGACCCAGTGGCCCGGAGCGGTCGCCTCCGAAGAGCTCGAGGGCCTCGGCATCGAGTTCCGAGACGCGCGGGAGTCCTGCCGCGACGCGATCCGCTGGATGTTCGAGGCCGGCCACCTGGACGCAGCCGAAGCCGGCCGCGCCGCCGACTGAAGGACCGATCCGACGGGAGCCCTCAGTCGTCGCCGCGGATGAACGCCTCGGTGCTCTGGTAGGCCTCGTCGTCGTTCTTCTGTGCCGGCGGATGCTTCATGAAGTAGGACGCCGGCGCGTGGATCGGGCCAGCGAGGCCGCGATCGAGGGCAACCTTCGCGCAGCGAATCGCGTCGATGGACACACCCGCCGAGTTCGGTGAGTCCTCGACGGAGAGGCGGAGCTCGATGTTCATCGGCACATCGCCGAAGAGCTTCCCCTCCATGCGCAGGAAACACACTTTGTTGTCGTTCTGCCAGGGCACGTAGTCGCTGGGGCCCACGTGGATGTTCTCGTCGGCGATGCGCGTCGCCGCGACGGACTGCACCGCCTCGGTCTTCGACTCCTTCTTCGACTCGAGCCGACTGCGGTTGAGCATGTTCAGGAAATCGGTGTTGCCGCCGGTGTTCAGCTGGTAGGTCCGCTCGAGGGCGACGCCGCGCCGCCGGAAGAGGTCCGTGAGCATGCGATGGGTGATGGTCGCGCCGAGCTGAGCCTTGATGTCGTCACCGATCACCGGGAGCCCGCGGGCCTCGAAGCGCGCCGCGAAGTCGGGATCGCTCGCGACGAAGACCGGGATGCAGTTCACCAGGGCGACCCCGGCCTCGAGGGCGCACTCCGCGTAGAAGCGGGTCGCCTGCTCGGAGCCCACGGGGAGGTAGTTCACCATCACCTCGGCGCCGGACTCGCGCAGGGCAGAGACGACCTCTTCCGCCGTCGCCTCCTGCTGATCCGAAGGGATGAAGCGCCGATCGTCCGGGTAGTCCGTCATGTGCTCGGACACGCCGTCGAGCACACGTCCCATCCGCACGCGCACGCCCGTCTTGGGCACCTGAGAGCAGAAGACCGCCGTGCAGTTCGGCTTCTCGAAGATCGCCTCGGAGACGTCCTTCCCGACCTTGCGAAGGTCGACGTCGAAGGCGGCGACCACCTGGACGTCCTGCGGCCGGTAGCCACCGAGGTCCCAGTGCATGAGCCCGACCGCGTCTTCGGGGCTCTTGTCTGCGTAGTAGCGAAGACCCTGCACGAGCGAGCTCGCGCAGTTTCCCACTCCGGTGATGGCGATCTTGACCGTGCCCAATGTCCCTGCCCCTCAGTGGGGACGGTGGCAGCTCGCCGCCGGTCCCCCGATTTCCCGGAACCCTCTAATGAGACGCTGTTTCGAATCTGACCCCCGCCAGGCTCTCTCGGTGAATCGAGGGGAAAAGCCACCGGTCCTCGATGGAGCGCCGGGATTTTCGTTGGTTAATCGGAAGCGCGGGGGTTGTCAAGCGGAGGGCTCACGAGAGGCTTCCCTCTCCGTCAGAGCGCCGCCGGGAATCGCCTCGCCCGGGCGACCCGGCCCGTCGAGGCTCACCTCGAAGGCAGCGCCGTCCGTCCGCGGCGGGGTGACCTTGCCGATGACCGCGGCGCGCCCGTCCCCCCCGGCGCGCAGGGCCGCAATCGCCTCGACGGTCCGCTCCTCCGGCACCGACATCAGCAGTCCGCCCGAAGTCTGGGGATCGAAGAGCAGAGGGAGCGCCGGAGATGCAGCCGCCGCGGGCGGCAGGGCCAGGCCGCGCCGCGCCTCGGCATTCTGGTCGTGGAAGGTGCTGCGGACCCCCCGCGAGAGGACAGCGAGAGCTCCGTCGAGCGCCGGCAGTGTCCCGAGATCGACCCGGGCGGAAACGCCGCTGGCGCGCAGGAGCTCGGCGAGATGCCCCGCGAGCCCGAACCCGGAAACGTCGGTGCAGGCCCGGGCGCCGCAGGCGAGGGCCACCCGCGCCGCCGCGGCGTTGTCCCGCAGCAGCGCCGTGTGGGTCGCGGTCACGAGGGGGCCCGGGAGCAGCCCCTGCATGTCGGCCGCGAGCAGGACGCCCGTACCCAGGGGCTTCGTGAGGATCAGGGCATCTCGCGGTCGCGCCCCGTCGAGGCCGAGGATCGACTCCGACGCCGGGGGGTCTCCCGTGATCGCCAGTCCGACGAAGAGCTCCTGCCCCTGGGTCGTGTGTCCCCCGACCAGGGTCACGCCGAGCGGATCCAGCGCCGCACGCACGCCCGCCAGCACCTGATAGAGCGCCTCCTCGGTCCGGTCCCCCTCCTCCTCGGGCACGGTGACGAGGGCGAGGGCGTGGCGGGGTGTTCCGCCCTTTGCGAGCACGTCGGACGCGGCGTTCACCGCCGCGACCCGACCCACCAGCCAGGGATCGTCGGTGAAGGCGCGGAAGGCGTCGACGGTCGCGAGCAGCACGTCGCCCCGGGGCAGTCGCAGGGCGGCGACGTCGTCGGGCTGGTCCAGCCCTCGCAGGACCGAAGTGTCCGACTGAGCGGGTGGCAAACGCTCGAGCGCACGGGACAGCGCGCTCTGACCCACCTTCGCCGCGCAGCCGCCGCAGGCCATCTCTTCCATGCCCATGGACTCGGCCGAGGGGAAGTCCGAGGCCGGCGCACCCTCGGCGTCGAGGACCCGGAACCGGCGCATGAAGCGCCGATCGATCCAGTCCTTGAGTCGCCACACGCGGGATCCCGCAGCCGTGACGCCCCACTTCGTCCCGAGGGCCCGCGCGCCCCCGAGGTTGAGGAGCATCAAGAAGTCGCGCTGGGGCGAGTAGCTGCGCAGCCGCCCCCCGCGCAGTCGAGCACGCAGATTGGCGTCGAGCACGGGCCCCTCGCGAACCGCGTAGACGCCGGCCTTGCGCACCCACGGCGCCCACTCCAGGGCCGCGCAGTCGCCGACGGCAAAGAGGTCGTCCTGGCCCACGACCTGAAGCGTGGGACGAACACGGACGAAGCCCGATGCATCCCGGGGCAACGCCTCGGTTCGGAACGAGGCATGGGGAGCGGCGCCGGTCGCCCAGACGACGAGCTCCGCCGACAGCTCGTCGTCCTCGAGCACGACGCGGCCCTTGCGAACCTCGCGCACCCGGGCGCCGCCGCGGAGGGAGATGCCCCGGTGAGCGAGCTCGCGCGACAACCGCCGACTCACCCGGGCCGGCAGGCCCGCCAGCACCCGGTGCGACGCGTCGAGGAGCGTGATCTGCGCTGCGATACCCCGGCTGCGCAGGCGCGCATCGAGGGTGAAGCAGAGCTCGACGCCCGCGGCCCCCGCCCCCACCACCACGACCCGGGCCTCGCCGGCTCGCAGCACCTCGACCCGGGACTCGAGCCGGTCGACGAAGTCACAGATCGGACGCGTCGCAAAGGCGTGCTCGCGAACCCCGGGGAGATCGAGACCCCGCACCGTCGACCCTACGTCGAGGCTCGCGACGTCGTAGCCGAGGGTGGGTCGGTCTTCGAAGGCGATGCGGCGCGCCACCGGATCGATGTCGACGGCGGCGGCCAGGATCACCCTCGCCCCAGCCCTTCGGGCCAGCGGGACCACGTCGATCTCGAGCTCTTCGGCTTCGTACTCGCCAGAGACGAAGCCGGGCACCATCCCGGAGTACACGGCCACGGGCCGATCCAGCACCACGCTGAGGCGGACGTCGGGCAGCGGCGCCATCATCCAACGGCGCAGCACCTGAACGTGGGCGTGCCCGCCACCGACGAGCACGAGATCCGTCCTGGCTTCGCTTCGACTCACGCCTCTGCGCACGGTAGTGCGCGTCGAGCGGCGCGCCAAACCACCGGCGCCCTGCGATAGAATCCGCCCGCCGGGAGGGGGCGTGTCGGAACTCGACCCGAAGGACGTCGCGAGCACAGCCCTGTGGAGGGAGTTCGCACGCAGTGTGGACGATCTCGTCGACATCGTGACCGCCGAAGGCGCGCCATCGGGCCCCGCCGAGCGCGCCGCCGGCCTGCGCTACCTCTCCCGCTTCCTCGCTGCGGGGCTCCGCGTCTGCCTCGAGTGCGACGATCCGGACTATCCGGGCTTCGGGCGCATGATCGAGAACGCGATGAGCTGGGGGCTCGACAATCCGGACTGCAACTACTCCTGGGCGCGGGTGCGGGGAGACGCGACCTACCGGATCCAGGGAACGCGGGGCAGCGCCTGTCACATCGAGTTCCAGGTGAACACCGGACACATGGGCGATGGAAGGATTCCCGCCTTCGGCAGCGGCGAGGACGCCTGGCGCACGGTCTCCTTCCTGTCGAGCGACGACCTCGTCCTCGACGCGAAGGGGGAGTTCTCGATCACCCTGGCCGCGGAGCGGCCGGATTCCGGCGAGAGCTGGCTCGCCCTGGATGCGGACGCCAGCCACGTTCTGGTGCGTCAGTACTTCGACGACTGGGAGAGTGAGCGACCGGGCGTCTTCTCGATCGAGCGGATCGGCGCGAGCTATCCGCGCCCCGCCCTCACCGCCGAGCGCCTCGCCAGCCACTTCGAGACGCTCTACACCTGGCTCCACGCCGGCGTCCGCTGCTGGGACAAGGTGAGCCGGCTACTGCTCTCCCTCGAGCCCAACACGCTCCTGGTCTTCGACGTCGGTGAGGACGTGGACCGACCGGGGCTCCACGGTCAATCCTACGGAATGGGTCCCTTCGCTTGCGCCGCCGGCGAAGCCGTGATCGTCGAGTTCGAAGCCCCTCAGTGCCGGATGTGGGGCGCGGCGCTGACCAACTTCTGGTGGGAGTCCCTGGAGTTCGGCCAGCGCCAGACCTCCCTGAACGGCCACTGGGCGCAGCTCGATCGCGACGGTGTCTTCCGCGGGGTCATCGCCCACGAGGACCCGGGGGTGCCCAACTGGCTCGACACCGAGGGCAACGAGCGCGGCACCCTCGCCGTGCGCTTCCTCTTCGCCGAGTTGACACCGAAGCCGACCCTGCGCCGCGTGAAGCTCGCCGATCTGCGCGATGTCCTGCCCCCGGACACGCCCCACATCACCGAAGTCGAGCGATCGGAGCGAATCGCCCGGCGCAACCGGGCGCTCCAGCGCCGCTACGGCTACTAGGCCCGATGAGTGATCCGGGCCTCCGCGGTGTGGGACGCCGTATCGTGCTCGTCACGCACCGGCGCTCGGGCACCCATCTCACGATCGATCTGCTGCGGCGACAGTTCGAGGCCTGCGACGCCCCCAAGCGCCTCGGTGAGCCCCTCCACGCGCTCTATCTGAATCTCGACCTCCTGCTGGCGAGCCGGCGCCCGCTTCGCGAGGATCGCGCCCGGGCGCTGCTGCGGCGCGCCCGACGCCCGATCGTCAAGACCCACGCCCTGCCCGGCTTCGAGCGATTCCGCCCGGCCCACGCCGACTTCGTGGACGCCCTCCTCGACGATGCCGACGTCTACTCGGTGCACAGGGACGGCCGCGACGTCATGTGCTCGCTCCACCTCTATTTCCAGGCCTTCGACCCGCGCGCCCGCTGCGACCTCGCCGACTTTCTGCGCCAGGCGGACGAGGGTATGAGCCGCCCGCGCCGCTGGGCGGATCACGTGCTGCGCTGGCGCGCGGTTCCGGGGGTGCGCTCCCTGGCCTACGAGACCCTGGTGTCCGATCCGCGCGCCGCCCTCGAGGGGCTGGGAGGAGAGCTCGGCCTCGAGCCGCGCTTCCAGGAGCCGCTGCTTCCGACCCGGCTCCGCAGCGCCTGGCAGGCGCGCTGGTGGCGTCTGGCCTCGCGCCGCCCCCCGGTGACGACCGTCCTCAGCGACCCCAGTGGGCGGCGCAAGCCGCGGCGTTGGCGAGAGGCGTTCACGCCCGAAGACCGCGCCTTCTTCCAGCGCGAGGCCGGAGAGGCCCTGGTGGCCCTGGGCTACGAGACCTCCGACGCCTGGACAGGAGAGCCTCCGGGCGGTTGACACTTCGGATCTCCGCTCGGGCGAGCGACTAACGCCCGCCCGGTCTGATCTCGAAGCGGAGGTCGAAGTAGGGGCTCGGGTCCGAGCTCTCCTCGAAGAAGTCGCCCCCGAAGTCATCCGAGTTGACCCGGATCTTGCGCGAAGCCACGGCGCCCGCCTCGAACTTCACGCGGAGGTAGCGATTGAACCGATACTCGACGCCCGCGCCGCCGAGCCATCGACGGTCGCGGAAGGTGACGTCGTCCTCACCGAAGCGGTCCATCAGCCGAAAGCTGTCGGAGGTGCGATAGAAGCTGGCGAAGACCTCGACCTTTCGGTGCGCCCGGTACTCGATCATCGCTCCGAGGCCGCGATCCCGGAGCACGAGGCCCTTGCCAAGGTTCAGACGGAAGGAGCCGAAGGGCCCGAAGTCGGCGCCCCCCTCGTCGAGCCGGGTGCGTACGACGCCGCCGAGGGCGAGCTGGAAACGGCCGGGGATGCGGTAGCCGACCCCGAGGGCGACGCCACTGCTGCCGCCTTCCACGAACTGGCTGTCCTCCCAGTTCGATTGGCCGAAGACGCTTCCCACCACGGACCAGGCCTCGTCCTCGACGAGGCCCGACCAGTCGTCACGGGTGAGCTGATAGGCGCCGCTCAGGGTCAGCCGTGTCGTGTACAGATCCAGGGGATCGTCGACGGTGTTGAAGGGAGTGTCGTCGCTGAAGCGGTAGCGACTCATGCCGACGCGCAACGCCAGACGTATCACCGCGCGGTCGTTGATGGGCAGGGTGAACATCCCGCGCACCGCCGGGGCGTAGAGATCTACGGTTCCGGGATCGAAGTCGGCGCCCGGCACGAACTCGGACTCGAGGTGGAAACGCAGGGCCTGGCGGATGTCGGTGCCCGGCAGGGGTGGGGCGTCGATGTAGCTCGAATCGGTGCCCGCCGAGCCCCCCGTGGCCAGGTCTCCCTGGGCACGAGCGCGCTGGGCGACGGCGCTCTGGGGAACCAGCAGACCCCAGACCAGAAGCCCCAGGCAGATCACGCAGACGGTGCCGCGCAGCGGCCGTCCTCCAGACATCGTGATGGCTCTCCAGGGGGCGAAGGGGAGACTACCCCAGAGGCTCTTGCGGCGGGACCGGATCGGGGTTGACGGGAATCTCTATCTCCATAATACTAGAAATATCGAACAATTAGCCTCCGGGGCTCGAGCGTTCGATGGCACCCGGCATAAACCCCATCCCACGAAGGAGAAATCATGCGATTCCAGCTCGCCCTGAACGTCCGCGACCTCGACGAGGCGATCCCGTACTACGAGAAGCTGCTCGGCGCGACCCTGAACAAGCGCAAGCCCGGCTACGCGAACTTCGCCGTGGAGAATCCCCCGATCAAGCTCGTTCTCTTCGAGGACCCGGAGGCGTCGGAGCGGCTCAATCACGTCGGCTTCGAGATGGACGCCGACGAGGTCTCGGCGACGGCAGCCCGTCTCGAGCCGAGCGGCCTCGCCGACCAGGTCCTCCTCGACGAGACCTGCTGCTACGCGAAGAAGACGACCGTATACGCCCACGATCCCCAGGGACTGATGTGGGAGTTCTATCAGTTCCGCGGAGACTCGGAGACCTTCGGCGAGCCCGCCCCCCCGGCGCCGAACGAGGCGGGCTGCTGCGGCTAGCCCGGAGATCGATCCCGGGCCGTCGAGCTCCGGCCCGGCATCCCGGCTGGGACGCGCCGGCGGC
>CALDCK010000076.1 GCA_937937315.1 uncultured bacterium
GACGTCGGCCACGGTGCGCAGGCTCTCGACGTCCTCGTCGGGCACCTCGATGTCGAACGACTCCTCGAGCGACATCACCATCTCGACCACGTCGAGAGAATCGGCACCCAGGTCGTCGAGGATGCTCGCGTCCGGTCGCACTTCGGACAGATCCACGCCGAGCTGCTCCGCCACGATGCCGCGCACCTTCTGCTCCAGAGAATCACTCATGGAACCCTCACCTCCCCGTGGCTCTCGCACTGCTGATCCGTACCCACTCGAGCGACGCTTCGATCCGCGAACGCGAACCCTTCCTCACCGTCTCCGAGCGCGCACCCCCGAGACCATCGCTTCATCACAACCAGACTGTCGATCCGCCGGTCGGCACGCCCATCCAAGAACGCCACCGGACGAGAATATGACCCACAGTCACACGCTCGATTGGAAGTTCCCCGATCGGGCTGGCGCTGTCAACTCTTCCCGTCCGTCGGAGAGAGCCCCTGCAGAACGAGCTCGACGGCGTCGGTGAAGGTCGAGTCGAGACTTCGGCGCCGCAACCGACGACGCGCCTCGCTGCTCTCGGTCTGGATCAGGCCGTTGGCGAGGGTCCACAGGATGTCCGAAACCTCCCAGGCATCGCAGGTCCGGAAGTCTCCGGCGTCGATGCCCCGCTGGATGATCCCGGCCAGCATCTCCACGCACTTCTCCCACAGCCGGATGACCTCGTCGGTGACGCCCTGGGGCAGCTCTCCGATCACCGACTGATTCTCGATCGCCCAGAAGATCTGGAAGTACTCCGGGTGCTCCATCCAATGCGAGAAGTAGAACCGCCCCATGCCCCGAATCAGGTCGGGGGGGCTCGAGGTAGCGTCGGCGATCGAGTCACGCATCTTCTGCTCGAAGATCTCGCCGTCCTGGGCGAGCACGGCGACGTAGAGCTCGGCCTTGCTGTCGAAGTAGCGGTAGAGGGTGCCCTTCGCGACGCCCGCGAGGCGCGCCACCTCGTCGAGGTTCGCCTCCATGAATCCGTCGCGAAAGAAGACCTCGCGCGCCGCGTCGATGATTCTCCGGCGCGACGCCGCACGCTTCTCGGCGCGTCCTCCCCCCGCCTCGTCTTCGCTCATCGTGCCTCCACCGACGCATGCTCTCGGGCCGTTCCGACGTACTCGAGCGCGCGCCGACGCTGTAGCGCGCGCTCTTCGACACTCAGCTTCCGGGAGATGCGCGCCGGCACTCCGAGGGCCAGCGCGCCGTCCGGAACCTCGAATCCCGGCGCGACCACGGCGCCCGCCGCGACGAGCGCCTCCTCCCCGACCCGCGCCCCGTCCAGAACGACCGCTCCAATGCCGATCAGGGCGCCGTCCAGGACACGACAGCCGTGAACGACCGCCCGGTGGCCGATCGTCACCTCGTCGCCGACGTCGCAGTCGAAGCGATCCCGGGTAACGTGGACGACACACTGGTCCTGGAGATTCGACCGCGCGCCGATGCGAATGGCGTTCACGTCGCCGCGAATCGTCGCGCCGTACCAGACGCTCGTATCGGCGCCGATCGAGACGTCGCCCACCACCGCCGCGCCGGGAGCGAGCCAGGCGGAGGCGGCGATCCGGGGCCAGACGTCCCGAAAGGGCCTCACGACCGCTCGTCCCATCCAGGCACGCTGCGCGTCAGACGCCGACGTCGTCGCTCCCTTCGTAGCGATAGGGGTCGAAGAGCGCGGTCTGGATATAGCGCTCTCCGAAGCTCGGCAGCACCACGACGATCAGCCCGTCGTCGCTGCCCTCACCCCGCGCGTACTCGAGAGCCGCGACCACCGCCGCGCCCGAGGAGATTCCGCAGAGGAGCCCCTCTTCGAGGGCGAGGCGCCGCGCCATCTCGAGAGCGGCGTCGTTGCCCACCGCGACGACGTGATCGACCTGGGACATGTCGAGCACGTCCGGCACGAAGCCTGCGCCAATCCCCTGGATGGGGTGCTTTCCCGGAGCGCCACCGGAGAGGACCGGGCTGGCCGCGGGCTCGACCGCCACCGTCTTGAAGGAGGGGCGGCGCGCCCTGATCACCTCGGCCACGCCGGTGATCGTGCCGCCGGTGCCGACGCCCGCCACGAGGGCGTCCACGCGGCCGTCGGTGTCCTCCCAGATCTCCTCCGCCGTCGTCCGGCGGTGGACCTCCGGGTTCGCGGGATTGCGGAACTGCTGGGGCATGAAGGCGTTGGGCACGCCGTCACGAATCTGGTTCGCCCGCTCGATGCAACCCGGCATGCCCTTCGCGGGATCCGTGAGTACGAGCTTCGCGCCGAGCGCGCGAAGCACCGCGCGACGCTCCGGGCTCATCGATTCGGGCATGGTGAGAATGCACTGGTAGCCCTTCACCGCGGCCACGAAGGCCAGTGCGATCCCGGTGTTGCCACTGGTGGGCTCGACGATGACCGTCTTCCCCGGGGTGATCTCGCCGGCCTTCTCAGCCGCCTCGATCATCGCGAGGCCAATGCGATCCTTCACACTGTTCGCTGGATTCCGCGACTCCAGCTTTCCGACGATCTGGGGCTTCACGTCGGCGGCCACCCGGTTCAGACGAACGAGGGGCGTACGACCGACCAGCTCGGTGGCGTCATTCGCAATGTTCATGGGATCCTCCGTCGAGGGCGCGTCCAGCATAACGTGGAGGCGCTCTCCAGTCATTCGGATGGAGCCTGCTTCGCTGGTGGATTGGCGAAGAGAGCATCGATCAGAACCGTGGCGTAGCTGCCCGGCGGAAGCGCGAATTCGAGGCGCAGGGCACCCTCCTCGTAGGAATGCCGCCACTCCCCGGGACGCACGCGGAGCGCCCGGCGAGCCCCGCGCAGCCGCACACCGCGGGGCGGGCGCAGAGAGCCCTCCTCCACCCCGAAGCGCTCGAAGAGCGCGCCCTCGCGCTCGGCGACCACTCCCGCGGGACGCGTCATCTTCGTGCCGAAGATGGGGCCGGTAGCGCTGATCTCGAAGGCAGCGGCACGGGGCGCCTCCAGGGCCAGATCCTCCACCTCGAAGACTCCCCCGGAGTCGTGACGCATGGCCAGATCGCCAACCTCGACCTCGTGGGGCGGCAGCGGCCGCTCGTCGAGGGCCGCGTTGAAGACCGCGGCCTGGAGCGCCGACAGCAGGAATCTCTGTTCACGACGCGATCCCCGCGCCGCTTCGCCGCGGAGCAGCGCCGCCGCGCGGTCTGCGTTGTCACCGTCGCGGCCGAAGCGCTGCTCCCCGAAGCGGTTGGGCAGGCCCAATGTCTGGAGGCGTTCGCCGCGGACCGCCGCATCCGCAGCCTCCTCCTCGCCCACGTCGCGGACCACGATCTCGAAGCGATTCCCTCGCAGCTGACCCGTGCGCAGCTTGTGGGGATGGGGAATCGCCTCCAGCACCGCAACGCCGGTCAGGGAGAGCCCCAGCGCCGTCGCCGGCTCCAGCCCTGGAACCGACAGCCACTGGGTCGCCACGGCGCGCCGATCCTTGCGGCCGGCGTAGCCGACGTCGCGCGGCGACACCCCCGCCGCCCTTGCGAGATCCCGCGCCACCTCCTCGGTCGTCCGCAGCCGCTTCTCCACGCGGACGAAAGTGTGCCCGCCCTCACCCGTCGGTGGATAGAGGGGGAGCTCCTCGACGCGGAAATCCTCGGGCGACTCTCGCAGGCGCATGGCGTCAGCGGAGTCGTAGCTGGGAGACCGGCGCGAAGGAGTGCCGATGGATGCGGCTCGGGCCCAGGCGCGTCAGCGCGCGCAGATGCTCGGGCGTCGGGTAGCCCTTGTGGCGCGCAAAGCCGTAGCCCGGATGACGCCGGTCGAGTCGCTCCATCAGGGAATCCCGGTACACCTTCGCCACGATCGATGCGGCCGCGATAGTCCCGTCGCGACCGTCGCCGCCCACGAGGGGAGTCTGAGGAATCCCGATCCCTGGAATCGTACGCGCGTCGACGAGCACGTGGTCCGGGCGCGTGTCGAGGCCCTCGACCGCTCGACGCATGGCCTCCAGGGCCGCGTGGTAGACGTTGAGCCGATCCACCTCGGACGGCGGCACTTCCGCGACGCAGACGGCCACGGCCTGGTCTCGAATCGCACGGTCCAGCCTCTCGCGCTCGGCTCGCCGTAGCTTCTTCGAGTCGTTCAACCCGATGAGGTCGATGCGCGCGGGCAGGACGACGGCCGCCGCGACGACGGGCCCCGCCAACGGACCCACCCCAACCTCGTCGACTCCGGCCACGGATCGCGCACCCGCCGCGAGCAGGGCCCGGCGCAGGGCGAAGAGTCCCGACAGGCGGCGCGTCTCGGCCCGCCGCGCATCTATCCGCCGCTCGAGGGTCTCGGCCAGGAGCCGCGCCCCACTGCGCGGATCGCGCTGAAGCCCCGCCAGGATCCGCCCCTCGAGCGCAGGTGAAGGCGCCTCCCGCAGTCGTCTCCGGATCTCCGAGAGGGAGAGCGACGCTACGTCGAGCTCGCGAGTCGGCAGACGCTCGTTCACTCCGACTCGTCCTCTTTCCTTGCGCCTCGCTCGAGCGCACGAACCCGGCGCAGCAGGCCGGGCAATCGCGAGAGGGCCGCCATCTCGCGGTGCCAATCCAGCTCGGGTCGCTGCGGCGCCCCGAACACGCGGCGGCCCTCGCCGACGTCCTTGTGAACACCGGCCCGGGGGCCGACGAAGGCATCGGGTCCGATCCTCAGGTGGCCGGTGATTCCCGCCTGGGCCATCACGACACTTCGGCTCTCGACCACGGTGCTGCCCGCGATCCCGGCCTGCGCGACGATCACCACGTCCTCGCCGATCCGACAGTTGTGAGCGATGTGCACGAGGTTGTCGATCTTCGTGCCCCGGCCGATCCGGGTGTCACCCAGCGTTCCCCGGTCGATCGTAGAGTTGGCCCCGACGTCCACGTCGTCCTCGATCACGACTCGCCCGACGTTGTGGATCCGCTGGAGGCCCCCCGCCTCGTGGCCGACGTAGCCGAAGCCCTCGGCACCCACCACCGCCCCCGGCGCGAGGGTGACTCGATCACCGAGGACGGATGCGGCGGCGACGACGACCCCCGCGTGGAGGACACAGTCGGCGCCGACCTCGACGCCGGCGTAGAGCGTCGCGCAGGCGTGGAGGATCGTGCGCGGGCCGACCCGTGCGCCGGGGCCGACGAAGCAGCCGGGCCCCAGGCAGGCGGTCTCATCGACGGACGCGCCAGCGTCGACGACCGCGTTCCCATGGATGCCCGCGGGCGGCGAAGAGTCGGGCACGAAGATCCGGGCGGCGCGATAGAAGTCGCGGCTCGGATCCGCCGAGCGGAGCGCCGGGCGTCCCGCCACGTCGAGGCCGTGGAGGGCGATCACGGCCCCGGCCTGGCTCTCCCGCAGCCGCACCGCGAATGCGGCGTCGCGCACGAAGGTCAGGTCGCCGGGCCCGGCCTCGTCGAGGGACGCCACCCCCGACAGCATCACGTCGGGATCGCCCTCGACCTCGAGGTCGAGCTGGGCGGCCAGATCCGAGAGACGGATCCGGGTCTTCGTCACGTCAGCGTGCGAGCAGAACTGCGACCGGTGAGGTTCGCGCGACCGCTGCCGAATTGCTTCCGAGGAAGTAGTCGGTGATCCGGTTGCGACCGTATGCCCCCATCACGATCAGTCCGGCTCGCACCTCCCGCGCCGAATCGACGATCTTCACGTCGGGCCGACCCAGGGTCGAGGAGATCTCCCGCACGGGTACCGGCAGGGAGCCCACGATGCCCCTCACCTCTTCGAAGCGCGCTACGGCGCGTCCCTTGTCCTTCGAATCGACGAATACGTGGATCGGCTCGCCGAGCCGGGTGGCCAGCTGCACCGCGGCGTTCGCTCCGATCCTCGAGCCGGGCGACCCGTCGAAGGCGAGCACCAGGGGGCCGCTCAGCTGGGCGCCCGCCGGAACGACCAGTGCGGCCTTCGCGCTCTTGCGGACGACCCCGTTGGCGGTGCCGCCGATCAGGCCCGTGCGGTAGGCCGCGTCGTTCCCGTCTCGTCCCACCACGATCAGGTCGGCGCCCTGCCCCTTCTCGACGATGCGATCGTCGGCGATGCCGTCGCTGGTCTCGCAGGTGTGCTCCACGCCCTCGGCGGCTGCGCGCTCGGAAAGTCGACGGCAAGCCGCCTCGGCGCGCGCCCGAAGATAGGTGGCCAGGGCCTCCGGCGACGGCGGGGCGACTCCCAGCCCGTCCTCCGTGAATCCCCGGGCGAGACGGTCCTCCACGACCGAGACACCCATGAGCCGCGCCTTCATGCGTCCGGCCAGACTCGCGCCGAACCGCTCCGCGGCCACTGCCGCCTCGGAACCGTCCGTCGCCACAAGGATCGATGAGATCATGCTCTTCTCCGCTGCCCTCGTCTCACGAAAGGAGACGACCCAATGAGCTTCCCCAGACGACTCGCATCACTCGTTTGAAGGTGCGGGCCTTGCGGGCGGTGTACGGGAACCACGTCGGCTCCGACTTTCCACCGAGCCGATCGACCACGATCGACTTCGTATGGCAGAAGCCCTTGAGTCCCAGGTCCCCGTTGACGCGCCCGATCCCGCTCTCCTTCGTCCCTCCGAACGGCGATTCGGTCACGCCGTAGGTCACCATGCAGTCGTTCACGACGGCGCAGCCGGTGTCCAGCGCCCTCGCCAGCCGGGCCCCGCGCCGCTTGTTCTTCGTCCAGACGTTCGCGTTGAGGCCGTACCGCGAGTCGTTCGCCAGGGCGAGCGCCTCGTCCTCGTCGCGCACGCGCATGATGGGGAGCACCGGCCCGAAGGTCTCGTCGCGCATCACCCGCATGTCGTGGGTCACGTTGGTGAGCACGGTCGGCTCGTAGAAGTACCCGGGCTGGTCGGGATTGCGGCGCCCGCCAGCGAGCAGAAGCGCGCCGCGCTCCAGGGCATCCCCCACGTGCGCCTCGATCACGTCGAGCTGCTCGGGGCGGATGATCGCACCGATATCGAACTCCCCCTCGGCGCCCTGCCGGAGCGCGGCCGTCTCCTTCACCACCTTACGGGTGAACTCGTCCGCCACGTCCTCGACGACGTACACCCGCTCCGTAGAGGTGCAGACCTGCCCCGAGTTGCTGAACGCCCCGAAGACGGCGCCCCGCGCCGCGCGATCCAGGTCTGCGTCAGCGCAGACGATCATGGGATCCTTCCCCCCGAGCTCGAGGGTGCACGGCACCAGGTTGCGCCCGCAGATCTCCGCCACGCGCCGTCCGGTCTCCACACTGCCGGTGAAGGAGATCTTGTCGACGCCGCTCTCGAGAAGCGCGGCGCCGGTCTCGCCATCGCCCATCACGACCGAGAGCACCCCCTCCGGAAGACCGGCGGCCTCGAAGAGATCTCCAACGAGGCGCCCGGAGAGCGGCGTCACCTCCGACGGCTTGAGCACGACCGCATTGCCGGCCATCAGCGCTTGAACCGTCGGGTTCAGCGAAAGCAGGAAGGGGAAGTTCCAGGGGGTGATGATTCCCACCACGCCCATCGGCCGGTACACGATCCGCAGCTTCTTCGTCTTCAAGAGGTGCAGGGGCAGGACCCGATCGGAGAGGATCCGCTTCGCACGCTTCGCGTAGAACTGCATGGCGTCGCAAGCAGTCACCAGCTCGGTGGTGAGGGCCTCGGCGGCGGGCTTCCCGGTCTCGGCCACGATCCGATCCAGGAACTCGTCCTGGCGATCGAGCAGGATACGCACCGCGCGCTCGACGTAGCGACTGCGCTCCTCGAAGGACGACGCCGCCCACTCGGGCTGGGCCTTGCGGGCGCGCTCGACGGCGGCGCGCACGTCTTCGGCGTCGCACACCTCGATCTCGCCGAGCAGGGCGAGGCTCGCGGGGTTCTTCAGGCGAAGGCGACGCCGCCCATCGGATCCCGCTTCGACTCGTTCGACGACGGCCATGCCCGTCTCCCCGCCGGCTCGCGGCCGTCGGCTCCCGCCCACACGCCGCGTCCAGACCACGTAGCACCCGGGAGTTCCCCCCAGGGTTCCGACGAGAGTACGAGACCCCCGCGGGACATGTCAATCAGATCGAGGCCCCCGCGATCCCCTTTTCCGTCGGAGACGGCGGACCGATCGCGGCGGGTCCCGACTCTCCGGGGCCATGCGAGGCCGCGAGGGGCGAAACCGGGGCTCAGCCGATGACGCCGGCGAAGTAGCGGAGCAGATCCGTCTCGGTGAGGAGACCGACCAGGACGCCCTCGTCGAGGACCGGCAGGCAACCGATCCTGCGTTCAGCCATGACCAGCGCGGCCTCCTCGGGAGTCGAACCGGCCTCGATGACGATCGGCGGCGCCGACATGACCCGGGCGATCTCCACCGCGTGGAGGAACGCGCGGCGCTCGTCGGTGCCGAAGCTGCTGCGGTTCGAGAGCGAGGCGCGGAGCAGATCCCGCTCGGAGACCACGCCGACGAGCTGTCCGCCGCGGACGACGGCCATGTGACGCACGCCACCGAGCGTCATGATATCCTCGACCGTCGAGAGCGAGTCGTCCGCGCTGATGGTGACGAGCTTCTCGCCCATGATGTCGCTCACGCGGCTTCCCATGACGGGGACGAATTCTACTCCATGGCCCAGCGCCGAGGGAAAGAAAGCACGCCGCCCGACGGGACGGTCGACGACGAGGTCGACCAGGAGCGCGCGCAGAATCCGATTCCCGATTTCATGCGCAAGGCGATCGCCGCCGGCTTCTCCGGCTTCTTCTTCACCGAGGAGACGATCCGCAAGGCACTCGGCGACACCCTGCCGAAGGATTGGGCGGACTTCGCCGCCGACCAGAGCGACCGCGCGCGCGCAGAGTTCCTCGAGCGCATGAGCTTCGAGATCGGACGCGCCCTCGAGAACGTCGACTACGCCGCGGTCCTCGCCCAGCTCCTCGAAGGACGCACCCTGGAGGTGAGCGCGAAAGTTCGCCTCAGCGACGACGGCACGCCGGGGGGCGGCCCGCGGCTGCGGATCGAGACAGGCGACGAGAGCGAGCGCAAGTGAGCTTTGCCTCGTCCGAGCCCGGCGAGCGGCCCCGCGCTCCCGCCCTCGGACTCCGGCTGCTGGGATGGCTGCTCCTCGCCCTCCTCCTGGGTCTCGCGGCCACCGTTCATCACGGCATCGGACCGATGAGCCCGGGTCTTCGGAGCCCGTGGTACGCGCCCACGCACTTCTTCTTCGAGAGCGAGATCTTCTCAGCCCTGGTCGATCCCCCGGGCTTCGCCTTCACGAGTCTGGGCCTGCCGGCGCTGCTGCTCACGATCGCGGTGCTGCTCGCCGCGCATTCGGCGATCGCCGCCGCGCTGGCGGCGTCCGCCCTGGGCGCGGTCCTCCTCTTCGTCTTCTACGGCGTCTTCGCTCCTTCACCCTGGCAGTTCTTCGGATGGCGGGGCTCCGCCGCACTCACCCTCATCTCGATCTGCATCGGCTTCTCGGTCACTGCGCCCCTTCTGGCCACGAGCTGGCTGCGTCTGTCGTGGCCGCTGCGCATCGCCGTCTATCTTCCCTTCGCCGTGGCTGCCATCGCGTTCCTCGGCAACGCCACGGGCACCGATCCGACCCTGCCCTTCGCCGTGTCGCCCTGGCCCGTGGTGCCGGTCTTCGGTCTCGAGACCACCGCTCTCTTCGCCGCGGTGGGCTGGATCGGAACAGCCACGGGCATCGCGGGCTTCGCCCACGCGTCGGGACCCGGTAGAGCGGCTCTCGCCCTCGGAGCGGGTCTCGTCGTGGCGCCCCTGCTGCTCGTGGCGGGCTCACAGCTCGCACTGCTGCCGTTCCGGGTGCAGCCGCCCCTGCTCGTCACCGTCGTCATCGTCGGCGCCCTGGCCATGGGAGTGGCGTCGACGCTGCGCCTCGCCGATCGCGGCCCGGCCCTGGCGCGACGCGCCCGACGTATCGGGGTCGGGGCCGCCCTCGTTGGCCTTCCAGTATGGGGGGGACAGGCCTGGGCGTTCTTCGACTACCAGCTGACGCGCGAGGTGCGCGCGCGGGAGATCATCGAAGCGCTCGAGCGCCACATCGAGCGTGAGTCGCTCTACCCGGACACCCTCGAGGACCTCGTCGAGGCGGGAGACCTGGAGACGGTCCCGCGACCGTCGATCGGCGTCGGGCCCGGGAGCGGAGAGCCTTTCCGCTACCAGAGCTTCGGCGCGAGCTATCTCCTCGAGTTCACGGCGACGCGCTGGGTGCAGTGCGCCTACACGCCCGCGCCGATCTTCGAGGAAGACGAAGACCCGGAGGAGTTCGGCGACGAGCCGCTCGGGGAGTCCTGGTCGTGCCCCTCGCGGCCGCCGGAGCTCTGGTAGTGGCGGAGCCGAGCCTCGCCGAGCGCATCTCCCGGGCGCGCCGCATCGGGACCACCTTCACCCGTATCTACATGGGCGTGCGGGTGAACCGCTTCCTGGCGCGGCGGGTGGCACCGACGGACATGAGCGAGCGGTGGTCGCGCTTCCACCGGGAGAGCGCAGAATCGATCTACGAGGCGGCGATCGAGCTGCGCGGCCTCATCCTGAAGGGCTGCCAGTTCCTGGGCAGCCGAGCGGACGTCTTGCCGCGGGAGTACGTCGAGGTGCTCTCCGCCCTCCAGGATCGCGTCCCGCCGAAGCCCTTTGCGACGGTCCGAGAGACGGTCGAGGCCGAGCTCGGTCGTCCTCTCGACACGATCTTCTCGTCCTTCGAGCGCGAGCCGATCGCCTCGGCTTCCCTCGCCCAGGTCCACCGCGCAACGACCCTGGACGGGCGGGTCGTCGCGGTGAAGGTTCAGTACCCCGAGATCGCCAGGCTCGTGCGCAGCGACCTCTCGAATCTGCGCCTGCTCTTCCGCACCGTCGCGCGCGTCGAACGGGACTTCGACCTCATGCCTCTGGTGGACGAGCTCGCGGAAGCCGTTCCTCTCGAGCTCGACTTCGTGAACGAGGGTCGCAACGCCGAGCGCGTCGCCGGCTTCTTCGCCGAGCGCGACGACATCGCGGTCCCCCACATCCATTGGGACCTCTCGAGCGAGCGCCTGCTCGTGATGGAGCTGGTGGAGGGAGCGAAGGTCAGCGACGCCGCCGCCCTGGCGAAGGCCGACATCGATCCGAACGACGTGTCCCGCGTCCTGGTCGAGGCCTACTGCGAGCAGATCCTGATTCGCGGCTTCTTCCACGCGGACCCCCATGCCGGAAACATGCTGGTGCAGGCATCTCCCGGCGGGCCGCGCCTCGTGTTCCTCGACTTCGGACTCGCGAAGGAGCTCCCCGCGGACTTCCGCCAGGGTGTGGTGGACTTCGCCGCCGCGCTGCTGCGGGGCGACGCGACGGCGATGGCCACGTCCCTCGTCGAGCTTGGCTTCGAGACCCGCGACGGCAAGGTCTCGTCCCTGGCGGATCTCGCCGACTTCATCCTCGCCACCGCCCAGCGGATCCGCACCCAGGCCCACCTGGATCCCGAGCTGGCCGAGCGGCTGCGGGACGAGATCCCGGACCGGATCCGCGAGAATCCGCTGGTGCGCATCCCGTCACACCTGGTGCTGATCGCCCGCGTCATCGGCCTGCTCTCGGGCCTCACCCGGACCCTCGGAACCCGCATCGACCTGGTGGGCGCAATCCTGCCCTACGTCCTGCCGCGCCCGCCGAAGCCTCCCGGGCCGCCGCATCAGCCCGAGCTGTAACCGCCAGCCGAGCGCTTGCGTACGGAGGGGGGTCCGGGTCAGCGTGCGCCGCGGGATTCGCGCGCCCGAGACCCGCGAGAGGACAACGGGATGCACGACTCGACTCGAACCACGCGCTGGGCCCTCGCCGCCGGCGCAATCACCCTCGCCACCTCGTCGATCGCCTTCGCCGACCCGGACCGGCCGACGGGCCGCTCGCTTCCCGCCGAGATCGCAGTCACCGAGGCGGCGAACCCCTGCAATCCCTGCGCTCGCTAGCCAGATTGCCGACAGAGGCCGGGCCGAGGCTCAGCGCCCGGCCCCGGCCCGCCGATCCGGCAGGTCGCGGCGGATCTCGGTGAGCACGTAGGGGGCTGCGTCGGCGCGTTCGAGGGCCTCGGCAATCAGGCCGAGGGCCTCCTTCGATTCGAGGGATTCGAGCAGGGACGCAAAGACACTGCGGTAGTGGTAGGCGGGATCGATCCGGACGCGACCGACGATCCCCCGGGCAAGTGGGTGCCGGGCCTGCTCGTAGTCGAGCCTCATCGACTCCCCGGGTAGGACCCTCGTATCGAAGCGCTCCTGCCAGGCGCCGAAATCGATCTCCCGCCCGATCGTCACGCGTGAGTGCGTGCCGTCGAGCTCCCGGCCGGCGGCTCCGACCTGCCAGATCTCGAGGAACACCCGGGGTGTCACGTAGGTGGGGAATGCGTGGCCGACATCGCGATTCGAGAGCACCAGCGCGGCGCGCAGCGGATCCGCCGCCAGGTCGATCGACACCCATTCGACGTCGACGCCGGCGCGCACCATCTCGGGATCGTGGATGCCGCGCCAGGTATGGGCGCGGTCCGGCATGTGACAGCTCTGACAGCTCCGTCCCGCGGCGGCCGCGGGGCTCGCGCGCCACTCCGCCCAGGTGTTCTGGACGGGCTTCCCGGCGACACCTTCGTCGTCGAAGAACTGATGGCACTCGGCGCAGAAGCGACTCTCCTCGAACTCGGTGCGCGCCTCGAATCCGCCGTGGGGCAGCGCCTCCGCGAGAGGCGGAAGCCCGGGGCGACGCGGTGGGCCGAAATGGCGGTGGGCACGCACGTGACAGCTCGCGCAGACGATGCCCTGGCCCCGGAGCGCGGCGTCGTAGGCGGGCTCGGCCTCTCCGGACTCGCGCTCGGGCTGCTGCTCGGCGAGGGGCGCGTGACAGGACTGGCAGCTTCGCAGCCGGGCCGCCTCCGACAGACGCCCCTCGACGAGCTGCCCGGCCAGGCCGGGGGAGTAGGCGCCGGCGTGGAGCGAGCCCTGCCACTGCCGGTGCTGCTCCGGATGGCACGCTCCGCACTCGCGGGGATGGAGCGAACGTTCCGCCGCCGAGAAGCCCTCGGGCGCCGCGCCCTGGGCGGGCACCGGGACTCGCCAGTAGGCCGAGAGGAACGCGCCGAGCACCTCCTCGCGCGCGTTCCCGACCCCGCCGGCCTCGTCCCTCGAAGCCACGACCTCCTGGCCAGCCCCCCCCATCGGCGTGGCGACCTCCTCGGCGAGCTCCGAGGCGCAGCCGATCACGAGGAGACAGAGCAACGATCTCGACCGCGCCAATCCCGGTCCGGCTGATCGGAGCCCGGCTCGCATCTGCATGGATCCTGGATACGCGCCCCGCAAGAATCGGTTGCGCGCCGTGGCCTCAGCCGTCTTCCGAGGCCGGGTCATCCCGGGTGAAGGTCACGAAGGCCATGCTCGGGCGCTTCGAGGCTTCCCGCATGGCGAAATGAATGCCCTCGAACACCCACTCCTGCGCGACCCACTCGTTGAGGATCTCTTCGAGCTCCGCGTCGGTGACGGCACTGGTCTCGACGACCTTGTAGCGAATCGGCACGGCGCAGACGCTATCGGGCTTCGGACCGGGCGGCCACGGATTCGGCGATCGCCGAGACCAGCCCCGCCACGCCGGATTGGGGCGCGACCACGTCGGCAGGCAGATCCGCCCGGCGCAGGGCCTCGGCGGTGACCGGGCCGATGGCGGCGATCAGGCAGCGACCGGCCGCCGCCAGCGACGCGTCGTCGAGCAGCTCGCGAAAGCGCGTCGCCGCCGAGGGGCTGGCGAAGGCGAGGACGTCGAGCTCCCCGTTGACGAGTGCGGAGCGAAGCGCCGCGGCGTCTACGTCAGCGGCGACGTTGCAGTAGGCCGTCACCGCGTCCACCTCGGCCCCGGCCTCGCGCAGGCCTCGGGCGACCGTCTCCCGGGCGAGGTCCGATTGCGGCAGCAGGAAGCGACGACCTCTCGGCGGAAGTGCGCGACCGATCTCCTCGAGCATTCCCAAGCCATCGAAGCGATGCGGGGGCGTGTGCTGGACCGACAGTCCGACGGCGCGAGCCGCCTCCGCCGTGCGCGGCCCGAGGCAGATCACGGTCTGCCTCGGGGAGAGCGAGATGCCCCGCCCCTTCGCGCGATCCGCGGTGAAGCGCACCGCGTTGGCGCTGGTGAAGACGAGGGCATCGTAGTCTTCCAGGCGATCGAGGGCCGCGTCCAGGGGAGCCGGATCGAGAGCCCCGCGAAGCGCGATCATGGGCACCACCACGGGCTCCGCCCCGGCCGACACCAATGCCCGCGCCAGCTCCGGAGACTGCTCTGCCGAACGAGTGACGAGCACCCGGCGTCCGAAGAGGGGCTGACGCTCGTACCAGGCGAGGGTGTCGCGAAGCTTCACCACGTCGCCCACCACCACGACCGCGGGCGCGGTGATCCCGGCCTCGGCCACGCGCACCGGAAGCTCCGCGAGAGGCGCCTCCACCACGCGCTGGGTGGGCAGGGTTCCGTTCATGACGACAGCAGCGGGGGTCGTGGGAGATCGCCCCCCGTCGATGATCCGCGCCACGATCTCCGGGAGATTTCGCATGCCCATCAGCACGAGCAGGGTGTCGGCGGCTTCGCCGAGCAGCTCCCAGCGAGTCTCGGCGGTCACCTTCGTGGGATCCTTGTGGCCGGTCACCACGGCAAAGGACGCCGCGTGACGCCGATCGGTGATCGGAATGCCCGCGTAGGCCAGGGCGCCGAACACCGATGAGACGCCGGGCACCACCTCGAAGGGCACGCCGGCGCTGGCGCAGGCGCTGCCTTCTTCGCCGCCGCGGCCGAAGACGTAGGGGTCGCCGCCCTTGAGGCGCACGACGGTCTTCCCCTCCGAGGCCAGACGCAGCAGCAGCGCCGTCGTGTCCTCCTGGGGAAGGGTCGGCGCATCATGACCGCGCTTGCCCACGTCGAAGCGCTCCGCCTCTGCCGGCGCGAGGTCGAGCAGCGCCTTCGAGGCGAGGGAGTCGTAGACGACCGCGTCCGCCTCGGCGAGCGCCGCGGCGCCCCGCACGGTGATGAGATCCGGTGCACCGGGCCCGGCGCCGACCAGGATCACCCGGCCGCGGGTCACGGAGAGACCTCGGTCCGCAGCGACTCCAGAATGGCATCTCCGCCGTCGCGCAGGACAGCGCCGCCGAGCCGCGCACCACCGTGAGCGGCGTCTTCGAGCGGGAACCGCGTCTCGGCCGAGACCCGACGCGCGCCATCGGGAGAGATCACCATCCCGCGCAGACGTAGCGCATCGCCCTCGAGAAGGGCGAGGGCCGCGATCGGTACGCTGCAATCACCGCCGAGTGCGCCCAGGAACGCGCGCTCCGCAGTCGCCGCGATCGCCGTCTCCCGATGGTCGACCGCGGCGAGCTCCCGGGTCAGCGGGTCCGCCGCTCGGGTCTGGATCGCGACGCTGCCCTGGGCGACCGCCGGCAGCAGCAGCTCGGGCTCGATGCGCTCGCAGATCCGATCCTCGAATCCCAGGCGATCGAGACCCGCACAGGCGAGGATGATCGCGTCCAGCCCCTCGTCCTCGAGCTTGCGCAGCCGCGTGGGCACGTTGCCCCGCAGCGGCACGATCTCGAGGTCGCTGCGCAGGAGTCGAAGCTGGGCGGCGCGCCGCACGCTGCCCGTGCCGACCCGGGCTCCGCGGCGCAGCGACGCGAGAGTGGTCTCCGGCGCCGAGGCCACCAGGGCATCGCGCGGATCCGCCCGCTGAAGGAAGGCGGCGAGGGTCAGGTCCGGGTGGGGCGCAGCGGGCAGGTCCTTCGCGCTGTGGACGGCGATGTCGGCGCGCTCCTCGAGCAGGGCCTCCTCGATCTCCTTCACGAACAGGCCCTTCCCGCCGACCTTCGCAAGGGAGCCCTTCAGCCGGTCGCCGGTGGTCTCGAGGGTCACGATCTCGGGCTCGACGCCGAGGGCCTTGTGGACGCGCCCCGCCACCTCCCGCGCCTGCCAGAGCGCGAGGTCGCTGCCTCGCGTGGCGATCCGCACCTCTCTCACCGGTCGTCCGACTCGTCCGCGTTCTCGTCGTCGTCGAGGCCGAAGAGCATGCGCGCCACCTCGAGGTAGGCCATGCCCTCCTCGCGCTCCGCCTCGCTGCGCAGCCGGGAGAGCGGCGCGTGGAGGATCTTGTTCACGAGGGAGCGGGTGAGGGCCTCCACGCCCTCCCGCGACCGATCGTCGAGGTCGAGACGCGCGAGTCCGCGGTCGAGTTCCTCGGCGCGAATCGATTCGACCCGCGCGCGCAGGTGCCGGATCGTCGGCACCGCACGCAGCGCAGCGAACCAGCCCTCGAAGCGCTGCTGCTCCTCGGACACGATCGCCTCGGCCCGCACCAGCTCATGACGACGACCCTCGGCGTTCGCGGTCGCGAGGGAGGCCAGGTCGTCGATGTCGTAGCGGAAGACCTCTTCGAGCACGTCGATCGCGGTATCCGCATTGCGGGGTACGCCGATGTCGATCACGAAGATCGGGCGCCCGCGACGCGAGCCCAGCGCCTGGCGCATGAGGTCGAGGGTGAGGATCGGGCGGCTTCCGCCGATCGAGGTCAGCACGACGTCGGCGTCGCCCAGCAGCGCCGGAAGCTCGTCCAGCCCGTGGGCACTGGCATCGAAGCGAACGGCCAGCTCGGCCGCGCGCTCCGCGGTACGGTTCGCCACACAGACGGAATCGAGACCCTCCTTGCGCAGCGCCGTGAGCGCCAGCTCGATCATTTCCCCGGCGCCGATCAGCAGCGCCCGCTTTCCGCTCAGATCCTCGAAGATCTGCCGCGCCAGCCCGACACCCACCCGGGCCACCGAGGTCGGCCCCTCGGCGATGCGCGTGTCGGTTCGGATCCGCTTCGCGGTGGCGAAGGCCCTCTGGAAGAGACGGTCGAGGATCGGGCCCGAGGCGCCGCACTCGACGGCGGTCCGGTAGGCTTCCTTCGCCTGACCCAGGATCTGCGGCTCGCCCACCACCATGGAGTCGAGAGCCGAAGCCACGCGCAGCACGTGGCGCATGGCCTCTCCCTCCCGGTAGACGTAGCAATAGCCTTCGAGGTCCCGTTCGCCGAGCGAGGTGTCTCCCAGGTCGCGCCGGAAGAAGGAGCGCAGGCGATGGCGCGCCGACTCGAGCTCGCGGGTCAGCACGACGACCTCGACCCGGTTGCAGGTCGAGATCAGCACCGCCTCGTCGACCTCGTCGCTGGCCACCAGCTTCCCGAGAGCCGGCACCGGATCGTCCACGGCCATGCGCTCCCGGACCTCGAGGGGCGCCGAGCGGTGGTTCATCCCCATCAGCAACAGCTTCACAGCAGGAGCTCCACGCCGATCACCGCGAAGCCCGCGAAGGCGAATCCGGCGAGCGCGCTCTGGGCCGAGCGGCGGGCCCCCTGCCCCAGGCCGAAGCGCAGCACGACCAGCACCGCGTAGACGATCCAGGCCAGCAGACACCAGGCCTCGTGGGCGCTGCCGGTCCAGGGAGCGCCGTGGAGGGTGCGCACCCACAGGGCACCGGTGACCACACCGAGGGTGAGCAAAGGGAAGCCCAGGGCGAGTGCCAGGGCACTCACCCGGTCGAGGGCCTCGAGGGAGGGCCAGGGGGGGGCGCCCACCAGATGTCGTTTGCGCTTGAGGCGACGGTACTCCGCGAGGAAGGCGGCGCCCGCCATGCCGGCGATACCCAGCAGGGCGAGCCCGGCGCTAGCGAGCAGTACATGGGCGTGGGGGAGACCGCCGGTCCCGACCTCTGCCGAGGAGATCGCGGCGGGGCTCAGCGCAGCGTAGAAGACGCCGATGAAGGAGAGCGGCGCTACGAGCGCCACCAGCCCGACGAGCCGGAAGCGCCAGAGCAGGGCCAGGAATGCGACCGTCCCGACCCAGGCCATGAACGAGACCGCCGTCGGCCCGTCGGTGAGGGGCGGCGGGCTCTCGGCCGTGTGCAGCAGGGAGAACATCAGGCCGTGGAGGAGCGCTCCCACACCGAGGGCCACCACCGCGGCCCGGGAGAGCCACGCATGGGAGAGCACCCAGGCCGCGCCGGCCAGGATGCCGGCGGCCAGGTAGACCACAGCCGTGAGCTGGAGGAGAAGGGCGTCCAAGCCAGGATTCTCCAGGTAGATCGGGGAAGCGCGAAAGCCTAGCGCTCCCGCGGAAGTGCGTGCATGCAGGCCGCGGAGGGGCGCTCCCCCCCCCCCCCGCGCCGGGGCTCCCTAACGCTTGCGCAGGCGCGCCATCTGCTCGGCGACCTTGGCGGCGTCGTGGGCCATCTCGAACATGCGGTACATGGGCTCGCCGAAGAGGACGAAGCGCACCTCCTCGAGGGACGTCTCGCCGGCGAGGTGCTCCCGCGCCTCGGCGATCAGGATCTCCGCGCAGCGCTGGGGAGACAGCCCGCCGATCCCCGCGCCGATGGCCGGCATGGCGAGGCTGTGAAATCCCCGCTCCGCTGCGAGTGCCAGGCTGCGGCGCGCGGAGCTGCGCACGCTCTCCTCGGTCGCCGCTCCCCCCGGCGGCATACCCGCCGCGTGGATCACGTAGCGCGCGGGCAGGTCGCCGGCGCCCGTCAACGCCGCCTCCCCCACCTCGATCGGACCAATCTCGTCGCACTCGGTCTGGATGGTCGGCCCGCCGCGCTCGCGGATCGCTCCCGCGACGCCGGCGCCGAGCTGGAGATGACTGTTCGCCGCATTGACGATCGCATCCACCGACTCGGCCGTGATGTCCCCCTCGCGAAGGACGATGCGACCGCTCAATCCCTCGACTCCGGAAAGAGGGCCGCATCCACCAGCTCGCACAGTGTGTGGAGGATCGTGATGTGCGCCTCCTGGATGCGGGCGGTCACGTCGGAGGGGACGACGATGGGGACATCGACGGCGCCCGCGAGCTTGCCGCCCCCCTTCCCGATGAGGCCCACGCTGCGCAGCCCCCGGGCCCGGGCCTCGGACACCGCCTCGAGCACGTTCGGCGAGCCGCCGGATGTCGAGATGCCGATCGCCAGGTCTCCGGACCGGCCGTGGGCCGCCACGAGCCTCGCGAAGACGCGATCGAAGCCGTAGTCGTTGCCGATCGCGGTCAGGTCCGAGGTGTTGGCCGTGAGGGCGAGCGCCGGGAGGGCCGGCCGTTCACCGTCGAAGCGCCCGGCCAGCTCGGCGGCGAAGTGCTGCGCATCCGACGCCGAGCCTCCGTTTCCGAAGGCGAGGACCCGGCCGTCACCCCGGAGGGTCTCGATCAGCAGCTCGGCGGCAAGGGCGATCGCATCGCCGCACGCCGCGAAGGTCGCGAGCTTTACCTCGGCACTCGCTTCAAAGCTTCGGCGCAGCAGCGCGAGGCGACCGCGCGCGTCGTCGGCTTCGCTCATCGAAGGCGCTCCCCTGGGCCCACCCTGAGATCGTGGGCGAAAATCCCTGGAATGACAAGGGGATGCCCTACGCCCGTCCCGAGGCCTGCGTCCCCTCCGCGATCCGCTACGGTGGGACCGAACCGTAACGCCGCGGGGGCCCCGGCATCCGAAGGGGGCCGCCCGCGAACGAACCCACTCCCAAGGAGCGACTCCCATGGCCGATGTTCTCGATGTCACGGACCAGACCTTCGACGCCGAGGTCCTCCAGTCCGACAAGCCCGTCATCATCGATTTCTGGGCCGAGTGGTGCGCCCCCTGCCGTCAGATCGCTCCGATCATCAAGGAGATCGCCGACCAGCACGGCGATCAGGTGAAGATCGTGAAGATGGACATCGACTCGAGCCCGGGCACGCCGGGGCGCTACGGCGTGCGGGCGATCCCGACCGTCCTCGCGTTCAAGAACGGCGAGGTCGTCCAGCAGATCCAGGGCGCCCGACCGAAGCGCGACTTCGACTCGATGATCGAGGGACTGCTCTAGCCCGCCCGGACGGGGCACGATCGCCGCCGGCAACAAAGCCGAGGCCAGCGCGAACGACGTGTTCGGCGGCCGGACGCCGTAGCCCCAGGGACGCCGCTGGAACGTGTGAGGGGTCGCGCCGGCGCGGCCCCTCTTCGTTCTAGGGGGCCTCGAAGAAGCGAACCGGCCAGGACCGCCGGACAGCCTCGCGATAGAGGAAGGGGTCCGGATTCACGGCGACCGGATGGCCGACCAGATCCATGAGTGGCTGGTCCGTGATCGAGTCCGTGTAGAACCAGCTCTTGGCGAGATCCACCCGGTGCTCCTCGATGAACTGCTGGAGCCAGTAGATCTTCCCCTCCTCGAAGCAGATCGGCTCGATGACCCGGCCCGTGAAGAGCCCGCCCTCCACCTCGAGGCGCGTGTAGAGCATGTGCTGAATGCCCAGGCGCGCCGCCAGGGGACGCACCACGAACTTCGTGGCGCCGGACACGATCGCAACGAAGTGACCCGCCGCCAGGTGCTCGCGCACGAGAGCCTCGGCCTCCGGATAGAGCGTGTCGCCGACCTCTTCGTCGAACCACTCGAGCGCCTGCTTCTCGAGCTCCGCCTCGCTCATGCCGCGGAACTGGAGCATCGTGGACTGCGTCCAGTTGCGGATGTCGAGCACGCCCACCTTGTACTGGATGTACGCCCCGAGGCCGCGCAGCAGGTCGGCGCCACTGATCTCGCCCCGGCGATAGCGGTACTTCATGTAGAGGCTGGCCGAGTTCTCGGCGATCAGCGTCTTGTCCATGTCGAAGAAGGCGCCGACGCGCGGTGCGCCAGGGGTGGGCCGGGTGATCGCCATCACCCGAGCGTATCAGACACCCGCGGCAGGGCACCGGCCCGAGGGCGGGCTCAGAACACGTAGCGCCGCATCGACACGTTCAACAGCACCCCGGTCAACGCCAGGGTCGTCACCAGCGCCGAGCCCCCGTAGGAGAAGAGCGGCAAGGGCACGCCGATGACCGGGGCGACCCCCAGCACCATCCCCACGTTGAGGGCCGCTGGCCAGAACAAGCACCCCACCACACCGATGGCGAGCAATGCCCCGAACTCGTCCTTCGAGCTGCGCGCCACCACGAGCCCCCATAAGAGCAATGTCCCGTAGAGGGTCAGCACCGCCGCGCTGCCCAGAAAGCCCCACTCCTCGGCCACCACCGAGAAGGCGAAGTCGGTGTGCTGGGTCGGCAGGAAACGGAGCTGGGTCTGGGTGCCCTCCCGATAGCCCGTTCCCATGAGCCCGCCGGATCCGATGGCGATCCGCGACTGGTTCACCTGATAGCCCGAGGCCAGGGGATCCCGGCCCGGGTCTACCACCGCCAGGATGCGCTCCTTCTGGTAGTCCGCGAGCCCAAAGGTCCAGAGCGCAGCCAGGGCGGCCACACCCAGGGCCGCGATTCCGACCCAGACCTTCCAGGGAATGCGCACGAGCGCGAAATAAGTGCTGCCGATCAGCAGGGTGAGGAGCGCCACGCCGAGATCGCGCTGGGCGACGATGAGCCCGACGGGGATCGCGACGATCAGGACGGGCCAGAACAGATCCCGCAGGCGCCGTGTCTCGCCGGGGGGATTGCGCAGGAAGTAGCGCGAGACGGCGAGGACGATCGCGACCTTCGCCAGCTCCGACGGCTGGAACCGGCCGCCGAAGAGCCAGCTCTGGCTTCCGCGGGTCACCGGCGCAATGACGAGGGTGAGCACCAGCAGAGCGATGGCCAGGAAGTAGGCCGGCATGGCCAGGCGCTCGAAGTGACGGTAGTCGATGGTCGCGACCGCGAGAGCGGCCGCCGTACCGAGCCCGAGGGAGAGGAGCTGGCGCCGAACCTCGTCCGAGAGCGGGTCTCCCACAGCGGTGGTTGCGGAGTAGAGATTCACGATCCCCATGCACGCGAGCAGGGCGATCAGACCGAGGAGCATCCAGTCGAAGTTCTGGACCAGGCGACGATCAATCCCGAACATCGACACCCCCCGGCGCCTGGGCCACCTGCGGCCCGTCCGCCGCCGCCTCGATGCGCTCGTCCTCGGGACGGTCCTCGATGTCGCCGAAGTAGGCGGCGAGCACTCGCTGCACGACGGGACCCGCAGCGGAGCCCCCGTGTCCGCCGTGCTCGATGATCGCGGCCACGGCGATCTCTGGCGCCTCCACCGGCGCAAAGGCGGCGAACCAGGCGTGATCCCGGTGGCGTAAGGCGATCTCGTCTTCCTCGATGCCCTCGGTGTGCTGGAGACCCACGACCTGGGCCGTGCCGGTCTTCCCGGCGACCCGGATGCCCGGCACCCGAGACCGACCGCCGGTGCCGCCCGGCTCGTAGACCACGCCCTCGAGGGCCGCGCGCACCGTCGCCAGGTGGCGTTCCGAAACCGGCACGGTCGCAAGGACCTCGGGCTCGGGCCCCGGCGTGACGTTGCCGTCGACATCGGTGCTGCGCAGAACGAGCCGAGGGCGTAGGAGCTTCCCGCCATTGGCGATCGCCGCGTAGGACAGCGCGAGCTGGAGGGGCGTCACCAGGTTGAAGCCCTGCCCGATCGCCACCGAAACGGTCTCACCCTTCATCCACGGCTCCGAGAACCGTCGTTCCTTCCAGGCGCTCGTGGGGATCAGACCGGGCTGCTCGTGGGGCAGACGAATCTGGCTGCGTCGGCCCAGGTTGAAGCCCCGGGCGAAGAACGCCAGGCGATCGACGCCGAGGGCGAGGCCGGTCTCGTAGAAGAAGACGTCGCACGATTGGACCAGAGCCTTGTGGAGATCCACCCAACCGTGGCCCTCACGCTTCCAGCAACGATAGGTGCGCCGCCCGAGACGGAAGTGTCCCGGGCAGAACACCTTCTTCTCCGGGGGAGCGAGTCCCTCCTCCAGAGCCGCCGCGGCGACGAACGCCTTGTAGGTGGAGCCCGGAGGGTACTGACCTGCGATCGCGCGATTCTGCATCGGGCGCCACTCGTCTTCGGTCAGAGCGGCCCAGGTCTGGGTATCGATCCCTCCCGCGAAGGAGTTGGGGTCGAAATCAGGCTTCGACACCATCGCGAGTACGTCGCCGGTGCGGACGTCGAGGGCCACCACCGATCCGATCTTGCCGCGCTCCCCGAGCACGGCGGGCATGAGCGCCTCCTCGGCTGCGCGCTGGAGGTCGCGGTCGAGGGTGAGGACGACATCTCCCCCGCGCTTCGGCTCGATCTTCTCGATCTGGCGCAGCAGCCGCCCGGCAACGTCCACCACGACGTTGCGCCCGCCCGCGCGCCCGCGGAGCTTCGCCTGGAGCAGTGACTCGACTCCCGCCTGGCCGATCACCTCGCCCGATCGGTAATCCGCAAAGCGTCGCTGCTCGAGCTGCCCGCGCTGGATCTCGCCGATGTAGCCCAGGATGTGGGAGCCCAGGGCCCCTTCGACGTAGTAACGGCGGGGGCGGACATCGGTGAAGACACCCGAGAGCGCGTAGAGGTGCGACTCCACCCGGCCGCGCTGGTCCTGGGAGAGGTCCCCCGCCAGGCGCACCGGCTGGAAGCGAGCGCGACCGCGCGGACTTCCCACCTCCTCCCGCAGCGACTCGGGCGCGCGGTCGATGAGCATGCCGAGGGCGTCGAAGACGAGATCCGGCTCCCTCAGATCGCTCGGGACGACCTGCACGCCGAAGGCCGGGCGGGTCGTGGCGAGTACACGGCCCATACGGTCCATGATGTCGCCGCGCGGCGCCTCGAGGCGGAGCGTCCGTACGTAGTTGCGCTGGGAGCGCTGGCGCAGGTCGTCGCTCTGGATCAGCTGGAGCTGAAAGAGGCGCGCATAGAACACGCCGAAGACGAGGACCATGATGGTGGCGATGAGCGGAATCCGCCGCGGAATGATCGAGTCGCCGCCGCCGAGGCGCGTCCGCTGCTCGCTGCCGATCACGGAGCGAAGCCCCGCGGATCGAGGCGCAGTACACGCCGCCCGTCATCGTTGCCGAGGCGGATGATCAGCCTGGCCACGACCGCCATCGCGATCGGCGCCAGCAGGGCATTGACGATCGTCTGGCGCAGGAGCTCGGCCGGCGCCACGAGCTCCTTCACCCCGACCGAGCCGAAGAAGGAGGTGAGGCTCGCGAGCCCGAGAGCCGTGAACGCGGTCAGGGAGGCGGCCAACGCCATCTGCATGAACGCGCCGTGCAGATTCACGTGCAGGCTCGTCACCCGGGCGATCGCGAAGACGAGGATCCACAGAAAGGCATGGGAGCCGAGGAGCGCGCCCGAGAGCAGGTCCGACACGAAGCCGATGAACGCGGTCAGCGCCACGCCTCCGATCGCGCTGCGCAGGGAAAGGCCGATGGCGATGACGAGCAGCAGCCCCGCGTCGGGACAGGCTCCACGCGGCAGATAGGGCACCATCGCGCCCTGGATCATCGGCGAGAAGAGCCCGAGGGCGACCAGGGCTAGGGCCCGCTTCAAGGGGTCGCGCGCTCTGCCGCGTCGGACACGTCGCCGTGCGCAGCGCTGTAGAGCAGCTCCATCGTCGGGCCGCGGCGCAGCATCACGAAGACCTGCTCCAGCCGACCGAAGTCCACCGCGGGCCGGACGATCGCCGTCTGGAGCATCTCCGACGCCGAAGGCTCGACCTCGATCACCTCCCCGATGCGCAGGCCCTTCGGATAGACACCGCCCAGCCCGGAGGTGATGAGCTCGTCGCCGACCCGGACGTCGCCCTGGCGTGCGACGAACTCGAACTCGAGGGCATCGTCGCGGATGCCGCGTACGATGCCGCGCGCCCGACTGCGCTGGAGCACGCCGTCCACAGCGCTCTGCGGATCGATGAGCAGCATGATCTTCGCGGCGCTGCGGGAGGTCGCAGTGGCAAGCCCGACCAGTCCGTGCTCGGAGATCACCGGCATGCCCGCGTGCACGCCGTGCTCCCGACCCCGGTCGAGCAGGGCCGCCCGGAACCAGGCGGAAACGTCCACGCCGACGAGCTCCGCCGGCAGCATCGGAATCTCGAACTCGTCGCGCATCTCCGCGATGCGCTCCAGCCGTCCGCTCGCCACCAGCGCCTCGCGGAGCTGGAGGTTCTCTTCCTCGAGGGTCGCGAGGCGGTCGATCAGCTCGTGGTTCTGCTCGCGGATCCCGACCAGGGCCGTGTAGCCCGTCCACCGGTCGCGCGCGAAGTCGAAGGGCACGGAGACCATCTTCTGGACCGGTACCGCGAGGTCGAGAACGGCTCCGCTCCACCACGGGAGGTCGCGGCCGCCAGAACCGAACGCACGGCGGTCCACGACCATGTTCACGAGGGCAATCCCCATCAGCCCCGCGACCAGGAAGGCAAGAAAGACTCGAGTGCGAAATTCGAACATGGCCCTCGCGCGGGGCCGGGCGGATCAGGAGCGAATCGCGACTTCTCGAAGAAGCGGCAGCTCGTCCAGCGTGCGCCCGGTTCCAATCGCGACAGCGGTGAGGGGATCCTCTGCCAGCATGACGGGGAGGCCCGTGGCCTCCCTCAACAAGACATCCAGATTTCGAAGCTGCGAGCCTCCGCCGACCAGGACGATGCCCTTGTCGACGATATCCGCAGCCAGCTCGGGCGGTGTCCGCTCGAGCGCGATTTTTGCAGCTTCCACCACCGCGTTCACCGTCTCAGAGAGTGCGTCACAGATCTCATCGGACTTGAGCTCGAGAATCTTGGGGACTCCCGCGACGAGGTCGCGGCCTTTCACCTCCATCGACAGGTTGTCCTCTGCCGGACAGGCGGTGCCGATGTTGATCTTGACCAGCTCGGCGGTCCGCTCGCCGATCAGCAGATTGTACTTCCGCTTGATGTAGTTGATGATCGCCTCGTCCATCTTGTCGCCGCCCACGCGCGCCGACTTCGAGTAGACGATCCCGGAGAGCGAGATCACGGCGACCTCGGTCGTTCCGCCACCGATGTCGATGATCATGTTGCCCGAGGGCTCGGTGACCGGAAGCCCGGCGCCGATCGCAGCCGCCATCGGTTCCTCGATCAGGTAGACCTCGCGGGCACCGGCGGAGATCGCAGACTCCCTCACCGCCCGTTTCTCGACGGAGGTGATGCCCGAGGGCACTGCGATCACGATGCGCGGTCGGATCATGCGCTTGCGGTCGTGCACGCGTGCGATGAAGTAGCGGAGCATCGCTTCGGTGATCTCGAAGTCGGCGATCACGCCGTCCTTCATCGGCCGGATGGCCACGATGTTGCCCGGGGTGCGGCCGAGCATCTCCTTCGCGGCCTTGCCGACCGCACGAACCTTGTCGACGCCGCGCCCATCGCGGGCGACCGCGACGACGCTGGGCTCCGAGACGACGATGCCCTGCCCCTTGGCGTAGACGACGGTGTTGGCAGTGCCGAGATCGATGGCGAGATCGTTCGAGAACCAGCCGAGAATCGGGTCGAGAATCATTTGCGCTCCACGTCATCGTCTCCACGACCTCTACGGAGGCGATGAAATCCGGAATGGGTGTATTCTCCCTCACGCAAATCCCACTGGAAGTTTCCGTTCCGACTGGACTCGTGCGCTTCGCACGCACTCCTCGCAACTACGCGGATTTCCAAGAACTTTAGCGGGATCGGCATGGCCCGTTCCGATGCTATCAGCCGGTCAACCAGCGTTCAACCACGAATCCGAGGCCCGGGCGTTCTCGACTTGCCCACACCCTCGCCGCTCCCGTAGTCTCCCGCGCGTTTCCTCCCTCCTCATCGACCGATGGGCGCCAAGACTGAGGCGCCCGGTGCGAGTCGGCCCGCCGAGAGGCGGGCAATCCGCGGCCGCGAGGGGGGGACGAACCGCATCGAGGCCCCGGGTCCCCCGGAGGCCCCGGAAAGGTCCAGCCATGCTCAGGATTATTCGCGGGGGCCAGCGCTGGCTGACCGCGCTCTTCGTCGTCGGCATCGGCGGCGTATTCGTC
>CALDCK010000077.1 GCA_937937315.1 uncultured bacterium
CACCTTCAACTGCCTGCGGCTGGCGGCGGCGGCGATGGCCAAGCAGGACCCCGTCGACGCAGACGGCCAACGCGGGGCCATCGTCAACATCGCGTCCGTCGCGGCCTTCGACGGCCAGATCGGCCAGGCCGCCTACTCGGCATCCAAGGGCGGAGTCGTCGGGCTCACGCTGCCCGTGGCGCGCGACCTCGCGGCCGTGGGCATTCGCGTCAACACCGTCGCCCCCGGCCTGATCGACACGCCGATCTACGGCGAGGGCGAGGCCTCGGAGCAGTTCAAGGCCAACCTCGGACGGAACGTGCTCTTCCCAAAGCGCCTGGGCGACGCCAGCGAGCTGGCGTCCATGGTCGCCGAGTGCATCACCAACGACTACATGAACGGCGAGACGCTTCGGGTGGATGGCGGCATCCGCATGCCCCCCAAGTGATCCCACCCCAGGAGTTCGCGCATGGCCAATGAGATCGTCACGGAGACACACGGACGCGTCCGGCTCATCACCCTGAATCGGCCCGAGGCCCGCAACGCCGTGAACAGCGCGCTCGGCTTGGCGTTGGTGGCCGCGATCGAGGAGCTCGACTCGGATGACGGGCTCACGGCGGGCGTGCTCACCGGCGCGGGTCGGGGCTTCAGTGCGGGCATGGACCTCAAAGCGTTTGCCAGCGAGGGCCCGCCCAAGGGCTTCAACCAGTTCCTCGTGAACGGAAGCCAGAAGCCGCTCATCGCGGCGGTGGAGGGTTTCGCCCTCGCCGGCGGCCTCGAGATCGCGCTCACCTGCGACCTCATCGTGGCCGCCAGGGGCGTGAAGCTCGGGATTCCCGAGGTCAACAAGGGCCTGTTCGCGGCGGGGGGTGGTCTCTTCCGACTCCCGGCGCGGGTGCCCTACGGCGTCGCCATGGAGATGGCCCTCACCTCCGACCCGGTCCTGGCCGAGCAGGCCCACGAGCTGGGTCTGGTGTCGCGGCTCGCGGAGCCCGGCAAGGCGGCAGAGGTGGCCCTGGAGCTGGCCGAGCGCATCGCCCAGAACGCTCCTCTGGCGGTGGCCGCCAGCAAGCAGATCATCCGCCGGACCCGCGGCCTCAGCGAGGATGACGCCTGGGCGCTCCAGGGCCCGCTCGTGGGCAAGGTATTCACCAGCCAGGACGCCAAGGAAGGCCCGCGCGCGTTCGCGGAGAAGCGCCCGCCGAAGTGGACGGGCCGCTAGCAGCGCGGAATCGACTCGCCGCCAGGGGCCGACCCGGGGTAAAATTTCTGGAGCGCCGGCCTGCGCCCGCCTCCGAGGGACTCCCCCATGGCCCACTACAAGTACGAGCGGCTCTCGGCCCAGGACAATGACTTCCTGCGCTGGGAGAGCGAGAACCTCCCCATGCACGGCGGGGGAATCGTCGTCTTCGACGCCGGCGCGCTGGCGAGACCGGACGGCGGCATCGACTTTCCGACGATCAAGCGCGGGATCGAGTCGAGCCTGCACAAGGTCCCGCGCTACCGGCAGAAGCTGGCCTGGATTCCGGGCACGGATCGGGCCGTCTGGATCGACGACGCGACCTTCAACATCGACTACCACATCCGCCACACCGCCCTGCCGCGGCCCGGCAGCGAGGCGCAGCTCAAGCAGCTGGGCGCCCGCATCGCCGAGCGGCGCCTCGATCGCCTCAGGCCGCTCTGGGAGCTCTGGGTGGTGGAGGGTCTCGAAGACGGCCGCTTCGCGACGATCTGGAAGACGCACCATTGCGTCATGGACGGGATGGGGGGAATGGACCTGCTCCCGACTCTCCTGTCCACGTCGCCCGACTACACGTTGTCCGAGCCTCACCGCTTCATCCCGCGGCCGGCGCCCACGGAGGACGAGCTGCGCCGCGATGACCGGCTGCGCCGGGCGACCCTGCCGCTGCGCGCGCTCGGCGGCCTCGGTAGCCTGCTGCGCGATCCCGAGGGAAGCGTCGGAGAGCTCGGAGAGAGTCTCGTGGCCCTCGGGAAGATGGCGCGCTTCAAGGCGGTTCCCTCCTCGGACACGCCCCTGAACGGTCCGGTGGGCCCCCACCGCGTGCTGGAGTGGCTGAGCACTTCGCTCTCCGATGTGAAGGAGATCCGCAAGGCGCTCGAGTGCTCGGTGAACGACGTGGTGCTCGGCATCGTGACGGGCGCCGTGCGCGAGTTCCTGATCCAGCGGCAGGCGCGCCCCGACGAGCTCGAGTTCCGCGTCGCCACGCCGGTGAACGTGCGCCGCGAGGGCGAGGAGAGAGAACCCGGAAACCGGGTGTCGAGCTGGATCGTTCCGCTTCCGATCGGGCTCGACGACCCTCTCGAGCGGGTGGCCGCGATCCGCTCGACCACGCAGGAGCTGAAGGAGTCCCACCAGGCGGCCGCCGTCGAGATCGTCGAGGCCCTGAACGAGTGGATTCCCATCGACCTGCAGGCGATGTCGCGAGGGACCCAGAACGCCTACGTCACCAACCTGCCCGGCCCGCAGGCGCCCCTCTACCTCTTCGGCGCCGAGCTGCTGGAGCCCTATTTGTTCACGCCGCTGCTCGAGAACCTGGGTCTCGCGGTCGGCGTGCTCAGCTACAACGGGCGCTTCTGCTGGGGCCTGACCGCCGACTACGATCGGCTCCCGGACGTGGCCGAGCTGGCTTCGCTGCTGAGGAGCTCCTTCGAGGACCTCGCGCAGGCCGCCGGCCTGCGCGCGCCGTTCTAGCCGCGCGCCTGGAAGGCGTAGTAGCTCTCGCCGGGCATGAGGCGCCGTGAGCGGACCTCGCTGAAGCCGGCCTCCCGGAGCTGACCCTCCATCTCGTCGACCTCCGGCAGCCGGCCGCAGCCCTCGGTGTTGGCGCTCCAGATGTCGAGCGCCTGCATCGTAGGGCTGCCGCCCGCGCAGCCCGTGGTGAGGAGCAGCCGGCCGCCGGGCGTCAGGAAGCCGCCCAGGTGGCGCAGCAGCGCCGGGCGTTCCTCCACCGCGAAGTAGTAGATGTTGTTGTGCAGGGTGACGAGGTCGAAGGCCGCCTCGGGCGTGC
>CALDCK010000078.1 GCA_937937315.1 uncultured bacterium
CGACACGCTCCGGGCGGATCGCCTCTCCTGCTACGGGTACACCCGCCATGAGACGCCTCGCATCGACGCCCTCGCAGCTCGGGGTGTGCGGTTCGATCGAGCTCACGCTGTCGCGAGCTGGACCGTTCCCAGCATCGGCTCGATCTTCACATCCCGACTGCCTAGAGAGCTCGGCCTGATGGAACGCAGCGGCGATCTCCCGTCCACCCCCTTTGCCCTGCGACCGCAGTACCGCCTCTCCCTCCCGCCCGAGCCTCCCCACCTGGCGGAGCATCTCCGCAACGCCGGGTTTCGCACGGCGGCCTTCGTCAACCAGCCCATGCTCGGTCGGCACAGCGGCTTCGGACGCGGCTTCGAAGAGTGGTTCGACGTCGTCGGCAGAGGCGAGGTGCGGCGCACTTCGTCCCAGGCTGAGGTGGAGACGCCCTCCTGGGAGGACACACCTTACGCATGGGAGAACGACGCGGCGCTCGTCGAGCGCCTTCGTCGCTGGCTCGAGGGCATCGCGCCGGGAGAGCGGGTCTTCGTCTGGCTCCACCTGCTGACGCCCCATGCGCCCTACCTTCCGCCGCCCCGATTCGCACCCGAGGTGCCGGCGGGGCCCCTGAGCCCGGCCGCCTACGACGGAGAGGTGCGCGCCGCCGATGCACTCGCCGGACGCGCGCTCGACGCGATCGATTCCCGGCTCGGACCTGGCCGGGCGTTCATCGTCTTCACCGCGGATCACGGAGAAGCCCTGGGCGAGCACGGCGAGATCGGTCACGGCCAGAGCCTCCATCGTGAGATCACCGACATCCCGCTGATTCTGGCGGGGCCCGGCATTCCCATGGGCCTCACCGTCGACGCAAACGCGCGAGCCCTCGACATCGCACCGACCCTCCTCGACTTCGCCGGGGTCGACGCGACCGCCATCGAATCCTCCGGCCGATCGCTGCGACCGCTCTTCGAGGGAGCGACCGAGTCCCGAGTCGTCTACGCCGAAGGCATGCTCTACGGGCCCTCCGAATCCTCCCTCCTCAGCGACGGCTACAAGCTGCTCGTCGAGCCCGTCTCCGGACGCAGCGAGCTCTACTCCGTTCGTGACGACCCCCTCGAGCGCCACGATCTCTCGGAGCACGAGCCAGATCGGATGCGCGCTCTTCGAGGACGGCTGGACGCGATCCGCAGGGAGATCGAGACAGCACACAGCCAACGCGACCCCGTTCCGCTGTCCCTCGAGGATCTCGAGGCGCTTCGAGCCCTCGGCTACGTCGATCCAGTGCACGCACCGGAATCAGGGCCGAGATCTCCCGCGACGCCCTGATCCGCAACCGCCGGGGCGTGAGGACGGCCTCGCCTCAGTGGCTCTCGCGCCAGGCGTCCCAGGTTTCGTCGAGCTCGGGTAGGAGCGAGCGGTCACCCAGGACGTTGCCCGCCAGGATCGGCGCGAGCAGGTCCCGGTCGAGCACCTCTCCCGCGGTCTGCACGCCACCGCGCATCACGCCGGCGATGCCGGGCCCGGAAGGTGTGCTGGCGCCGCACAGGAAGAGCCCCTCGATCTCGGTGCGCGGACCGGCGCGCAGCGGACCCGCCTGGCTGCACGACATCTCGATCCCATAGGACGTGCCGCCGGTGGAGCGGGTAAAGCGCTCCTGACTCACCGGCGTCGCCGCCTCCTTCCACACGATGTGCTCGCGCAGGTCCGGGATCAGCTGCTGGGAGGTGTCGACCAGCTGCTCCACCAACGCCTCCTTGCGTCGGCGGTACTCCGCGTCCCGGTGATAGCGCCCGCCATCCGCCGGCCCCCGGTCCACGCCCCATACGTCGTACTCCCGGGGAGCGAGGGTCATGATCTGGAGATTCGTGAAGCCCTCGGGTGCGAGGTGCCGGCTCTCCGGATCCTTGAGACTCGCGGCGGTCAGGTAGCACATGGCCTTCGAGGTGAGCTTTCCGGCGTCGAGCTCGTCGTAGACACCCTCGATGTCGTAGTCACCCCAGATGAAGTGATTGCTGTTGGGCATGCCGCGGGCCACGAGGTCGACGTCGAGGCCCAGGTAGACGCAGAAGAGCGGCACCGCCATCTTGAGCGATCGGATGCGCTCCAGGGTCTCGGGCGACCAGTGCTCGTCGCCCACCAGCTCCGCCACGGTGCGCTTGAGATCCGCGTTCGACACGACCACGGGCGCATCGATCTCCTGGAGCGGACGGTTCTTCTTCCCCGTCTCGACGCCGAGGACCCGTCCCTTCTCGATGCGAATGCGATGCACCGGGCTCTGGGTCCGGACCTCCCCGCCATAGGCTCGGATCGCCTCGATCAATCGGCCCGCGAGCATCTGCCCCCCGCCCACCGGGTAGTAGGCCCCGCGCAGGAAGTGATCCGTGAGCCCCGCCGCCATCACCACCGGGGTGTCCGAGGGACGAACTGCGTAACAGCCCTGCTCGCCCAGCAGCACCGCCCCCGCCTGTTGCGAAAGCCGATGCTCGGCGAAGAGGTCCGTCACGGGGCGAAGCCCCCACTGCAGGAAGACCGGCGCCTCGCTCGCAATATCTCCCATCGACAGCTCACCGCGCTGCAAGCGGTGTCCGGCCGCCGATACCTGCTGCAGGACGTCGAGCACCGGCGTGAGCGCCTCTCGCTCACCGGGGAAGGTCTCGAACAGGCGATTGCGGTAACGGTCCCAGCCGAAGGGAACGCGGAACTCGACGTCGGGGAAGTGGAGTGTGGAGTAGCCGTCGGAGTCGAGGGGACGGAACACCACGCGCTCGGCCAGCCCGAGTCCGTTCAAGGCCGCCGTGATCACGCCCTCGCGACCGCACTCGCCGATGTAGTGGATACCGACGTCGAACTCGTACTCGCGACCCTTGTGCTTACGCCGAAAGACCTGGGAGTTTCCTCCGGCCACGTAGTGCCCCTCGAGGACCAGGGTCCGGCGGCCGGCTGCGCAGAGGTACGCGGCCGTGCAGAGACCACCCAGGCCGGAGCCCACGACGATCGCATCCCAGCGCTCCCGCCCGTCCACCGTGGTCTCCGTCGCGCGCGCCGTCTCCGCCATGCTCCGCCCTCCCCGGGTCGATCCCGGCGCCGACGTCGCTCTGCCGCCGCCTCGACGTCCGCCAATGCCGTCCCCATTTGCACAGGGCGTGCCCGCGCCCTCCCTCCGCCGTGGTCGAGAGCGTCTCATTCACTGGGGCGCAACGACTCGCCCGAGGGCATGCTGGGCCCTTTCGCCCCGCCTCGGGCCGCCAAGGTCGCACACTCGGCCTCCCGCCCGCGCACCACCCGTCGCCCGGCGAGAGCTCCCCGGCGCTCGGTCACTACCGTGCACTGCCCCTCCTCGCCGTCGCGCTCGAAGTAGACCACGACCCAGTCCCGGGTGGCGCCCAGCTCGTGAGCCCGGGCGGTGTTCGAGAAGAGGACCGTCAGATCCCAGCCCTCGCGAGTGGCGTGCAGCACCGGAAGCCAGGCGGCGCGCTCCGGATTGAAGCGGCGCGGCGCGATGCAGGGGAGCTCCTCCCGGGAGGCCCGGCGGCGATACTCGGCATCGACATCGAGCAACGCTGCGACCCCCGGTCGGGAGTCCTTGGCTCCGGACACGGTCGTCGAAGGGTCCGCGAGTCCCTGCCAGCCCAGGGCGCGCAGACGCGACGAGCGTCGCAGCATGCTGGAGAGCAGCTCGCGCACCGCACGCACCCGGCGCGGACCGAAGCCCGGCACCTGTTCGAGCCGTCCGTCGTGGGCGGCCTGCTCGAGCTCCTCGAGGGTCTCGACACCCAGCTCGGTGTGGATGCGCGCCGCGAGCTCCGTCCCGATCCCGGGTACCGTTGCCAGGCGCTCCTCGACCGAGAGCGCTCCCTCGAGCCGTTCGAGGAGCGAGAGCCGTCCACTGGCGGCCAGCTCCGCCACGTGGGAGGCCAGGGTGCGCCCGATCGCAGGCAAGGCGATCAGGGCCGGACGTCCGCCCTCGGCGAGCACCTCCACCAGCGGACGCTCCATGGCCCGCGCCGTCGCGGCGCCCTCCCGGTAGGCCCTCACGCGAAATGCGTTCGCCTGCTGCGTCTCCAACAGGTCGGCGACCCGCTCGAAGACCTCTGCGATCCGTTCGTTGCCCACGCGGCGCGTTCGGCGCGATGCGTGGGCAACGGTCACGAGACCTCCTCGATCTCCAGCGAGCCCCACTGAGCGCCGATGCGCGTGCCCGCCTTGCCGCGCACGATCTCCGACGCCGACTCGAGCTCACCGATGGCGGCGACCGCGCCCGGCCGGCGGGCAAAGCGATGCGCGGCCTCGATCTTCGGGGCCATCGTGCCCTCCTCGAAGGTGAACTCACGCAGCTTCCGGGGCGGGATGCAGCGGATCAGACGCTTCCGCTCCGGCCACTCGGCGTAGACCCCCGGCACGTCGGTGAGCAGCAGCAGGAGGTCCGCGTCGAGATCCGCCGCCAGTCGCGCGGCCGAGAGATCCTTGTCGATCACCGCCTCGACGCCGTGGAGAAGTCCGTGATCACCCCGGGCGACCGGGATGCCGCCGCCCCCGCTGCACACGACGATCACCCCGAGGCGCACCAGCAGCGCGATCGTGCGCTCCTCGATGATCCGCACCGGTTCCGGTGAAGCGACCACCCGCCGCTGGCCATCCCCCGATGGCGTCATGCGCCAGCCTCGCTCCTCGATCATCCGCCGGGCCGCGACTTCGTCGTAGACGCGACCGATGGGCTTCGTCGGTCGGGCGAAGGCCGGATCGTCGGGCTTCACCTCCACCTGGGTGAGCAACGCCGCCACGTCCCGATCCGGCAGCAGGTTGACGAGCTCCTGATCGATCCAGTAGCCGATCATGCCCTCGCTCTCGGCGCCGGCGACGTCGAGGGGAAGCCCTTCGCCGGCGGCGGCCAGCATGCCCACCTGGGGGCCATTGCCGTGAGTGACCACGATCGAGTGCTCCCCCGCTAGATCCGCCAGCATCTGGGCCGCGACCCGGACCCGCGCAACCTGGTGCTCCGAGTCGAGCGGGTCGCCTCGGCGCGCGATCGCATTCCCCCCCAACGCGACGACGATACGCATTCACCCCCCCCTTCTCTGGGCCAGGAACGCGTCGACGCACGCTCCCAGGCCCGGCTCGTCCATGTCCTCGTACTCGTAGCGGACCCGCACCACGGGCTTGCTGAGCCGCAGCTCGCGGGCCAGATCGCTCGGAGTGCCGGAGACCACACAATCGACGTCGCTCGCCTCGATGGTCTCGCGCAAGGCCTCACACTGGCGCGCGTCGTAGCCCACCGCCGGCAGCACGGGGCCCAGGTGTGGATAGCGCGCGAAGAGCGCGCGGATGTCCGGGTGGGCGGACGCGCAGGGATCGACGATCTCGGCGGCTCCCGCCGCGACCGCCGCCACGTAGCCCGCCCCGTAGCGCATTCCGCCGTGGGTGAGCGTGGGGCCGTCGTCCACCACGAGCACCCGGGCGCCTCGTACCCGCTCGGGTGCGTCGAGCACGACCGGCGAGTCGGCGCGCAGGATCCGGACGCCGGGGTTCACGGCGCGGGCGGCCTCGATCGCGCGCTGGACGTCCGCCTCGGCAGCGGCCCGGACCTTGTTGACGACGATCACGTCCGCCATTCGCACGACCGTCTCGCCGGGATGATGCGTCGCCACCTGGTCGGGACGCAGTGCATCGACGAGGACGATGTGGAGCCCAGGCGCTACGAAGGGCCAGTCGTTGTTTCCCCCGTCCCAGACGACGACGTCGCACTCGCGCTCCGCGCGCTCGAGGATGGCCGCGTAATCCACTCCGGCAAAGATCACCCCGCCTGCGTCCACGTAGGGCTCGTACTCCTCGCGCTCCTCGATCGTGCACTCCCCGGCATCGAGATCGCCACGAGTCGCGAAGCGCTGAACGCTCTGCTTCGCCAGGTGACCGTAGGGCATCGGGTGTCGCAGCACTCCCGGTTGGAGTCCGCGGCGACGCAGCCGCCGCGCGATCCACCGGGCCGTCTGGGACTTTCCGCAGCCCGTGCGCACCGCGGAAACGGCGATCACGGGCTTGCTCGCGCGCAGCATCGTGCGCTCGGGTCCCAGCATCCGGAAATCGGCCCCACAGGCCAGCGCCCGAGAGGCCAGGTGCATCACGTCTGCGTGGGCGAGATCGCTGTAGGCGAAGACCACCTCGTCCACGGCCTCACGCTCGCACAGCTCTTCGAGTCGTGACTCCTCGACGATGGGGATTCCGTCGGGATGGTGCGAACCCGACAGTGCCGCCGGGTAGCACCGCCCCTCGATCCCCGGAATCTGCGCCGCCGTGAAAGCCACCACCTCGACGTCCGGATCGTCTCGCAGGACCGTGTTGAAGTCGTGGAAGTCTCGACCGGCCGCTCCGAGGATGATCACGCGACGGCGAGCTCCCGACATCCGTCACCCCTTCGAGAGCAGGGCGAGGAAGTCGCCCTCGGTGAGGATGCCGACCAGCTTGTCTCCATCCATGACCGGCAGGCAGCCCAGCTTGCGCTCGTTCATCCGCTCCGCGGCCTCCGAGAGAGGCGCGTCCGACGCGATCGTCAGGACGTTCGTCTGCATCACTTCCTTCACCACGCAGGCATCCAGCGCCTTGCGGTGGGCGTCGCGGCCCTGACCGAGAGACCAGGCCAGCGCGTTGAAGAAGATGTCGCGCTGACTCAGCACACCCGCCAGATCGCCCGCTTCATCGAGGACGACGGCGTGGCGCAGTCGTCCCAGGCGCATCAGCTCCTCGGCCACCGCCAGCTTGTCGTTGCGATCGAGTGTCCGCACGTCCCGCGTCATCAGGTCCGCGACGCTCAGCCCGGAATCGAGGTGAGGCTTCGGGACGCTGATCGGCACCGCGGCATCCGGCGGCGCCGACTCGGGGGGTGCGGCCCCCTCGAGGATGGCGCGCGCCTCGACCAGGATCTGGTCGAGCTCCTGGCGAAGTCGCTCGATCTCGCGCTCGAGCTGCGCGAGGTCGGCGCAATCCCGGGTGATGGTCGGCGCAGCGCCGTCGGCGGTGTAGCCGCGGGCGTAGGCCACACAGACGCGCAGGAGTCGGTCGGTCGAGCCCCCTTCCCCTTCGACGTCGAGTTCGAGGTTGCGGTCCTCCGGCAAGGTCGTTCCTCCATGGCTGGGGTCGGGGAGCTGCGCACGCACCCAGGTCGGTCAGCAACCCCGCGCCCATTCGTTGCGAACACGGTGCCATC
>CALDCK010000079.1 GCA_937937315.1 uncultured bacterium
AGTTGATCACGAACCGGTAGCCCTGGAGCGACTGGAGGATCAGCTTCTCCTCCTGGCTCCGGACCGCGATCAGCGGCGGGTTCCAGCTCTCGCCCAGAAAGGGCCTCACCCAGCGCTTCGGCGCGTTGGCCTCGGCGAAGAGCGTGCGGGCCGCGGGCTCCGTGCCCTCGCGCAGAGCCGGGATCAGGCTCGATCCGTCGGTGTCCTCGGAAGCGTCCACTCCGACGAAGTCCAGAACCGTCGGCAGCACGTCGATCAGGGACACCTGCGTCTCGATGCGCTGGCCCCCCTTGACGCCGGGTCCGACGAAGATCAGCGGAATGCGGAGCGTCTCGTCGAAGACCGCCCCACCGTGCTGATACCTCCCGTGTTCGTGGAACTCCTCGCCGTGGTCCGAGAGGATCACGACGAGGGTCCGCTCCAACAGACCGCGCTCCTCGAGGGTGGTCACCAGCCTGCGCAGCTCATCGTCGGCGAAGCGGATCTCCCGGTCGTAGTTGTCGCGCTGCAGGCGGATCGCCGACAGCTCGGGGCCGGGCAGCCCATCATCGGCAAAGAGATTGGAGTAGGACTCCGGCGGCTGGAAGGGCGAGTGCACCTCGTAGGTGTGGACGAACGCGAAGAAGGGCTCACGCGCCCTCTGGGCGATCCAGCGCTCCACCTGGGGAAAGGTCACCCGGGCCTCTCCCGGGGCGCGAAGTCGGCTTCCCCGGTTCTCGGTGTACTTGTCGAAGCCCTGCCCGAAGCCGAGCTTCCGGATGATGAATCCGTTCTCGGTGAAGGCCGCGGTGTCGTAGCCCGCGCCTCGCAGGTGGGTGGCGAGGGTGACCACCCCGTCGGTCTTCGCCTCGTTTCCCGCGCGCATTCCGTGGTTCACGGGATAGAGGCCCGTGAAGAGGCTCATGTGCGAGGGGCCGGTGGTGACGGAGGTGGTGATCGCCGTCTCGAAGAGCGTTCCGCGCGCCGCGAAGCCGTCCAGGAAGGGCGTCGTGTCCCGCGCGTAGCCGTAGGCGCCCACATTTCTGGCGCGCAGCGTGTCGAGGGAGACGATCAGCACGTTGGGGCGGTCGTCCCGGTGGCCCGCACTCAGCAGGGTGGGGTTGGCGATTGCGCCGATCGGCGCCGGTTTGCCCTCGTCCGGTACGACGCGAAAGCCGAGGACGGCCTCCTCACCGCTCCATGCCGAGAGGTCGACCCGTGCGTCGAACCAGCGCCGGTCTTCGAGGATCGCAGGGTCGACGCGCCGCCCTCCGATCACCGTCCGTCCCTGGAGCTCGGTCTCGATCGAGAACTCGAAGGTGGCGGGGGTCCGGACCACGGCGATCTCACCCTCCGGAAGTCCGAAGCCGAAGGTGAGGACCGGATCGACCGGCACCGAGATGCCGAAGCGCAAGCCCGCGGGCTCGCTCGGTTGCAGCAGGCCGACGTGGCGCGTCTCGGTCCCGACGATCGCAACGACCGGATCGGCGACGAGGGGCGTCGGAGCGATCGCGCGCGGTGCGGGCTGACTCCCGCATGCGGCCACGAAGAGTGCCGCGAGGATGGACCGCACGAAGGCAGGGCTCACGGCAGCTCGGTCTGGAGGCGATCGACCGCGTGCACGGGCGCATCGTCGCCCTTCATGAGGTGCGCGATGGCGCCGTACACGATCTGCTGCTGACGGAGGCGGCTCTTGCCCTCGAAGGTCGAAGAGACGACGCGGATCGCGAAGTGTCCGGGGCTGACGGCCTCGACCTCGATCGCCGCATCCGGCAGTGCCGCGGCGATGCTCGAGGAGAGATCCTTCACGACGTCGTCGGAGGCGGTAGGCGAGCTGAGGATGCGAAGTGTCATGGGGGTCCCTCGAGAGCGCCTCCGGCGGAAGCCGGGCGCGGGTTTGGGGGAGTCTAGGAGCCCGCCGTTCGAGTCGACAGGGGGGCGCGTCCCGGGAGCGCGAGGGCTCCCGCGGGACCGGGTTCAGATGCCCCGCCGGGTGACCTTGATCAGGTCGGCCAGCACGTTCAGTGCCTCCTCGACCTGGGGCGTGAGCGGCGCGGGCTCGTCGCCCTTCTTCTCTTCTTCCTCGTTCTCAGCGTCTCCGTCGCCGTTTGCCTCGGCGTCGGCGCGCTCTTTGAGGATCTCGGAGAGGTGGACCATGCCGTCGTTGTCCCGGGCCTCCTGGATCTTCTCGCGGATCTCGGCGAACTCCTCGCTCGTCTCGATCCGATCGTTCGATCGCCGGGCGAGCTCCGCGATGACGTCGTCCGACACGCGACTCCAGCGGTCCCGGGGCCCGATCGCGTTCGCGTAGCTCGAGAGGAAGGGGGAGATGCGCTGGCCATTGAGGGCGAAGCGCTGGGTGCCCTCGCCGAAGTCCTGGGCGGTGAGGATCGACGGAATCGCGACGTCCGCCTGGACTCCATCCTTCTGGGTGGACTTCCCGCCGGGCCTGAAGAAGACGGCCGTCGTGATCTTCAGGGCGCCCTGTCCGGGCGGGAGCGGGGTGACCGTCTGCACGGTGCCCTTGCCGAAGGTGTGGTCGTCGCCGGTGATGACGGCGCGCTTGTAGTCCTTGAGGGCTCCCGCCAGGATCTCCGAGGCGGAGGCGCTCACCCGCGATGTGTGGACCACCATCGGCCCGGCGTAGAGGATTCGATCGTCCGGGTCCGAATGCACCTGGAGCTGCCCGCGGGCGTTCTCGACGCCGACCACCTCGCCCTTGCGCAGAAAGAACCCCGAGATCTTCACGGCGTGTTCGAGCAGGCCGCCGCCGTTCCGGGAGAGGTCGAGGAGGAGTCCGTCGACCTCGGCCTCCTTCACCTCGAGCAGCAGCTTCTCGAGGTCGTCGGTGCACTGGCGTCGCGAGGGATCCGAATCGCCGTAGAAGGACGGCAGCTCGATCAGCGCGAGCTTGTAGGTCTTGCCGCCCACCTCGCGCGACTCGAAGCGGAGCTTCGCGGCCTGCTCCGCGAGATCGATGGTGTCGCGCTCGATGGCGATGGGGAAGCGCTCCGCAGTCGCGCCCTGGCGCAGGACGGTGAGGACGACCTTCGTGCCCTTCTTGCCCCGGATCAGGCTGACGGCGTCGCGCAGCGGCATGTCGATGATGTTGACCGCCTCGCCGTCCTCCTCCGCGACCGCGATGATCTTGTCCTTCGGACGGAGGCCGTCCTGGAGCCGATCGGCGGCGCCGCCGGGAATGATCCGCTCCACCACGGAGTATCCGTCGCGCTCGGCGAGAGCGACCCCGATCCCTTCGAGGGATAGGGAGATCGAGATGCGGAAGTCCTCGAAGAACTCCGCCGAGAAGTAGTTCGAGTGGGGATCGAGGGAGAGGGCGAAGGAGTCGAGGAAGCCGGAGAGGATCTCAACGGGCTCGAGCTCTGCCAGGCGCTTCGTTCGCAGCTCATAGCGATGGATGAGGAGGCGCTTCGCTTCCTCGACGGATTCGCCGGCCGA
>CALDCK010000080.1 GCA_937937315.1 uncultured bacterium
GGTCCGGCGGATCTGCGCCAAGTGCAAGGAACCGTATGAGGGCCCGCGGCCGTCGATTCTCGTGCCCCCCTAAGCTCCCCGCGCCCGAAGCGACTCCGACAGGGTGCGACGTACCTGCTCGGAGAGGAGGCCGAGCCCGACGAGCGCGGTCACCACCGCGATGGGCGGGCCCACGAAAGGGATGTGACTCGCGATGGTGATCAGGATGAGACCGGTCGCGAGGGCACGACTGAAGGCGTAGTAGCCGTCGTCGTCCCGTGGCAGGAGGGTGGTGCCGACCCAGCAGGCCACGACGATCTCCGAGGCGTAGATCGCCACGACGAAGATGAACAGCGCAAGCACCGCGATCGGAATTCCCACGACGGTGAGGGCGAAGGCGACGATGGCGATCGGAGTCGCGACGGCGCCCAGAAACCCGTAGCCGAGGGAGCGGAAGAACTGAGGCGCGGTGCGGAGGTCGACCGCGAAGATCCGGGGGGCGAGGGTGTAGAGGAGCAGTCCGAAGAGGAAGGCGGCTACGAGCGTGATCGCGTGGACCAGGTAGACCGCGGGATTGCGGTAGGCCGCCCAGTAGGACTCGTGGAGGGATTCGGGCGGACGGATCCGCACCTCGCCCCCGATCCGTGCGCCGGGAGCCCGCTCGATCACGCTCTCGTCCTCGATGGCGGCGTCGAGATCGCCTTCGATCCGGACGCCGTCGCGAAGGGTCACTCGTTCGGCGGCGAAGATCTCGACGTTGCGTCCGATGTCCGATCGCAGCTCGAGCTCGTCGCCGGTGAATACGACGTCGCGCCCGACCCGCCCCCCGAGGACCCCCCGCTCTCCCATCAGGCTGAGATCGCGTTCCACGACACCGTCGGCTCCAAGATGGTGGGTCTCGCCCAGCTCGTAGACGCTTCCCTTCACCACGCCGTCGATCCGGGTGTGCTCGACGGCGCCGAGCACGTTGCCTTCGACGGTGCCGGTGATCTCGAGATCCCGCGACACGACGTAGAGGCTTCCCTCGATCGTCCCGGTGATCGTCACCCGGTCGGCCGCCGCGATGATGTCCCCCTTCACCACGCCGTCGACGTGGACGCCGTCTCCCGTGAGGAGCATCGATTCTTCGATGACCTCGGAGACGCCGACCCGGGTCTCCTCGTCGATTCGCAGGGTGAGCGCCGACGCCGGCTCGGCGGGGGCGCCGGCGAGCGCGATCAGTGCGATCGCAGTCGCGCCGTAGACGCGCCGGTAGAGGACGCCAGCGGCGAAGGTGAGCAGCGCCGAGACGCTGGCCAGGCCGCCCAGCGACAGAGCCAGCTCGATCAGTCCCGGCGCGCGATCTCGCAGCAGGAAGGCCAGGTCGAATGCCATTTCGTACGCTCCCTTGACGCGAAGTGGATTGAAGAGGTCGAGCCCGCCGGGTAGAGAAGCCTCGATCAGGAAGCCGACCGCGGTGAAGGCGGCGGTCACGACGGCGATGGCGGCGGGAAGCCCGATCACCACGGCGGGCTCCGGCCCCTGGGGTCGGGGGGCGGGAACCCGCGCCGCGCGTCGGCGCTCCAGCAGCACATCCGCGAGCAGGCTCGACTCGTCGCGCAGGGCGACGACTCCGGCTCGGCACTCGCGACAGTTGACCAGGTGCGATTCGAAGCTGCGCAGGTCGGCGGCCGGGAGCTCGCCGTCGACGTAGAGCAGTCGCGTCGTCTCGCCGGGGCAGCTCACGACGCGCCCCCCTCGCCCAGAGTCTCTCGCAGGCGGCGCCGCGCGCGGAAGAGGAGGGTGGCGACCTGGTTGCGCGTGACCTCGAGCAGCTCTGCGATCTCGCCGTAGTCGAGATCCGCGTAGTAGCGGAGCACGAGCGGAGCGCGGTAGTGGTCCGGCAGCTCTTCGATGGCCTCCAGGAGCTGGCGGCGCACGGCCTCGTCGAGCTCGTGCTGGAGGGGCGAGGGGCCAGGGGCTACGAGGGTGTCGGGGGAGGCCTCTTCCGGCACGAAGATCCGGCGCTCGGTGCGGCGGCGGCGCAGGCGATCGACGGCGTGGTGGGCCGCGATCGCGAGGAGCCAGGGTCGGAAGGGCCGCGCCGTCGAGTAGCGATCGAGGGAGCGTCCTGCCCGAAGGAAGGTCTCGTGGGCCGCGTCCTCCGCATCCTCCCGGGAGCCCAGCAGCCGCCGGCAAAGGCCCTCCACGTCCCGCTCGAAGGCGCGGAAGAGCTCGCCGAAGGCGTCGCGGTCGCCCCGCCGGGAGCGCTCGACCAGGGCCCGCGCGGAGGCGTCGTTCAATTCCCCTCCAGAGGCTCCGCGGGCCCCGCTGGAACCCTCGGCCGTCCCGTCGGTCGGCTGGGAGAAGCGCGATGCTACCACCCGGACGTGCCCGCTCGGACTCCCCAGGTCCACGAGGGTCATGACGGCCTCCATGGGGCCTGGCCTCCTCCTCATTCCTACGAACGAGGCCCCCTCGCCATTGCAGCCGGTAGTCAAGCGGGAGACCGGGGACCGTGGGGAACGGGCGACGCCGGCTCCTTCCCGGAGCGGCGATCAGCTGTAGCGGGCGCGGGTGTCGGCGGCCGTGGCCCCCGTGGCGGCGACCTCGGCGACGGCATCGCGCAAGTCCGCGAGATACTCGTCGGCGAACTCGGCGTGGGCGGGGGAGAGCATCAGGTGGATGGCCTTCGGCTCCGTCAGCAGACCCGTGAACCAGCCGCGCTGGAGGAGTCGTCCCCACACGGCGTAGATGTCGAGGGTGTCCGACCCGAAGGCGAAGAGGCCGAGCTGGGGAGTGCCGACGGGCGAGAGCCCGTCGATGTTCGAGATCTCGTGCAGCATGCGTTCGCGCGTCTCGGTGACGGCTCGCGCCTTCTGCCGGTAGCCCTCGATGCCGAGGTAGTGCATGACGGCCCAGGCGGATGCGACCGCGCCTCCCGGACGCGTGCCCGCCGCCGTCGGCGTGGTCATTCCCCCGGCGGGCCAGTCGTCGAAATCGAAGACCTGGAACCCCCGCTGCGCCTCGGTGCGGTGGAAGAGCGTCGACGCGCCCTTCGCGGCGTACCCGTATTTGTGGAGATCCGCCGAGATCGAGTGGACGCCGGGAACCGAGAAGTCGAAGGGCGGGACGTCCACTCCGTTCATCCGGGCGAAGGGCGCGAAGTAGCCACCGACGCAGGCGTCCACGTGCAGCCACACCCCTCGCGAAGCTGTGATCTCTCCGAGCGCCTCGATCGGGTCGATGAGGCCGTAGGGGAAGCAGGGCGCCGAGCCCACGAGCATGAGGGTCCGATCGCCGATGGCATCGGCCATCGCCTGGGGATCGGCGCGCAGGTCCTCGGCCACCGGCACGCGCACGGTGCACAGATCGAGGACCTGGGCCGCCTTGTCGAAGGCCGGGTGGGCGGAGCGCGGCAGGACGATCTCTCCACCGGTCGTGTCCCGGCCCGCTGCCCGGGCGGCCTCGCGACAGGCCTTCACGGCGAGGAAGATGCTCTCGGAGCCGCCGGAGGTCATGTTCCCGCACGCACCTTCCGCGCCGTGGAGCAGGTCGAGGCCCATGGAGACGACCTCGGCCTCCATCCGCTTCAGGCTCGGGAATGCGGCCGGGCCGAGGGCATTCTCCGATTGGAAGAGCGCGTAGGCCTCCTTCGCGACCTGGAGGACGTCCTCTCCCGCATTGAAGACGTAGACGGCGGTGCGTCCACGCCGCCAGTCCACGTCGCCGCGCCCCAGCTCCTCGAGCTCGGTGCCGAGCGCTTTCCAGTCCGTTCCGTGCTGGGGAATCGTCTTTCGCGTCATGACCGGATCCGCCGCGGCCGAGCATATCAGAAGGGCGCGGGTCCGATTGCTATCCTCTGCTGGGATCGCGGCCCGGGCCGTGGGTGGCCCGTCGAGGTCGCGCCCGACGAGTCGCCCGGGTGGAATCGCGTGTGACACGTGTGACGAGGATCGGAGACGAGCGATGAGATGGTTTGGAGTGATCGCCGCGGGGATGCTCGGGTTGGCGCTCATCGGCCTTCCAACAGATCGCGCCGTGGCGGCCGAGGGCGCGGCGACGCCCGACTACTGGCTGCTCACGGAGTTCGACTGGGGAGACGACCCCGAGACGGTCAAGGATTCTCTGACGATCGCTCCCGGCTGGTTCTGTGTCCGAGTGAAGGACAAGTGCAGGTTCGTGAAGGTGAAGGTCGATGGAGAGGATCTCCTGGCGCACTTCCACTACGTGGCGCTACGCCTCGATCGCGTCACGATCCTCACGCCGGACCTTGATCGAGCCCAGGCCGAGGACCACATGAAGCGGGTCTGGGAGACGCTCTCGGGCTATGTGGGGCGATTCAAGGGTGAGGCGGATGTGGCGAGGAGCTACCCGGCCCTGGACGCGCTCCCCGCCGATGCTCCGGCACCGACCCACTACTGGATGACCCCCGACATGCAGATCCGCATCGAGCTGGGTCGCAACGGCGAGAAGTACTACGTGGCCGCCCACTTCTACCCGCCTCACGAGGGCCGCTAGGCGCGGGCTCGCGCGTCGCTCTTCAGCGCGAGCGAGCGACGGTGAGACCCACGTCCTGACCGTGGGACAGCTCGAGTACGTGACCGTCCGGGTCCGCGATGAAGGTCCAGTAGCCGACCGGCGGACCGTAGTCCGTCGGCCCTTCGAGGAGCCGGTCCTCGGTCCTCGCCCGCTCGCTCAGGCGGTCGATCTCTTCCCGGCTCCCGCAGCCGACGCCCAGGTGAGCCGGGGCGCGGAGCGGGTGGGAGACGGATCCGGTCTCCATCAGCACGACCACGAAGGGTCGCGTCTTGTCGCTGAGCCACACGACGCCCTTGCGCCGGTGAACGATCTGCATGGCCGCGTAGGCGGCGTAGAAGGCGATGCTCTCGTCCAGGTCACCGACCGGCAAGGCGATGTGAGTCAGTCCGATGTCGCTCATCGCGACCTCCCCGCGAGTGGCGTCGCCCACGGCGGATCAGCAGGTTGGGGAGTCTCCTTGCGCACATTCTGCACGTCGCCGACGCGATCTGCACCCGGCGCCCCCGCTCGGGCGGTCCGGTGCGAGCATCCCGGCGTCGGTTCAGGACTCGAGCTTGCCCTGCAAGGCGTCGAGTCCGGCGCTGAGGGCGGCCTCGTCGAGAGGATCCGGCAGGGTCTCCACGGGACCTCCGCGCATCAGCGGGAGGAGGGCCGGATCTCCCGGTTGGCCCCCGACCATCAGCAGCGCGAGGCCGGGGCTCTCCGCGCGCAGGGCGGTGGCGATGCAGGGCCCCCCGGCTTCGAAGAGGTCGCTCGCGTCGCAGACCGCAAGCCCGACCTCGCTGGCGTGACAGCGCAGGAGCTCCCGGGCCTCCCCGGCGCCGGAAGCGACGAGGGGCTCGATCTCCCGCACGCGCAGCGCGTCTTCGACCACTCGCCGATGGGCGGGATCCCGGCAGGCCACGACCGCGGCCCATGCCTCGGTCGGCGGCTCTCGCTCCTCGACCCCTCCGAGTGCGGGGAGGACGACGCGGATCCGGGTCCCTTCGCCGGGCTCGGAGGACACCTCCACCGCGCCTCCGTGGCCGTGGACCAGCCCGACCACTGCGGCGAGGCCGAGGCCGTGGCCCTGACGCTTGGTGCTGAAGAAGGGCTCGAAGATCCGTTCGCGGGTCGAGGCGTCCATGCCCTGACCCGTATCCTCTACCTCGAGATGGACGTAGTCGCCGGGCGCCAGGCGCGTGCCGCCGACGAAGCGACCGCCGTCGCCACGCCCGAGGATCTCCTGCGCCGTACGCACGCAGACCTGGCCCTCGTCGTCGCCGATGGCCTCTCCGGCGTTGATGACCAGGTTCATCAGCACCTGCTCGAGCTGCACCACGTCGGCCCGGATCGTCGACAGGTCCGCCGCGAGCTCCAGCTCGAGGCGCGTCGTCCGGGGGAGTGCGCTGCCGAGTAGCCCGGCGTTGGCGTTTACGAGCTCGCTCAGGTCCGTCGTGCGGACCTCGGGAGAACGGCGGCCCGCGTAGGCGAGCAGCTGCTGGGTGAGACGCGCGGCCTGGTCCCCGGCCTCGACCACGTCCTGGAGGGCTTCGGCGAGCTCCGGGTCGAGGGCGCGATGGCGCTGGGCGAAGCGGACGTTGCCCAGGATCACCGCCAACAGGTTGTTGAAGTCGTGGGCGATGCCCCCGGCCAGGAGTCCCAGACTCTCCAGCTTGCGCGCCTCCTGGAGCTGGAGCTCGAGGCGGGTGCGCTCGCGCTCGGCTCGTCGCAGCGCGGTGGCGTCGGAGACGACGCCCTGGAAGGCCATCGCACCGCGGAACCGGATGCGCTTCCCGCTCCCGACCACCTCCCGGAGCTGTCCGTCGAGACCGCAGAGGGTGACCTCGACCAGGTTCGGTATGGACTCCCCCCGCTCGGCGCGGCGGATGCGGTCCATGACCGTCGGGATCTGCTCGGGCACGACGAGCTCCACCATCGGAGTGCCGATCAGCTCCGCCGGGGTCGCCGCGCCGCAGATCCGAGCGCCGATCGGGTTCGCGAAGGCGACGACGCCCTCCTGCACCACGACGATTCCGAGGGGCGAGGATTCGACCAGACCGCGATAGCGCTCCTCGCTGTCCACCAGGCGGCGCTCTCCTTCGAGGCGGTCGCTGATGTCGCGACCGATCACGACCACTCGGGGCTCTCCCTCGGAGTTGACCGCGGGGCGATGACTGGCCTCGATCGAGCGCCAGCCACCGGAGCTATGGGCGACGCGGAAGGTGATGTTCTCGGGTGCTCCGCCAGCGAGGGCGTCGTCGAAGCACGTCGTCACCTGCGGCAGGTCGTCCGGGTGGATCAACGAGGGCTCGAACCGGATCCAGCGGTCGTTCTCCGTTCCGAGCACGTCGCTGACGCGGGCGTTGGCGTAGAGGACCTCACCCTCCGCGTCGAGCTCGATGATCATGTCGTAGGCGTTCTCTGCGATCAGCTGGAAGCGCTCGCGACTCGCGCGGAGCCGCTGCTGCATCTGTCGCGACTCCGTGATGTTGCGACTCAGCAGGAGGGCCCGCGGATCCCCATCGGCGGTCTCGAAGCGGGTCCCGGTGCACTCGATCCAGCGGATGTCGCCGTCGTCTTCCAGGGTGCGAAAGATCGCGCGCACCTGATGCTCGTCCCCGAAGAGACCGGTGAAGAGCGTGGCCACGCTCTTCCGGTCCTCCGGATGGATCCGGGTCATGGCGACGCGCTGACCGGCGCCCCGACCTTCGGCGGTGAGGTGATTCGGGCTCCGGTAGACGACGAGTCCCCGGGAGTCCACCTCGGTCACCAGGTCGAAGGTGTTGCTCGAGAGCGCGCGAAAGCGCCGCGCGTCGAGGTCGTCTCGGTCCCGCTCGCCCATGCCCCTCCCGGCCGCAATCCGTTCCTTCCGTCTTCGTGTTTCGGCCCGCCGGACGGGGGCCTGAAGGACGGCGCAGATCCGTAGTCGCGCTCGAGGGGGGAGCGCGCCGGACGTCGTCAGTCCCGCGGACCTCCGTAGACCTCGCGAAGCGTCTCGCCCGCATCGAAGCGGTTCTGGACGGCGCGCATGCGCTCCTTCGTCTCCGGCCGACCAGCCAGCTGCTGGAAGAGGCGCTGCTCGTTGGCGAGGGCATCCTCGAGGTGGCGCTCGTCACTGTCGATGAGCATCTGCTTGAGGGTGGCCAGCGCTTCGGGGGGTCGGTCCGCCAGACGCGATGCCCAGGCGAGGGAGACCTCCAGGGCCTGGCCGGACGGGACCACGCGATTGAGGCCGCCGAGCGCGTGCATCCTCTGGGCGGTGAAGGGCGTTCCGTCGAGGACCAGCTCGGCGGTGGCAGTGCGGCCGATCAGGCGCGCGACGCGGCAGGTGCCGCCCACGCCGGTGGCGACCCCGATCTGTGACTCGGGCTGTCCGAATGTGGCCTGCTCCTCGGCGATCCGCAGGTCGCAGGCCCAGCCGAGCTCGGCGCCGCCGCCGGAGCAGTCTCCGGAGATCGCGGCGATCGAGACCATGGGCGTTCGCGACAGCTCGTTGAGCGCCCGGAACCAGCCGGTGCCGCTCCCGGTCGTCGGCTTGCCGGTCAGCATGTGATGCAGGTCCGTCAGCCAGGCGTGCTCGATCCAGTGACCGGGCACGGCGGAGGCGAGGACGCAGACCCGGGCGCCGTCCTGCCGGCTCTCCTCGAGGGCATCCGCCAGCTGATCCACCGCCTCCCAGGAGGCGTGGTTGCGGATTTCGGGATGGTCGAGGGTGACGAGGGCGACGCCCTCGCGGGGTCGCTCGAGAGTGACTCGGGTCGTCATGGGAGGGTCTCCGTCGGGTGTCGCGTCAGCAGGCCTGCGCGATCGCGAGAGCGATGGGTCCGAAGATCAGGGCCGCCATCGAGAGCTGGAGCCCCGCACTGACGAGGCACCAGCCGCCGAAGGCCAGCCGATCGCGCGGGGCGGCGGCGAAGTCGCTCCGGTCGAGCCCCAGGCGGGCCCGCACGCTGCCGACGCTGGCGTCGAGCAGTGCGTCGTCCAGGGATGTGCCGTAGAGGTTGCGCGTGTGGCGTCCGCGGATGAAGGCCCGGTAGATGGCCTTCGGCTCGAGGACCGCGCCCATCGGCATCACCAGCAGGTTGAGCAGCCAGGCGGCGAAGAATCCGCGGCAGCTCG
>CALDCK010000081.1 GCA_937937315.1 uncultured bacterium
GGCTCCCGGAAACCGAGCCCGGGGCGGGGGAGAATTCTACCGCAGCCGCTTGGAGGATTCCCGCGCCGCGGCGCCGCTCAGCGTCCCTTCGTGAGCCGGCCCACGTCGATGAATCGCCGGATCTTGCCCTTGCTCGCCATCGGCGTGCCGTGGGCGTCCCAGAACTCGATGCGGTTGCCGGTGCCGGCCTGGACGTTCGCGATCATGTCACTCACGACCACGAGTCCGCGGGGCTCCGGCACCTCGTCCCAGCCGGGGAACCACACGCCGGTCACGCGCTCGTCCTCGCTCCAGCGGTGGTTGTGCCAGATGATCCTCCACAGCTCGCCCTTCTGGTCGTAGGCGAAGGAATAGAGCGGAGCCAGGCTCTGCTTGTCGAGGTAGATGTCCTTGTGGTCGTAGGGGTGATCGGCGTTCTTCGGCTTCATCCGGATGACGAAGGCGTCGCGCAGCTCCCAGCGGTCGTCGGCGAAGGAGAGGCCATAGGGGCCGAAGTTGTGGTCCTTCTCGTAGGGGTAGCCCTTCTGGGTCGTGTTCATCGGCGCGATGATCCGCTTCTCGCCGAGGCAGGTCCACTCGTACTGCGGGACGATGCCATTGAAGGAGCGCAGGTCGTCCATGCTGAAGTCGGTGCCCGTTCTCGATGCGGTGAGAGAGGCGCAGGACCTGCCTCGTGCCTTCGTAGTAGAGGGGGAGCTGCTCGCCGCGGTCCCAGTAGGAGTAGAAGAAGTGGGCGTGACCGTCCCCACCGGGGGCCTGGAAGTTCCACATGAGCTTCACGCCGGCCTGGGGATCGCCCTCGCAGTCGATCTCGTCGAGGGGGAAGGGGCGTCCCGTGATCCAGCCCTCGAGGCTGTTGTCGGGCCCGATCCTCGCCTTGCCCCGGAAGCGCTCGGTCATCTCCTTGAACTGGTCGTTCGGCGAGTAGTCGAAGTCCGCCGGCCCGATGGCGAGCTGCATCCCCTCTTAGAAGAAGAAGTCGCGGTTGTCCCAGAACTGCTCGGGCAGGAAGGGCTGGAGCCTGTCGATCTGGTCGAAGCCGAGGACGTCGCCCTCTTCGAAGGCGGGCACCGCACCTCCCGCGTCTTCGGGCGGCGGGGCAGGTGAGCGCCAGGAGCAGACAGGCCACCAGGGATCGCGTCGGGATCATCGAAGCTCTCCTCGAACAGGGCTGTGGGTTTCGGGGGGCGCGTCGGTTGCGCGCCGGGCCCCGGTCCGGACGACGATATTCTGACATGGTACTTGTCAATATGTCATACTCGTCGCCGCCCACGTGTCGACCCGATGAAGGAGACCCCGCTTGATCGACCTCTATACCGCGCCGACCCCGAACGGCTGGAAGGCCTCGGTCACCCTCGAGGAGCTCGAGCTCCCCTACGAGACCCATGCGGTGAACCTCTCGAAAGACGAGCAGAAGGAAGAGGCCTTCCTTCGCATCAATCCCAACGGGCGCATTCCCGCCATCATCGATCGAGACGCCGGCGGCCTGGTGGTCTTCGAGTCTGGCGCAGTGATGATCTACCTGGCGGAGAAGGCGGGCCGGCTGCTTCCGTCCTCGGGCCCGGATCGCGCGCGGGTCCTCTCGTGGCTCATGTTCCAGATGGGCGGAGTCGGCCCGATGATGGGACAGGCGAACGTCTTCTTCCGCTACTTCCCTGAGAAGCTCCAGCCCGCGATCGATCGCTACCAGAACGAGTCGCGCCGCCTGTTCGAGGTGCTCGATCGACGTCTCGGCGAGAGCGAGTGGCTCGCCGACGAGTTCTCGATCGCCGACATCGCCAACTGGTGCTGGGCTCGCACCTACAAGTGGTCCGGCGTTCCGGTGGACGGTCTCGACAATCTGAAGCGCTGGCGCGATGCGATACGCCAGCGGCCCGCCTGTGAGCGCGGCGTGCAGGTGCCCGTCGTCATGCCGAACGTGGCGGACGATCCGGCCGCCGCCGAGGCCTTCGCCGAGAACGCGCGCAAGAACCTCCAGACCTGAAGCCCGCCGATCCGGCGGGCGGTGGGGGAGGGGCGCTTCGTCCCGTCGTCAGGAGCGCAGCAGGGCCAGGAGAGCGACGCGAACCGTCTCGGCGGCGCGCTCGCGACCCAGACCCTGCTCGCTGCGAAGTCGGCTCCAGGCCTCGTAGGACGTTACGAGCTCCACGGCTTGCTGCATCGGGGCCGGGAGCGACTCGATTTCGGTGAGGGCGTGCCGAAGGTTCGCCCGCAGCTCCCGCACCGTCTCGGCGTGGGTCTGCTGCAGGAAGGAGGAGCGCCAGCGCTGGATCTCCCCGGAGCGCATGAAGGGGGTCATCCGCTCGAAGGCATTCGCGCGCTGCTGCACGAGCGCCCGCACCCGCTCCTCGAGACCCCCCTCGGCGGCTGGATCCTCGAGCAGCGGCCGGACCAGCCTTCGCACCCGGGTGTGGATCTCGGCGTGGAGCGAGTCCATGTCTTCGAAGTGCCGGAACACCGTCCGCAGGCCGACGCCCGCGCGGCTCGCCACCTGCTCCCCCGTCGGCAGGAGCTCGCCCTCCGCGATGAGCTCGAGCAACGCCTCGACGATGGCCTGGCGGTTGCGCCGGCTGCGCTCGACACGCCCATCGGTTTCGGCTCTGACAGGCACGATTGGCCGCGATCTCCTCCACCGCGAGCCACGGGGCCAGGTCGTCGTACGGAAGCGGTGGGCGTAGCGATGTTGGCATACGGCACGGTCCCTGTCATGAGTTTCGGGCAGGAGGCGCGGCCGCAGCGAGGAGGCGACCGCTCAGTCTGCGTAGATGAGTCGGGTGAGCGACTCGGCGACGCAGGCGGGCTTCGACTCTCCGTCGATCTCGATCGTCACGACCTGCTTGAGCTGGAGCGTGTTCGGCGCCTTCTGCTCCACCGAGGCGAGGGATCGGCGAGCACGCACCTTCGCATCCACCTTCACCGGAGAGGGGAAGCGCACCTTGTCGAGGCCGTAATTGACGCCCATCACGAGACCCTCGTAGGCGGTCGGATCGACCGGCGGGATCTTGGAGCCGAGGTGGGGCAGCAGGGACAGGGTCAGGAAGCCGTGGGCGATCGTCACCTTGTAGGGCGAGAGCTTCGCCGCCTTCTCCGGATCGATGTGGATGAACTGGTGATCCAGAGTGGTGTCGGCGAAATCGTTGATCCGCGACTGGTCGATCTGGAGCCACTCGCCCACGCCCTCCTCGCTGCCGACGTGCTTCTGGAACCGCTCGAACGCATCCTGTGCCTTGCCCATTGGGGTCTCCTCTGGTTGATCGTTGCCCCGATTCTACTGGGCCGCGAGGCGACCGCGATACTGGGCCGCGAGGCGACCGCGACCGCTCCACGGCATCCGCCGGGGCTCGATCGCCGCGGCGTCGATGCAGTCGGCGCGGGAAGCGGCTAAGCTGCGCCGGTCCCGCGGGGGCTGCGAGGAGAGGGTTTGGCGCGAGACGATCTCATTCAGGCGACCGGAACCGTGGAGAGAATCCTCGGCGGAGGTCGCTACCAGATCACGCTCGAAAGCGGACAGACCGTCACGGCCCAGCTCTCGGGTCGCATGCGGCGCTTCCGCATCCGGGTGATCCCTGGGGACCGGGTCCAGGTCGGCCTCTCGCCCTACGATCCCACCCACGGCTTCATCACCTTCCGGCTCCGGGAAGGGCAGGCGCCGCCGGGCGGCTGAGCGCGGGATCGGCCTTGGGCCTGCGAATCGCGCTCTTCGGGCAGGCGCCCTTCGGCCGCGACAGTCTGGTGCGCCTGCTCGACGCGGGCCACGAGGTGGTGGGCGTCTACACCCCTCCCGAGGGGCGGCGCCCGGACCCGCTGGCCGAGGAGGCGGAGACCCGCGGGCTGCCGCTCTTCCGCCACCGGCGCTTCCGCCGAGGCGGCGCAGCGATCCCGGAGCTCGTGCAGGAGCACACCCGCCTCGGCGCGGAGCTCAACGTCCTGGCCTTCGTGACGGCGATCCTCCCCCCGGAGATCGTCGACGAACCGGCCCACGGCTCCCTCTGCTTCCACCCCTCGCTGCTCCCGCGCTTTCGCGGCGGCAACGCTCTGGCCTGGCAGATCCTGCTCGGGGCCGAGACCTCCGGGGTGACGGTCTTCCGGCCCGATGCGGGCGTCGACACGGGGCCGATCGTGGTGCAGAAGGGTCCCGTCGCGATCGGCCCGACCGACACGGCCGCCACTCTCTACTTCGAGAAGCTCTACCCCCTGGGCCTCGATGCGATCGCCGAGGCCGTTGCCGCCGTGGCCGATGGCAGCGCCCGCTACGCCGCCCAGGACGAGAGCCGGGCCAGTCATCAGGGGCTCGTCGACGACGACACCGCCCGCATCGACTGGCAGAAGGATGCCAGGACCCTCGATCGCTGGGTGCGGGGCTGTGACCCTCAGCCCGGCGCCTGGGCGCTCCGGGGCGACGAGCGGATCCGGCTCTTCGACGGGCGCTTCGAGGGTGCGGTCTCCGGGGGCGCTCCGGGCGAGGTGGTGGGGATCCGAGAGGGCCGCGTCGAGCTCGCAGCGCTGGGTGGGCGGATCTCGGTGGGGCGGGTCCGGATCGGCGAGGGGCCGAAGCAGGCCGCCGCAGACTCCCCGCTCGCCACGGGAGAGCGCCTGGACTGAGGAGGGCCGCGTTCCCCGCGGGTCGCCCCTTCGCGGACCCTCCCCACGGCTCCGCCGGGGCTCGCTTGAAAAGGCCCTTGCCTGCCCTAAACTTCGTGACCCTGCCTGCCGACGGGTAGGCCCGCGGGACCGCAGCTTGGGTTCCGGGTCCGCCCAATACCCCGTGCACCCCAGAATCAGCGTGCGGCCCAGCAGAAGGCATCCCGAAGGTCGGGGCCGCTGCGGGGCAGGGCGAGGTCTGCATCCGTCGCCCGCGCATCGCGCCGCTCCCCATCGCATCCCGTCCCCCAACGCAGAGGCAACGCCCATGCTCGATATGTCGAAGATCCGCAACATCGGCATCAGTGCACACATCGACTCCGGGAAGACGACGCTCACCGAGCGGGTCCTTTTCTACACCCAGCGCATCCATCGGATCCATGAGGTGCGGGGCAAGGACGAAGTGGGCGCCACCATGGACTTCATGGAACTCGAGCGCGAGCGCGGCATCACCATCGCGTCGGCGGCTACCTACTGCGAGTGGGACGGCCACCACGTCAACATCATCGACACCCCCGGCCACGTCGACTTCACGATCGAGGTCGAGCGATCGCTGCGCGTGCTCGATGGCGCAGTCCTCGTCCTCTGCGGTGTCGCTGGCGTGCAGTCCCAGTCGATGACAGTGGACCGTCAGATGCGGCGCTACAAGGTTCCGCGCCTCGCCTTCATCAACAAGCTCGACCGCTCGGGGGCGAACCCGCAGAAGGTCTGCCAGCAGCTGCGGGAGAAGCTGAAGCACAACGCGGTGCTGATGCAGATCCCCATCGGGCTCGAGAACGCCCACGAGGGCGTGATCGACCTGATCACGATGAAGGCCCTCTACTTCGACGGCAGCAGCGGCGAGGAGATCCGCATCGTCGAGGTGCCGGAGGAGCTGCGACACGAGGCCGAGGCTGCACGAGAGACGATGCTCGACGAAGTGTCGCTCTTCTCCGATGAGCTGACCGAGGCGATCCTCGAGGAGAAGGTGACCGAGGACCTGGTCCGCGAGGCCGTTCGCCGGGGCACGATCTCCCAGGAGCTGACGCCGGTGTTCCTCGGCTCCGCCTACAAGAACAAGGGCGTCCAGCCCCTCCTCGACGCCATCACCCGATATCTGCCGAGTCCGTTGGAGGTGGAGAACACGGGCGTCGACCTGTCGAACAACGAGGCACCCATCACCCTGGCCTCGGATCCGAACAAGCCGCTGATCGCCCTGGCCTTCAAGCTCGAGGACGGGCGCTACGGCCAGCTCACCTACCTGCGCGTCTACCAGGGCCGGCTGGCGAAGGGCACTTCGATCATCAATCAGCGCACGAAGAAGCGGCACAAGGTGGGGCGGCTCGGCCGCATGCACGCGGACCAGATGCAAGAGATCGACGAGGCGTTCGCGGGCGACATCGTTGCGATGTTCGGCATCGACTGCGCGTCGGGTGACACCTTCACCGACGAGTCGGTGCAGATCGCGATGAGCTCGATGCACGTCCCGGCGCCGGTCATCTCCCTCTCGATCAAGCCCAGCGACAACAAGGCCCACGACAACATGGGCAAGGCGCTCGGTCGCTTCGTCCGCGAAGATCCGACCTTCCATGCGGGCGTCGATCCGGAGAGCGGCGAGACCGTGATCTCGGGCATGGGCGAGCTCCACCTCGACGTCTACGTCGAGCGGATGAAGCGCGAGTACAACGTCGTGGTCGAGACCGGGGCGCCCCAGGTCGCCTACCGCGAGGCGATCTCGCAGCGGGCCGAGTTCAACACCACGCACAAGAAGCAGACCGGCGGGTCCGGGCAGTTTGGACGGGTCGAGGGCTACGTCGAGCCCCTCGACGACGGCGAATTCGAGTTCGTGAACGAAGTTCGCGGCGGGGCCATCCCCACCGAGTACATTCCCTCGGTCGAGAAGGGCATCCGGAACTCCCTCGACAAGGGGCGGCTCATCGGCTTCCCCATCACGGGGATCCGGGTCGTGCTCACGGACGGTCAGTCTCACACCGTCGACTCGTCGGACATGGCGTTCCAGGCCGCGGGGCGCAAGGCCTTCCGCGACGTCTACCCGAAGGCGAAGCCCGTCGTGCTCGAGCCGGTGATGAAGCTCGAGGTCGAGAGCCCGGTCGAGTTCCAGGGCGCCGTGCTGAAGACGGTGATGCAGCGCCGCGGAACCGTCGTCGGCACCACCGAGGAGGACGGCTTCTGCCGCCTCGAGGCCGAGGTGCCGCTCGCGGAGATGTTCGGCTACGCCACCGACCTGCGTTCCTGTACCCAGGGAAAGGCGGAGTTCACGATGGAGTTCGCTCGTTACGTACGAGTGCCCGCCGACGTGCGGTCCGAACTCGTGAAGAAGTACGGGCCGAATAGCGCACAGGACGACGACGAGTAGGCCCGAAGACGCAGCGGGAGCGCACCCGCAGGAGGATACCTTGTATCGGAAGTTCCTGAACGCCCGAAGCCCCTTGCGACTGCTCGAGAAGGGCCTCCATGGGGGGCTCGGCGCTGGCAATCTCGGAGTCATCCTCGCCGGCCACGGGGTCGGCAAGACCTCGTTCCTGGTCGGCGTGGCGCTGGACGAGCTGCTTCGCTCGGGCCGTGTGCTGCACGTATCGCTCTCGCACCCGGTCGCACACGTGCGCGCCCACTACGACACGGTCTTCGAAGAGCTCGCTGCCTCGACGCACCTGGAGGACGAGGGGCTCATCCACGCCGAGATCGACCGGCGTCGCAGCATCCGGGTCTACCCGCCCGATTCCCTGAGCATCGACAAGCTTCGGGACGCTGTGAAGCTCGAGATGGAGGCGGGCGCGAAGCCCTCCCTGGTGATCATCGAGGGCTTCGACTTCGCCGCGCTGCCGCGTACCGACGTCGAGGCGCTGAAGTCGCTGGCCCAGGAGCTCGACGCCGAGATGTGGCTCGAGGCGGCGAGCGACCGGGAGCGGGAGATCGGGGTGCCCGCGAGCATCGACGCCATGGGGGCGCTCGTGAGCGTGGTCCTGGCCCTCGAGCCCGGCAACAAGGGCGCGGTGCGGCTGCGGGCCCTCAAGGACCACGACAACCCGGACGTCAAGGACCTGCACGTCGCCCTCGATCCGCGCACGCTGCTGCTGGTCCGGAACTGAGCTCGGGACCGGCGCGGATCTCAGCGCTGGAACTCCGCGAGCATCTCCCGGTAGTGGGCGCGGAGTGAGTTCACCTCGGCGCGCGTGAAGCCGAGCTCCTCGCCGATCGCAGCGATCTCCGAGCTCTCGGCGCCCGAGATGGTCCCGTCCGCGGCGGCGACGGCGTAGAGGCATTCGACGAGCTTCGCCCGCTGCTCCTTCGTCGAGATGTTGCGGAACTCGCGGGTCACCACGTAGTTCTCGGTGCCCCCGAGAAGCCGGGCCTGGGTCACGGCGATCTGCACGACCAGTGCGGCTTCGGCCTCGGAGAGGGAGGCCACGGTCTTCGCGCGAAGCTCCATCTCTGCGGTCTCGGTCGTATCGATGTCCAGGTCGGCATGGGCGATGCGGGCCAGCACGTAGGCGAAGGCCGCCAGGTACTTCGCCTCGCCCGGGTCGAGCCGGTCGAGCTGCGCCGCGATGCGGCGCACGGTATCGGTATCGCCCTCGGCCTTCGTCTTCGACGGGCCAACTCCCAGGAAGCGCAGTAACGACAAGGGTCCCTCCTCGGCCCGTTCCATTCTAGGCGAGCTTCGGGTAGGGTCGCCCGCGTGGCGACCGAGCGCGAGCGAGGCAGCAGCGCCCCGGATGAGGCTGTGCCCCAGCGAGGGGGCGGCGCCCCGCACGAGCTGGCGCTGCTCGAGCGGCTGCGCGCGGGGGACGAAGCGGCCTACGAGGCGCTCGTTCGGACCCACGGTCCGCGTCTCCTGGCCGTGGCGAGGCGCTTCCTCCGCTCGGAGGAGGATGCCCGAGACGCCGTCCAGGACGCATTCCTGTCGGCCTTTCGTGCGGTCGATGCCTTCCAGGGGGGTGCGCGACTCTCGACCTGGCTGCACCGGATCGTGGTGAACGCTGCGTTGATGAAGCTCCGGACGCGTCGGCGCAAGCCCGAGCAGCCCATCGAGGAGCTGCTGCCTTCCTTCCTCGAGGATGGTCACATGGCGGCGCCCGCCTCACCCTGGCGGAGCGAGGAGATGGATCCCGTCGAGCGGCGCGAGCTCTCCAGGCTCCTCTCCGAGGCGATCGAGGCCCTCCCCGAGTCCTACCGTAACGTTCTGCTGCTCCGGGACATCGAAGATCTCGATACCGAGGAGACCGCGCGAGCGATGGGGATCAGCCCGGGTGCCGTAAAGACGCGGCTGCATCGGGCGCGCCAGGCGCTGCGAGGGCTCCTGGAGCCGCACCTGCGCGAGGCCGAGCCGGAATGACCTGCCGCGAATTCCTGGACTTCCTGATGGACTACCTGGAAGGCGAGCTCCCGCGGGGCGAGTCCGAGACCTTCGAGACGCACATGCGGGACTGCCCTCCCTGCGTCACCTACCTCGACACCTACCGGGAGACGGTGAGGCTCGGCAAGGAGCTCCTGTGTCCCGCGGACGACTCGATTCCGGAGGAGGTGCCCGCGGGCCTCGTCGAGGCGATCCTCGCGGCCCGAAGCGCGGGGGATCAGTCTCCCGAGAAGTAGTCGCGGGTTCCCTCGGCCTCGATCGCCTCGCCGATCCGCCGCAGGGCCATGGCGTAGGCGGCGTCTCGAATCGACACCTTCTCGGTCTGGTGGAGGTGCCAGAGCCCGTCGAATGCCCGGGTCAGGACCCTCTCCAGCCGCTCGCGCACCTCTTCGAGGGTCCAGGCGTAGCCCTGCCGGTTCTGGGACCACTCGAAGTAGCTCACCGTCACGCCCCCGGCGTTGGTGAGCACGTCGGGCAGCACCGTGATGTGACGCTCGCGCATCTGGGAGTCGGCCTCCGCCGTGATCGGTCCGTTCGCGACCTCCGCGATCAGGGGCGCGCGGATCCGTCCGGCGTTCTCCGTCGTGATGACTCCCTCGAGAGCTGCCGGCACGAGCAGGTCGACTTCGAGCTCGAGGAGCTCCTCGTTCGAGATCTTGCGATGCTCGACGACTTCGCACACCGATCCCGTGCAGTACACGCCCTCGACCTTCCCGGCGGACTGCTTGTGCTCCCAGAGGCTCTCGATGTCGAAGCCCTCGTCGGCATAGACGCCGCCCTTCGAGTCCGAGACGGCGACGATGCGGTAGCCGGCTTCTTGGAGGAGCCGCGCGACGTGGTAGCCCGCGTTTCCGAACCCCTGCACCGCGACGCGCGTGTTCTCCGGCTCGAGCCCCACCCGCCGGGCGTACTCCTGGATGACGACGAAGGCGCCGCGGCCCGTCGCCTCGTCGCGCCCCAGGCTTCCGCCCAGGAGGATCGGCTTCCCCGTGATGACGGCGGGCGTCTTCTTGCGATGGATCGCCTCGTACTCGTCCGCCATCCAGCCCATGATGCGGGCGTTGGTGTAGACGTCCGGGGCGGGGATGTCCGTGTCGGGGCCCACGAAGTCGGCCATGGCGCGCATGTAGGCGCGCGAGAGGCGCTCGAGCTCCAACCGTGAGAGTCCCTTCGGGTCGACGGCGACGCCGCCCTTGCCGCCGCCGTAGGGCAGGCCGACGACTGCGCACTTGATCGTCATCCAGAGCGCCAGCGCCATCACCTCTTCGCGCGTCACATCGGGGTGAAAGCGGATTCCGCCCTTCGTCGGCCCGAGGGCGTCGTTGTAGCGGCAGCGGTAGGCGACGAAGTGCCGGGTCGAGCCGTCGTCCATGCGGACCGCGAGGTCCGCCGTGAGGAGGGCGCCCGGCTGTCGCAGGGCGTCCACCGTCTCCGGGGCTACACCTGCGTCCAGGCCGATCCGCTCCACCCGCGTCACCGCATCTTCGAACACGTTCCGATCGCTCATGGGTCTTCTCCGGTCTAGCGTCGCCAGGACATCCAGCGCCCCAGCCACTTCGCCAGACCCGGCGACAGGCGCGAGCGCGTGTAGAGCCCGGCGGCGCGCTTCAGGCCCTCGGCCTGGGTGGGGTAGGGATGAATGGTGTTTCCGATCGCGCCGAGTCCCACGCCGTTGCTGATGGCGAGGGCGAGCTCGCCCAGGATCTCACCGGCGTGGGCCGCGACGATCGTACCACCGACGATGCGGTCGCTTCCCTTCTTGACGTGGATCTTGACGAAGCCCTCTTCCTCGCCGTCGGTCACGGCGCGGTTCACCTCGGCGAGGGGCACGCAGAAGGTGTCGATCTCGATCCCCGCCGACTTCGCGTCGCGCTCGTACATCCCGACGTGGGCGACCTCCGGGTCGGTGTAGGTGCACCAGGGCATGACGAGGGAGGAGAGCTTTCGCGTGCGAAGGAAGAGCGCGTTCTGCACGACGATCTTCGCGGCGGCATCTGCCGCGTGGGTGAACTTCCAGCTCATACAGACGTCGCCCGCGGCGTAGATGCGCGGGTTCGTGGTCTGGAGGTAGTCGTTCACGTGGACGCCACGGCGCGTGTCGAAGTCCACCCCGACCCGCTCGAGGCCGAGATCCTCCACATTCGGGGTGCGCCCGACTGCCACGAGGATCCGGTCGACGGGCACCTCTCCCCCCCGCTGCGTGGGGTCCGAGAAGTGGATGACCCGCTCCTCTCCCCGGGTCGAGACGCGTTCGATCCGGCATTCGTCGACGACGCGAATGCCCTCCTCCCGGAACCGGTCGGCGACGACGGCGGCGGCATCCTCGTCCTCCCGGGGCAGGAGGTGGGCGTCGCTGTGGAGCACGACGACCTCGGATCCGAGGCGCCGGAAGGCCTGGGCCAGCTCGCAGCCGATCGGGCCGGCGCCGATCACGCCTAGCCGCCGCGGTCGCTCGGTCAGGTTGAAGATCGTCTCGTTCGTCAGGGCGCCGGCCTCGGCCAGACCCTCGATGGGCAGGGTGCCGGCACGCGCACCGGTGGCGATCACCGCCTTCGCGAAGCGCAGCCGCGCGCCGCCGACCTCCACCACATCGCGGTCGGCGAAGCGGGCGTCTCCCAGGAAGACGTCGGCGCCGAGCTCGTCGCGGTAGCGGACCGCCGAATCCTCGTCACTGATCCGCGCCCGGATCCATCGCATCCGCTCCATCGCGGCGCCGAAGTCCACCTCGGCGTCCGGCGCCAGGGCCAGACCGAGCTCGTCCCGGGCGCGGCGGGCTTCGGCCACCATGCGTGAGGCGCGGATCACCCCCTTCGAGGGCACGCAGCCCACGTTCAGGCAGTCGCCCCCGAGGTAGTGGCGCTCGATCAGCGCCACCTTTGCGCCCAGTCCCGCCGCGATTGCCGCCGTGATGAGGCCGGCCGAGCCCGCGCCGATCACCACCAGGTTGTAGCGCTCTGCAGGCTCCGGGTTGCGCCACTCCAGCGGGTGGACGTTCGCCAGGAGCTTTCGGTTGTGGTCGTCGTTGGGCTCGACGGGAGGGAGGTCGGACATGGACTGGGATCCTCCAGGCACCGGGTTCGGACTCGCCGCGTGGCGGATCCTACTCCCCGGTCGCCTCGGCCAGGGCGCGGCGTGCGATGCGCGTCACGAGAGTGGTCACCGCGATCGTCGCCACCAGGCCCACGACCAGCAGGGCGGTGGAGCCGGAGCCCCCCGAGGTGGAGCTCCCGGAGGCCAGCGTCGCGACGTCTCCCGCGACCTTTCCGGAGTAGACGTAGAGCAGCGTCCCCGGCAGCATGCCGACGCTGGCGAGGGCGTAGTCGCCGAAGCGCACCCGGGTCAGGCCGAGGGCGTAGTTGAGAAGATTGAAGGGAAAGACCGGGGAGAGGCGCAGCAGCAGCACGATCTTTCGCCCCTGCTCTCCCACCGCGCGATCGATCGCGCTGAAGCGATCGTTGCCGGCCAGGCGGTGCTCCACCGCTCCCCGCGCCAGGTATCTCGAGACGAGGAAGGCCAGGGAGGAGCCCAGGGTGGCCGCCACGAAGACGTAGGCGGTCCCGGCCTGGATGCCGAAGATCGCACCCGCCGCCAGGGTGAGGAGCGAGGCGGGTACGAAGGCGACGACCGCCAGGGAGTAGGCCACGACGAAGACCGCCGGCCCCCAGAAGCCGAGCCCATCCACCCAGGCTGCGAAGGTCGGGATGTAGCCCCCGGCGAGGCGTCCGAGGACGATCAGGCCGACGACCACGGCGAGGCCACCGGCGATCTTCGCCAGGGGAAGGCCGCCTGCGGCGCCGTCTGCGGGCTCGGTCGTGGTCAAGGCTCACTCCTCGTCTCGCAGGATCCGATGCCGGGGACCCGGGAGGGTTTCGCGGGTCGGGCTCCTAGGCCAGTGCGCCGCCGCAGCTCGAGCCACTGCCGGCCGTGCAGCCGAAGCAGTGCCGATCCGTCGCGATTCCGGCGCCGCGAAGCTCCGACAGCGCCCCGATCTCCCAGATGCTGCGCTCTCCGTCGACCGGCGGAAGCTCCAGCATCTGATTGAAGTCGCAGTCGTAGAGGGCGCCGTCGTGGCCGACCGAAACCATGTGGCGGCACATGAGTCCGGGCACCGTGTCGACGTTGAAGTGATTCACCAGCAGCGAGAGATAGGCGGCATCACGCCCCTCGCGCTGGAGGGCGTTGGCGAAGCGCTTGATGGGCATATTGGTGATGGTCACCAGACGGTCGAACTCGATCGCGAAGAGCTCGCGTAGCTCGCTCCGGTAGGTGGCTTCGAGCTCGGCCTGGTCCGGCGGGAGGGTCGGGCCCAGGGGGTTGAAGACGAGGTCGAGCTCGAGTCCCCGGCCGCCGCCGTAACCGAGTCCATTGAGCTTGCGTAGAGCATCGATGCTGCGGGCGAATACGTCGCGGCCGCGCTGCTGCTCGACGTTCTCCTTCGTGTAGCAGGGAAGGGACGCGACGACCTTCACCTTCTCCGCGGCCAGGAACTCGGCGGTGTCTTCCTGCCCCGGTTGGAAGAGGACGGTCAGGTTGCAGCGGTCGATCACCTGACGTCCGAGGGAGCGGGCGCCGCGCACCAGGTTCCGGAACTGCGCGTTCAGCTCCGGGGCTCCGCCGGTGAGGTCGAGGGTCCGGGTCTCCGGGCTGCCGGCGAGGAGGTCGATGACGCGGCCTGCGGTGGCCTCGTCCATCATCTCGGTTCGCAGGGGTCCCGCCTCGACGTGACAGTGGTGGCAGGCGAGATCGCAGCGCTTGCCGACGTTCACCTGCAGCGTCGAGACCCCGGTCCGGGAGAGCGCTCCGGCCCCGCGCTCGACGAGGGTCCGCTGGAAGTCGGGGGACGTCATGCGGCCTCCGCCGCCGTGAGCCGGAAGTCCCGATACTCGGCCACCGCGTGCTGACAGGTGTCGTCCGCGTCGGTCATGATGCCGATCCCCCGGGCACCCGGCGGGCTGCGGTCGAAGGCGCGGGTATAGAAGGCGACGAGGTCCACGGCCTCGCTACGCCACCCGTCTCCGGGTCCGCGCGCGAGGGCGATCATCCGGGACTCCCCCGCGTAGGGGTTCGGCCAGAGCGATCCGGGCGCGATGCGGCTGGTCCACACGAAGGTGAGTGCGCTGCCCGGAAGTCGCGTCCCGAAGAGCCCCAGAGCGATGGAGCGGCGCATGCGCTGGTAGAGGGAGGCCCTCTCGGGCTCGAACTCGAACATCACCGTCACCCGCGCTGCGAAGTCGTCGCCTTCCCGGATGCGTTCGTCGGCGACGTCGAGGGGCGCCACGACCCGCCAGCGCCAGCGCAGCACCGGAGTGCGGGAGAGGTCGACCGCCTCGAGGGGCAGCACGAGTGCCGAGGCTCCGCAGCGCGCTTCCGCCCGGGTGCCGGCGTCCAGGCCGCCGATCGGCGTGTAGCGCGTGGGGCGCTTCACCCCGCGGAAGGTCAGGGGCTCCCAGGCGTCGTTCCCCGGCGCCGGGAGGCGGATCGGAGCCACCTCCGGGCCCTCACCCGGCGAAGTGGCGCCGGCGGAGAGGGGCGGTGCGTAGAGCGCAACTGTCGCCAGGGCTGCGGCCGATAGGGGAAGGACGCAGGACGCGAGGGCCGCGAGCCGTGAGACGTCGCCCACGGGTGGAACCTGCCACCGCCGGGCGCCCGACGCAATGCTGGGGGCCGTCCCGGCCCCGGGACATCACCCGGGGCCACGCTATGATGCCGCCCGGCCGCCGCCGGGCGGCCGGGCGCCCCCGCCTTCGGGATCCCTCGAGGTCCCGCGGAGCGACGCCCGCAGAGCCTCAGCCATTCGCCGGCGTATCTCCCCGACGAGCCGTCGGGTGCCCCGTCGGCCCGCACGGACGGCGCAATGCCGTTCTCGAAGGAGCCCCCATGAGTGACATCCGCTTCGACGGCCGCGTCGCCGTCATCACCGGTGCCGGCGGCGGCCTCGGCAAGACCTACGCCCTCGACATGGCCGCGCGCGGTGCCAGCATCGTCGTGAACGATCTGGGCGGCGCCTCCGACGGAACCGGTGGCGGCAGCAGCATGGCGGATCAGACCGTCGAGGAGATCGGCGCGGCAGGCGGGAAGGCCGTCGCCAACTACGACTCGGTGGCGACCCCTGAGGGCGGCAAGGCCATCATCCAGACGGCTCTCGACAACTTCGGCAAGGTCGACATCCTGATCAACAACGCGGGCATCCTGCGCGACAAGAGCTTCCTCAAGCTCGAGCCCGAGAATCTCGAGGCCGTCATCGACGTCCACCTCAAGGGCGCGTTCTTCGTCACGCAGCCGGCCTTTGCCTCGATGAAGGACAACGGCTACGGGCGGATCGTGATGGCGTCCTCCGGCGCTGGCATCTTCGGCAACTTCGGCCAGACCAACTACGGTGCGGCGAAGATGGGTCTCGTCGGGCTCATGAACGTGCTGGCCGTCGAGGGTGGGAAGTACGGCATCAAGGTCAACACCATCGCGCCGATCGCGAAGACGCGACTCACCGAGCAGCTCCTCGGAGGCCTCGCGGACGCCCTGGACCCGAGCTTCGTGACCCCCCTCGTCACCTACCTGGCCTCCGAGAAGTGCGAGCTGAGTCACGAGATCTTCGACGTCGGCGGAGGGCGCTATGCCCGTGTGTTCGTCGGAATGGCCCCGGGCTGGGTGGCGCCCGGTGGCAAGGTGCCGAAGGCGGAGGAAATCCTGGATCACATCGACGTGATCCGGGCGCAGGAGGGCTACACCGTGCCCGATAGCATCGCCGACGAGACGAAGGCGGTCGTCGAGGCGCTGAAGGCCGCGCAGGCCTGAGGAGGGACCATGCCCATCGATCCGAGCAAGGCCCGCGGAGCGACCCTCCCGGAGTCGGAGACCTCATACACGAAGGACCAGGTGATCCTCTATCACCTCGGCGTGGGCGCCGGTGTGCCGCCCACCGACGCCGGAGAGCTGGAGTACACCTACGAGAAGAGTCTCAAGGTGCTCCCCAGCTTCGCCGTGATTCCGGCCTTCGGCTCGATGGGCGGGATCGGAAGCATCCCGGGGCTGGAGTTCAACCTGGCGATGCTGCTCCACGGTGAGCAGGAGGTGATCCTCCACAAGCCGCTTCCGCCGGAGCAGAAGCTAACGACCTCCGCCCACATCCCCGAGATCTACGACAAGGGGAAGGCCGCACTCGTCATCCTGGAGTCGACGGCCCGCGACGAGGCGGGCGATCCGCTGTTCACGAATCGCTTCTCGCTCTTCATCCGGGGCGAGGGGGGATTCGGCGGCGATTCCGGACCGAAGGCGGGGAATGCCGCGCCCGACCGGGCGCCCGACGGAGTGGTCGAGTCGAAGACGCTGCCCCAGCAGGCCCTGATCTACCGCTTGTCGGGAGACAAGAACCCCCTCCACGCCGACCCGGAGTTCGCGAAGATGGCGGGCTTCGATCGCCCCATCATCCACGGGCTCTGCTCCTACGGGGTGGTGTGCAAGGCGGTCGTGGACGAGGTCCTCGGCGGTGACGTGACGCGAGTCGAGCGCTACCAGGCCCGGTTCGCGGGGGTGGGCTTCCCGGGAGAGACCTACCAGACCTCCTTCTGGAAGGAAGGGGAGAAGGTGCTGATCCAGGCGAAGAGCGTCGAGCGCGACGCGCCGATCATCACCAACGCCGCCATCACCCTGCGCAGCTGAGCGCGGCTCAGTCCGATTCTTCTCGAACGAGTGAGAGGAGTCGCCGGGCCGCCTCGCCCGGCGACTCGCCCTCGCCGTCCACGAGCAGGTTCATGCGTCGCATCGTCGGCGCGTCGATGGCGCCGTCCAGCTCTCGCAGCGCCGTCGCCACCTCGGGCTGCTCCCGGAGCAGGCGGGGCCCGACCAGCACGATCGCATCGTAGGGCGGGATCACGCCGAGATCGTCCTCCAGCACGGCCAGGTCGAAGGCGGCGATCCTTCCGTCGGTGGAGAAGGCGCTGATCACGTCCACCTCTCCGTTCACGAGCGCACCGTACATGAGCGCCGGGTCCATGCTGCGCTCGGCACCAAAGGCGAGGCCGTAGCGGCGCTCGAGGGCGCGCCACTCCTCGCGCTGGAAGAACTCGTAGTCGCCACCGATCTCGAGCCCCGTGGCCTTCCGGGCGAGGTCGGAGATGCGGCGCAGGGAGAGCGCCCGGGCATGCTCGGGGCGCATCGCCAGGGCGTAGGTGTTCTCGAAGCCGAGAGCGGCCGCGAGGGTCACGCCGTGCTCGGCCTCCAGGTATCGCCCCACCTCTCCCAGGACCTCCTGGCGCCGAGGCGGAAGACCCGGGCGCTTCATGATCGTGGCCCAGATCGTTCCCGAGTAGTCCACGTAGACGTCGATGTCGTCGTTTGCGAGGGCGTCGAAGGCGACGGTGGAGCCGAGGGAGGGAACGGCGCGGGTCGTCGCGCCGGTTCGGTCCTCGATCTGCCGCCCCAGCAGGTCTGCCAGGATGTACTGCTCGGTGAAGGTCTTCGAGCCGATGCGCACGATCGGCCCGGTGCGCTGCCACGGAAGAGCGAAGGTCGCGGCGGCATAGCCGAAGAGCAGCGCCAATCCCAGAGCGGCGCCGGCGGTCAGCGCGCGCCGGCGCTCCCGGACACCCACCTCGAGGGCGCGGATCACGCCGTCGAGGACCAGGGCCAGTCCGGCGGCGGCGACGCAGCCCACCAGTACCGCCGTGTCGTTGCGGGTCGCGAGCCCGCTGAAGATGAAGTTGCCGAGGCTCGTCGCACCGATCGGCGTCGAGAGCGTCGCGGTGCCCACCACCCAGACGGTCGCCGTGCGCACGCCGGCGACGATGACCGGCGCGCCGAGGGGGAGCTCGACGCGGAGCAGCCGCTGGCCATCGGTCATTCCCACGCCGCGCGCTGCCTCCACCAGTGCCGGGTCCACGCTGCGAATTCCCTCGACGGTGTTGCGCAGCATCGGGAGCAGGCTGTAGAGCGAGAGCGCGATCAGGGCCGGCGCGTAGCCGATACTGCGCAGGTCGACGCCGAAGCGTGCGGTCAGGGCGCCCAGCGCCCCCAGTGCGGGGACCATGATCGCCAGCAGGGCGAGGCTGGGAACGGTCTGAATCACGCTGGCGACCCCGAGGATTCCGGGCTCGAGCCGAGGGCGTCGTGTGATCCAGATGCCGAGGGGGATGCTCACCCAGGCACCGATGGCGAGGGCTGCGAGGGAGAGCTGGAGGTGCGCGGTCAGGTAGCCGGGAAGGAGCTCGAGCTGCTCGCTCATTCGCTACCGGCTCCGAGGGCGCGGGCCGCCGCCGCACGTCGCAGGGGGGTCTGCAAGAGCTCGGCCACGTAGTCGTTCGCCGGCTCTTCCACCAGCTCCGCCGGGGTGCCGACCTGGGCCAGGCGCCCCGCCTGAAGGACGGCGATGCGGTCGCCCAGGATCATCGCCTCCACGACGTCGTGGGTCACGAAGAGCGCCGTCAGCCCGAGCTCCGCGCGGATGCGGCGAAACGACCCCTGGAGACGGTCGCGAATCAGCGGGTCGAGGGCGCCGAAGGGCTCGTCGAGGAGCATCACATCGGGCTCGGCGGCCAGGGCGCGGGCGAGCCCCACCCGCTGCTGCTGCCCACCCGACAGAGCGGTGGGCAGGCGATCGTGGAACTCCGACGCCGGGAGCTCCACGAGCTCGAGCAGCGTCTCCACCCGTCGCCGGATGCGGCCCTCGTCCCAACCGAGGAGCGAAGGGGTGATCGCCACGTTCTCCGCGACGGTCATGTGGGGGAAGAGCCCGATCTCCTGGAAGCAGTAGCCGATGTTCCGCCGCAGCAGGGGACCCGAGGTATCCCGCGTATCCCTTCCGGCGATCCGGACGCGACCCGACGTCGGCTCGATCAACCGGTTCACCATCTTCAGCGTCGTGGTCTTGCCGCTTCCGGATCCACCGAGCAGGACGAGGAGCTCGCCCTGGGCGATGGAGAGGGAGAGGTTCTCGACCACCGCGTCGGTGTCATAGCGCTTCGTCAGCGACTCGATCTCGATCACTGGCGGTCCATGAGCCAGAGCTTCGCGTAGCGCAGGCGCACGTAGTGGGCGGCCAGATAGGCCAGCAGAAGTCCGCGCCAGCCGTCCAGGAAGCCGCGTCGCCACACGTAGAAGTCGAAGAAACGCAGGGGAGGGCGCAGTACCAGGTCCAGCAGGCGGGCCCGTCGCCCATCTGCGTGGAGCTCTCCGGCCATGATGCTGCTGTAGCGATCGATCGTGGCGAGGTGGTCCTCGAAGGTCCGGTAGGGATCGTGTCGGAGCTCTCCCGTGAGGTCGCAGACGTCGCCGGAGAGCTCCACCCGGTCGTGAGGGTCGCGCCCGCCCCAGCGACCGCGTCTTCGATCGAAGAGCCGGAGCTTGCGGTCGGGATACCAGGTGCCATGCCGGATCCAGCGCCCCAGATACGAAGAGACGCGAGGCACGGAGAATCCGGCGGCGTCCTCGAAATGTCGATCGCGCGCGGCGGCGATCTGCTCCGCCAGCTCCGGCGACACGCGCTCGTCGGCGTCGATGCAGAACACCCAGTCGTGTTCCGCTGCGCGGATCGCGAACTCCTTCTGGGCCACGTGGCCCGGCCAGTCCCGCTCGATCACCCGCGCACCGGCGGCTGCCGCGACCTCCCGGGTGCGGTCGTTGGAGTGGGAATCCACGACCAGCATCTCGTCGCACCAGTCGAGCGAGGCGAGGCAGTCCGGGAGGCGATCCTCCTCGTCACGCGTGACGATGCACGCGCTGATGCGCGTTCGATCCGCCGTGGGCCCGTCGGCCGCGGAGCGCACGGGGTCAGTCCGTCCCCGCGCCCCCGCCCGACAGGCGTGCCTCGAGCGCCGGCCAATCCACCACCTGCTGGGCCGCGAAGGCCCGCAGCAGCAGATCCCGATCCTCGTCGTCGTCGGTGGCCAGGAACTCGTCGACGGCCTTCTCGAGCACCTCCGGTGCCGGCTCTGCGGGCGCGTCGTCCTCGAGGGTCCCGTCCTCGTGGGCGAGGCCGACGCCATCGAGCCAGGCGGTCAGCAGGTCCTTGCGGCACTCGAGGAAGTAGACGGCGAGGAGCTCGTCGGCCACCGGGTTCGCGATCACCCGGGCGAGGGAGCGTCGCACCGCTTCGGCGCGCTTCTCGAAGGGCTGGCGGCGCATGTAGACCGGCCGTGCCTTGATCGAGATGGCCGCAGCGTCCACCGCCTGGCGGAACATCCCCGGTGACTCCTTCGATAGGCGCCGCATCATCGTGACGGCGCGTTCGGGCTTCATGGCGCCGAAGACCTGGTACGAGCGCATTCCACCTCCCTTGCGCTTCTAGCATCGCGCGCCGGAGCGGCCCGCGCTAGGAGGGCTCGTGGGTCGATCTCGCGCCCCGGGGACGGGGTTCGCGGCGCCAGGCGGCTTCGGTCGCGGCGCCGAGGGTCAGGACGAGGGCCGTGGCCAGGGCCGAGTGCAGCCCCGTCACCTCTACCGGAATTCCGAACAGGACGTTGGCGATGCCGACGCCCATCTGCGCGAAGACCAGCACGGCCGCGAGGGTGGTGGCGGGCCGCACCGCGGACTCGGAGCGACCGAAGAAGGCCGTCGCGGCAATGGCGCCGACCACGAGCACGGCATTCCAGCGGTGGAGCAGGTGGAGACCCACCGTCCCGCGCCAGGTGGGGAACCACACGCCGCCGTTGCACGCGGGCCACTCCGGGCAGGTGAGTCCGGCGAAGCGCGATGAGACGAGCCCACCGAGCACGAGCTGTGCGAGGAGCAGCACGCCCGCGACTCCGAGCCAGACGCGCAGGCGCGCCGGAGCGCGAGGGCCCTCGGACACCTCGTCGCCGCGTCGCAGCGAGAGAGCAATGAACAGGAGGGACAGGGCGAAGGCGTTCCCCGTGATCAGGTGGGAGGTAACGCTCCAGGCCGCCAGCAGCTGCCAGACGGTGAGGGCGCCCAGGAGGACCTGAAGGGCGAGCAGTGCGCCGGCGAGCAGCACGAGGCGTCGGGATCCGGGAGACGTGTCGTGGCGTCGCAGTGCGATCGTCGCCAGTGCGACGAAGCCGAGGGAGATGGCGCCGGCCAGCACGCGGTGGGACCATTCGAAGCCGACCTTGAGGTTCATCTCCGGAACGAAGCGACCGAAGCAGAGCGGCCAGTCGGGACAGGCGAGACCGGCTTCGTGTGCGCGTACCAGGGCACCCAGCACGATCAGGCAGAACGTCGGCACCAGCAGGGCGACGAAGGCCGTCGCCAGGGCCCTCGCTCCGCTGCCGGCTGCTCCGGAAGGATGGGTATTCACGGACGCTCTCCGCGGGTGGAGGGTGGCAGACCCTACGCCATGACCCCCGATGCGACAACGAGAGGGCTCGGGGATCGTGGTGGCGCCCCCTTCAGATTTGGCCCGGTTTCGACGATACTGGGGGGGTGTCGGAACTGCCCCTCGATCGCTTCGTCCTCGATGATCCGCGCCGGCTGCGCGAGCTCCTGGCGCGCGCACGGGGCCTCGCTTCGCAGCATTCGCTGACCTCGGTTCTCGTCGGCATCGCGGGCTTCGAAGGGGATCCGGTCTTCAGCGAGGTCGTCGACTTCGTGGAGAGTGCACTGCGGGTGGACGACTCGGTCTTTCGCATGACCCGCGACCGCGTGGTCCTGCTGCTCACCGACGTGGACGAGGCGGGCGCGCGGCACGTGATCGGGCGCATCCTCGACGACTTCCGCGAGCACTTCCCCGGGCCGGTGGATCCCACCCTCTCCCTGGGATTCTTCGAGGTCTCGGAGCGATCCGGCGAGGTCACCGCCAAGGACGTGCTTCCCGGGCTCTTCACGGTGGCGCTTCCCTGCCACTGATCGCCGTCAGGCGAGCTCGGCGCGAAGCGCGTCCTCCAGGGTGGATCGCGAGAAGGCGAAGCCCCGGTCGAGTGCGGCGCGAGGCACCACGCGCCGGCTTCCCAGCAGCTCCTCGGAGAGCTCGCCAAGCGCGAGCCGGAGGACCGGGGACGGGACCGGAAGCAGCGCCGGCCGGCGGAGCGCCGAGGCGAGGCAGCGGGTGAGCGCAGCGTTGGTAACGGGCTCTGGCGCCGTGGCGTTGATCGGACCCCGGTAGCGCGGGTCGTTCAGGGCGGCGAGGACGAGGGCGACCAGGTCGTCGATGTGGATCCACGGGAACCACTGGCGCCCGTCCCCCAGCCGGCCTCCGAGTCCGAGGGCGAAGGGGCGCCGCAGGGCGGCGAGGGCGCCGCCTTCTCGCGCCAGGACGACCCCGATCCGGAGGCTCACCGTGCGCACTCCGGCGGCCTCGGCGGCGGTCGCCGCCGCCTCCCAATCGACGCAGACCCGAGCCAGGAAGCCGCTCCCCGGCGCCGCCGACTCCTCGAGCACCTCGTCGCCCCGCGAGCCGTAGTAGCCGACCGCCGAGGCGCACAGGAAGACGGCGGGACGCCGGCTCTCCGGCAGCTCCGAAAGCCCCTGGGCGATCGAGCGGGTGCTCTCGATCCGGCTCTCGCGAATGCGCTCACGGCGACGGGCGGTGAGGCGCCCCCCGAAGATCGGCTCCCCCGCCAGGTGTACGATGGCCCGGGCTCCCTCGAGGGCCTCGCGGCCGACGCTGCGCCCGTCCCAGGAGAGGACCTCTCCGTCCCCGGCGACCTTCGCGTCGGGTCGTCGCGAGAGCGCCCGGACCGCCCAGCCCTCCCGGGCGAGGGCGGGCAGGAGCCGACCGCCCACGAGCCCGGTGGCGCCGGTGACCAGGACGATGGGCGGGGTGCTCAAGTGCGGTGCCCCCGGGTCTCGGCGGCGAGGGCGTCACTCAGGCGGCGGATCCAGGGGTGGTCGGCGCCTCCTACGGGCCGGCCGTCGAGGCTTGCCAGGGGGCGCACTCCCCGGACCGCATTGGTGCAGACGATCGCCCGCGCGCTCCGCAGATCTCGCGCCGAGAGATCCCGCTCCAGGAGCTCGGGGACGCGTTCCATCAGTACCTCCAGGGCCACGCCTCCCACGGCGCCGCGCTCGAGGGGCGGCGTCCGCGGGCGATCGTCACTGCCCACGACGATCACGTTGCTCCGCGATCCTTCGACGAGCCGACCCCTCCGATCGAAGAGCAGGGCCTCGTCGGCCCCCGCCTCCCGGGCCGCGTCCGAGGCCAGCGCGTGGAGCAGTCGGTTGGTGAGCTTGTGTCCGCCGACGAGGATCGGCCCCTCGTGGACGATCGGTGCCGTGATGGCGCTCCAGCTCGTTGCGTTCTCACCGAGCGCCCTCGGGACTCCGACCACCCGGACGCCGCCATCGGCATCGCGACTCAGCTGGACGCGAACGATCCCCTCGCCGGCGGGAAATGCTGCGCGGGCCAGGTCCTGGAGCGCGCGTTGGGCCGCTGCCGGATCGAAGCGTCCGAGGTGGAGGGCCCGGGCACCGCGCTGGAGCCGCCGGAGATGATGTGACTCGAAACGCGCCGTGCCGCCCGCGATGCGAACACTCGTGTAGCAGCCGCGGCCCTCGGCGAAGGCCGAGTCGTCGACGCGCAGCGCGGGCTCTGCACGCGCGCGGACGTGCCCGTCGATCCAGCAGAGCGCGGACGGGTCTCTCACCTTCGTCGAACGGTCCTCAGCGCCGCTGATCGAGAGGGACGTAGTGGTTGACCTGCTTGCCGGTGTAGATCTGCCGCGGCCGGCCGATCTTGAAGTCCGGGTCCTCGTGCAGCTCCATCCACTGGGCGATCCAGCCGGGCAGGCGGCCAGTTGCGAACATGGCGGTGAACATGTTCGCGGGCGTCCCGATCGCGTTGTAGATCACGCCCGAGTAGAAGTCGACGTTGGGGTAGAGCTTCCGCTCGACGAAGTAGTCGTCCTTGAGGGCGATCTCCTCGAGCTCGACGGCGATCTCGAGCAGCTTCGTGCGGACGCCGAGATTCTCGAGGACGTCGAAGCAGGCCTTCTTGATGATCTTCATGCGCGGATCGAAGTTCTTGTAGACGCGGTGCCCGAAGCCCATCAGGCGATCCGTGGTGTCGGCCTTCTTCGCCCGCTCGACGAACTCCCGAGCCGTGATGCCTTCGTCGCGGATCTCCTCGAGCATCTCGATCACCTTCTGGTTGGCGCCGCCGTGGCTCGGCCCCCAGAGCGCGCTGATCCCCGACGAGACGGCCGAGAAGAGGTTCACCATCGAAGAGCCGACGAGGCGGACCGTGCTCGTCGAGCAGTTCTGCTCGTGGTCGGCGTGGAGGATCAGCAGCAGATCCACCGCCTTCTCGACGACCGGGTCCAGCTCGAACTTCTCACAGGGGTTCGAGAACATCATCTGCAGGAAGTTGGCCACGTAGGACTGATCGTTCTGCGGGTACATGAAGGGCTGGCCGATCGAGTGCTTGTAGGCGTATGCGGCCATCGTGATCATCTTCGCGATCAGGCGGTGGACCGAGATCTCGATCTGGCGCGGATCCCGCGGGTCGAGGGAATCCGGGTAGAAGGCGGAGAGGGCGCCGACCGCGGCGGAGCAGGCCGCCATCGGGTGCGCGTCCTTCGGCAGCGCTCCGAAGAAGCGCTTGAAGTCCTCGTGCAGCATCGTGTGGGACGTGATCGAGCCGGCGAAGGAGTCGAACTCGCTTCCGCTCGGGAGCTGGCCATAGATCAGCAGATAGGCGACCTCGAGGAAGCTGCTGTGCTCGGCGAGCTCCTCGATCGGGATGCCCCGGTAGCGCAGGATGCCCTTCTCGCCGTCGATGAAGGTGATCGCGCTGCGGCAGGCGCCGGAATTCGCGAAGCCGGGGTCGAGGGTGATGATCCCGGTCTCGGACCGGAGTTTTCGGATGTCGATGGCGCGTTCGCCTTCGGATCCTTCGACGACGGGGAGCTCGATCGACTGACCGTCGACGACGAGGGTGGCCATATCCGCCATGGGGGGCTCCTTTTCATCGGGAGCTCTCGCGGGGAGACCTCCGGTGCTGCAAGGGGTCTGGTCTGGGTCCGAGGCATCGGAACCGGAGCGGGCGAATTCTAGCGGATAGGCGCCTCCGACGACAGGACCCGAGCAATCCCGGAGAGTTGCGCGATCTTCATGCACACGCTGCGACGACGCGGTGCGTCGTCGGGCGGCTTTCCTCGCGGGGTACATCGCGGGTACCCTCCGTCGGGCCCCCGGGGCTGGAGGACCACCATGACCGGAGCCGCCCAGGAGCTCGTCGCCCGCGTCACCGATCCCACGCCGGATCCGTCTCGGATCGGCGCCTACCTCGACGGGCTCGCCCACGAAGAGCGGGTCGAGGCGGTGCGCTCCCTCGGACGAGCGGAGCAGCGGCGCCTCTACGCCGCCGTCGACGGCTTCCGTCCCGTCGCCCTCGAGGACCTCGTCCCCCCGTCGGTGGCCGACTTCACTCCCGTGCGTCATCACGGCCGCAACACCCTGCCGGCCTTCACCCACTTCGAGAAGCGCTTCTGCCGGCCCCGCGGCGCCGACCCACGCAAGCCCGAGAGCCTCTACGGCTTCAACTTCCAGGCGCTCTCTCCCCTGACGGGTCCCGGCTACTTCGTCGCGGTGCCCTCGCCGGGACGACCCGAGGTCTGGGTGGACTATCGACGCGTCCCCCCCGAGCACCCGGAGGGCTGGCCGGAGATCCGCCCGAACGAGCGCGGACTCTCGCGTTTCGTCTACGGCTTCATGGTGGACACGCTGCGAGGAGTCTCCGAGCACGTCAGCATCGGCTCCGCCGCCCGCAACGGCAGGGATCTGGGCAGCTGGTTCGTCCTCTGCCGCCAGGACTGAGACGTCGGTGGATGCCCCCGGGCTCTTCGACCTGAGCGGTCGCACGGCGCTGGTCACTGGTGGCGGACGCGGCATCGGTCGCCACATCGCGCTGGGTCTGGCCGAGGCGGGCGCCGACGTGATCCTGGCATCGCGCAAGGTGAAGAACTGCCGTGAGACCGCGGAGCGGATCGAGTCCCTGGGGCGGCGAGCCTGGGCCTTCGCCGCAGATCTCTCCCGCGAGGCGGACGCCCTCGATCTGGCCGAGCAGGCGATCGACGCGGCGGGTCGGGTCGACGTCCTGGTGAACAACGCCGGCGTGATCTGGGGGGCCCCGACCCTCGAGTACCCGATGGACGGCTGGGATCGGGTCTTCGACGTGAACGTCCGCAACCTCTTCCTGCTCTCGCAGCGGCTGGCGCGCCACATGGCGGAGAGGGGAGGCGGTTCGATCGTCCACATCTCCTCGATCTCGGGCTCTCGGGGATCGTCCGAGGAGAAGGAGCCGGCGATCGCCTACGCGGCGGCGAAGGGTGCGGTGGATGCGCTCACCCGGGACATGGCGGTGAAGCTCGCGCCCCGGGGCATCCGGGTGAATGCCATCGCACCGGGAGCCTTCGACACCTCGATGATGGATTACGTGCGCAAGGACGAGGACGCGCTGCGGCGCTTCCTCGATCAGATCCCGATGAAGCGCGCCGGAGGCGAGGATGACGTGAAGGGCGTCGCCGTGTTCCTCGCGAGCGCTGCGTCGGCCTATGTCACGGGCCACGTGCTCGTGGTGGATGGGGGCTGGCTGGTCGGGGGCTAGACGCCGCCTTCGGCGAGCGAGCCGCCGGCGCGATCGGACGGACTGGCCACGAGCCCGTTCAGTGGGGCTGGGCGCCGGAAAATCCGGACGGGTTGGCCGCCGGCACGTTCGGACGGGCTAGCCGCCGGCGCGCTTGACCGTGTAGCCGCGCTCTTCGAGGGCCTCCACGACCGTGTCGCGATGATCGCCCTGGATCTCGATCACACCGTCCTTCGCGGCCCCGCCGCTTCCGCATCGGCGCTTCAGCTCACCGGCCAGCTCGCGGAGCGCATCGCTGGCCAGGGGGAGCCCCGAGATCGTCGTGACGGTCTTGCCGCGCCGGCCCTTCACCTCGCGGCGAACCCGGGCGATTCCGTCGCCGCGCGCAGCGCGGGGGTTGGCTCGGCACACGCAGCGATCGGCCGGATGTCCGCAGTGGGGACACACCCGACCGTGCTGGCTCGAGTAGACGAGGCGGTCCGGTCGGCGGCTCATCCGATTCCGGCCCGCTCGCGTTCCTTGCGCGCGTAACGTCCGAGGATCGAGAGCATCGTCTCGTCGGATTGGATGCCGCCGAAGGGCCACGCTCCCAGCATGAAGTTGGGCACGCCCGTGACCTCCTGGGCGTGCGCTTGTCGCGTTCGCTCTTCGAGGCGCTCGAGGCCCTCGGTCAGGGCTTCCTCCGTCGGCTCGAGTCCGAGCTCGGCGGCGAGGCCCCGGGTCGTGCCGGCTTCGAGGAGGCGCCCCTCTTCGTAGACCGCCGTGAAGACCCGTTCGCGCCAGGTTGCCTCGCGGAGTGACGGCACGGTCAGCGCCACCGCGTGGGCGGTGCGCGAATCCTGCCAGGTCGTGGGAATCCGCATCGGCACCGACAGCTCCCACGACACGCGCTCGACGTTCTCGCGGCGGGTGGAGTCCATCTCCGCGCCACGGCGCCAGCCGGTGATGGCAGTGAGGTCCAGGGGTGACCAGGAGAGTGCGATCCCCAGCGCCTCGATGGGCTCACGCAGCCGCTCCATCGCCCGGTGGGCCACGTAGCAGAGGCTCGATGCGAAATCGTAGTCGACACGGACGCTCAGGGGGGCGTCGGGCTGGGCCGCGGTGGCACTCACGCGGTGCTCCCTCCAAGCAGGCGCCGATGCTCCACCATCAGGCAGCGGTCCTGGACGACGTCGATACCAGCGGCGCAGAGCCGAGCGGCCGACGCGTCGCCGCGGATCCCGAGCTGAAGCCACACGGCGCGCGGTCGGTGGGGGAGGGCCAGGATCTCGTCGATGTGGTCGGGCAGGTGGTGGGGGGCCCGGAACACGTTCAAGAGGTCGAAGGGGGTGTCGATTGCAGCGAGCCGGTCCGCCACGGCCTCGCCCAGCACCCGCTCGAGCTTCGGATTCACCGGAAGGATGCGATAGCCGGCGCCCTGCATGTAGCGCGGGACCTCATGGGCGTCGTCGCGTTCGCCCGCCTTGATTCCCAGGACGGCGATCACACGGGCCTGCTCGAGCAGCTCGCGGATCGCGTCGTCGTCTTCGAGCAGGGCCATGGAAGCCTCCTCGACACCTTCCGATGCGGTCGATACTGTACCGCGCCATGTGCAGACGCCGCCTTTGGACGGCCCTCGTTTCGATTCAGCTCCTGGTGGTGTCTTCGGCGGCGGCGATCGAGGATCCGGCGGAGAACGTCCGGATCGAGACCCTCGAAAACGGGCTCGTGGTCCTCATGCTAGAAGACCACACGACGCCCGTGGTCTCGTTCCAGATGTGGGCGAAGGTCGGTTCCCGCGACGAGTCGGCCTACACCGGACTCGCGCATCTCTTCGAGCACATGATGTTCAAAGGCTCGAAGAACCTGGAGCCCGAGGCCCACGCGCGGCTGGTCAATGCACGCGGAGGCACCCTCAACGCATTCACGAGCCGGGACTTCACGGTGTACTTCGAGGACGTGACCGCCGAGTCGCTGCCGCTGATCATCGACCTCGAGTTCGAGCGGGTCGCCAACCTGAACATCGACGAGGAGACCCTCGCCAGTGAGAGGAAGGTAGTGCTCGAAGAGCGCCGGATGCGCACCGAGGACCAGCCCATGGGTCGCGCCTACGAGGCGCTGCTCGCGACGGTCTGGCAGGCGCATCCCTACCGCTGGCCGGTGATCGGCTGGAGGAGCGACATCGAGAAGGCGACGGTCGAGGTCTGTCGCCGCTTCTTCGACGCCTACTACTCGCCGAACAACCTGGTGATTGCGATCGTGGGGGCCTTCGACGCGGACGAGACGATGGATCACGTCCGGCGCACGATGGGGACCCTGCCGCCGGCGTCGGAGATTCCGCGCAACCCCACCGAGGAGCCCGAGCAGAGCGGAGAGCGCCGGGCCGTGGTGCACTTCGACGTGCGGGGTCCGATCCTCGCCGCCGGTTGGCATGCTCCCGCCACCGGCCACCCGGATGGCAGCGCGCTGGACGTGCTGAGCCAGGTGCTCTCCGGGGGGCGGTCGAGTCGGCTCTACCGGAGCCTCGTCTACGACGCCCGTCAGGCGCTCTCGGCCGACGGCGGCTACTGGGAGCTCGAAGACGCGGGCGTCTTCCTGGCGATCGCCAGTGTGCGCCCGGACTCCACGATCGAGCGGGTCGAGGAGCTCTTCTTCGCCGAGATCGATCGGCTGAAGGAGGAGCCCGTCAGCGAGGAGGAGCTCGAGAAGGCGAAGCGTCAGATCGAGGTCGCGCTGGTGAACGGGCTTTCGACGAACCACGCCGTCGCCCAGCGCATCGCCCGCGACTACGCCACCTTCGGCCGCATCCGGCCGCTCTCCGAGCTCCTCGAGCAGATCCAGGCCGTGAGCGCCGAGGACGTGCAGCGAGTGGCCCGGGCCTATCTCCGACCGGAGCAGCGCAGCGTGATCCACGTGGTGTCGCCTCCCGAGGCAACCGAGTGATCGGGGCGAAGATCTGCAGTGTCGTCGTCGTGGCGTGGGTCGGGCTGCTGCTCAGCCTCGTCGGGGTCGGCGGCTGCGCCTTCCCGGCTCCGCAGCGACCGGCCTGGGAGCTGCCGCCGCCGCCGCCGCCGGAGAATCCGGTCGTGCAGCCGGGGCGGCTGCATCGGGCGGAGCTCGAGAACGGCCTTCAGGTGATCGTCCTGGAGGATCCCCGCCTGCCCCGGGTCTCCTTCGGCCTGACCCTGCGCCGCGGCGAGGCGATCCTGCCGCCGTCCGAGGCGGGGCGCGCCTTCTTCACCGCGGAGCTGCTTCGCCGCGGTGCCGGCGAGCGCGACGCACCCGCCTTTGCCGCCGCGGTCGATCGCCTCGGCGCCTCCGCGGGCGCCGCTGCGGGCTGGGACACGATCGGCGTCAGCGCCTCGGGCCTGTCTCGCGACCTCGACTTCCTGGTCGAGATCCTGGCGGACATGGTGCTCCGGCCGCGCTTCGATCCGGCCGAGGCGGATCGGACCCGCAGCGAGATCCTCCAGTCCCTGGAGCGGGCGAAGGACGATCCGGCCACGCTCCAGCGCTGGTACGGCGCCCGGGCGCTCTACGAAGGCCACCGCTTCGGCCTTCCGATGTCGGGCTCGCCGGAGACGGTCGCGGCCCTGGACGCGAAGGCCGCCCGAGAGTTCCACGCCCGCGTCTTCCTGCCGAACGACGCAATCCTGTCCGTGTCCGGCGACGTCGACGCCGAGGAGGTCCTCGGGACGCTCCGCCGGGTCTTCGGGGGCTGGGAGCGAGGGGAGACCGTCCCCTACGGTGCTCCGCCTCCGCCGCGGGTTCCGGAGGCGCAGAAGCTCGTCATCGTGGATCGCCCGGACCTGGTGCAGACGCGCATCTTCGTCGGCCACGAGGGGATCGAGCGGACCGCGGAGGATCGCGTCGCCGCCCAGCTGCTGAACTCCGTCGTAGGCGGAAGCGGTTTCTCCTCGCGGCTGATGGAGAGCCTGCGCACCGAGACCGGCCTCACCTACAGCGTCCACTCGGGATTCTCGATGCGGCGCGCGCCCGGGCCCTTTGGCGTCTCGACCTTCACCGCCGTCGCCAACGCGGGCATCGCCCTCGAGGCCGTGATTGCGGAGCTCCAGCGCGGTCGCGAGGAGCCGCCCGGTGAGGACGAGCTTTCCTGGGCCCGGACCCTGGCTGCGGGACGCTTCTCGATGGCCCTCGAGACCTCGGGAGCCGTCATGGCCGCACTGGTGGACCTGGACGTCTACGGGCTTCCGCGAGATTCCCTCGACACCTATCGCAGCCGCGTTCGGGCGGCGACTGCCGCCGACGTCTCCGAGGCTGCGCGCAGGCGTCTGCACCCCGAGCGTCTCGCGATCGTTCTCGTGGGACCGGCGGAGGCGCTGGTGCCACAGCTCGAGGCGTTCGGGCCGATCGAGATCGTCACGCCCTGAGCCGCGATCATCCCTCGCGGCGGGGTTCGCCGGCGTGGTTGGTGACGCTGCGCACGGCGGTGTCCACCGGCCCTGCGGCCTCGAGGTCGTGGGCGCCCGAAACGCCAAGCTCTCGGATGCGCCGCGCCTGGGGCAGGACGCGCGTCTCGAAGGACCCGACGGTCGCGTTGAATTGGCGCACCGAGCGGTCGAGGGAGCTGCCGAGTTGGCCGAGGTGCTCGACCAGCACGCCGAGGCGTTCGTCCATCTGCGTGGCGATTGCCAGCACCTGGCGCGTGTTCTCCGTCAGCCGCTGGTCGCGCCAGCCCTGGGCGACTGCCGCGAGCAGGGCGTAGAGGGTCGCCGGCGTCGCGATCACCACGCCCCGAGCGAGGGCATCGGCCACCAGGCCCTGCTCGGACTCGACCGCAGTGGCGAGGAAGCCCTCGTGGGGCAGGAAGAGCACTACGAACTCCGGTGCGCGCTCGAGTCGTTCGGCGTAGCCCCGGGAGGCCAGGGCATCGACGTGGCGGCGAAGCTGCCGGGCGTGGCGGCGGGCGGCTGCGCCTCGGGACTCCTCGCTGTCGGCGTTGGCGGCGTCGACATGGGCATCGAGGGGTGCCTTCGCGTCGATGGCGATCTCGCGTCCGGAGGGGAGATGGACCACCAGATCGGGGCGCACCGTCGAGGTTCCCGAGCCCAGGGACACCTGCTCCGAGAAGTCGCAGTACCCGCTCAGACCCGCGAGCTCCACGGTGCGTCGCAGGCTGAGCTCTCCCCAGCGACCGCGGGCCCCGGGCGTGCGCAGGGCGCCGGCCAGCTCCGTCGTCTGGTGGGCGAGCTCGCGGAGCTGCTGGCCCAGGCGTCCGGTCTCGACCGCCCGGGTGCGGTCGAGCTCCCGGGCATCGGTCCGATAGCCCTCGATCGCCTCCTGGAGGGGCGCCACCAGGTCCTCGATGGCCTTGTGCCGCCCTCCGAGATCGACGGAGGAGCTCTCCTGGAGCGCCCGGAACTTCTCCGAGGCCAGGGTCAGGAAGCTCTCGTTGTTGAGGCGCAACGCTTCGGCGGCCAGGGCCTGGAAGGCCGCCTGGGAGTGTCCGCGGCGCCGCCCGACGACGAAGGCTCCGAGAGCGCCCAGGAGGGTCACGGTGAGGACGAAACCAAGCAGGGCGAGCGCCGCGGTCGGTGTGAGGAGCGACGAGCCGTCGCGGATCCAGGTTTCGATGGCTTGCAAGCGGGACCCTCCTGAGGAAATCCTCGAGGCCGATTCACACTCAGATCCGCGGACAGACCCGGACCCAGACCCTGAACCCCTCAACCCCTTGAACCCGGATCGGATGCCCGCCCCGGAGCGCCCGAGGGCGGGGGGACCCGCGGGCAGGGGGGACTCCGGGTGGGGGACTCGAGGCAGCGCGAGGGCTGGGGTGCCGCCCGCCGCACTGCGATTGAATGGAAGCTATCGGCCAGGGGTGTGACGGATCCGGTCATGCGGTCGTCGGTCCCGTGGAGCCCCCTCAAGTCGCGGCCAGGGGCGGACGAATCGATCACGTAGCGTCCGACCGGTCGGTCGGGTAGGTTTGCCCCCTCGCCCCAACCGGAAGCCGCATGCACGCTTCTCCCAGCTCCCGCGACAAGATCTGTGAAGTCGCCGAGGCGTTGTTTGCCCGTCGCGGTTACGCCGGCGTCGGACTGCGCGAGGTGGCCGACGCGGCGGGTCTCGGCAAGTCGTCTCTCTTCCACCACTTCCGGAGCAAGGCCCAGCTCTACTGCGAGGTCCTCGACCGGGTGCTGCGCCGCATGCGGGAGCGCCTCGACCCGGTGATCCGGGCGCCGCTGCCCGCTCCCGAGCGCCTCGAGCGCTGGATCGAGGGCCTGGTCGACGGCCTGGCGGAGCACCCCACCACGTCGCGGCTGCTGCTGCGGGCGCTCTTCGAGGAGGAGGAGTTCATCCAGGCGCCGCCGCCCGAGCTCGCCCGCGCCGAGCAGACCCTCGCCGGGATGATCGGGGACGTCCAGAAGATCCTCGAGGAGGGCGTGACCAGCGGCGCCTTCCGCCCCGTCTCCGTCCCGCACACCGTCCAGAGCCTGATCGGCGCGAGTGTCTACCACTTCGCCTCCGCTGAGATTGGCGAGGGCGTCCTGGGCGGACCGCTCTTCGGTGCCGAGGCCGTTTCGCGTCAGCGCACCGAGCTGACCTCACTCTTCCGTCACGGACTGATCGCGCGCCCCGATCCCGTGGACGATCTCTAGGAGGACCTTTCGTGGAGAAGCTCATTCAGGAACACCGCAAGCGGTTCGGTGAATTCGAGGTGATCGATTTCGTGGACGAGGAGGCGGCGGCACGCTTGCGCGGGCACCTCGACGTCGAAGTGCCCCTCGAGCTGCACTGGACCTGGAACTACGGCTCCGAGGTACAGGAGCTCCGCAATCTCTACGAGAAGGGGAAGGTCAACCAGTGGAACGCGGAGACCGACCTCGACTGGTCGATCCCCATGTCGAAGGACGAGTGGGTGGTGTCGCCCGAGGCGTCGATGCTCGCGCAGATCACCAAGCTGATGGGCAAGGACGAGGCCACCCAGAAGGCCGCCGCCTTCGACGAGATCAACTACGTGCTCTCCCAGCTGCTCCACGGCGAGCAGGCCGCCCTCCAGCTCTGCGGTCAGCTGACGAACGTCTGCACGAAGATGGACGAGAAGTGGTACTCGGCGAGCCAGGTGATCGACGAAGCCCGCCACATCGAGGCCTTCGCAAAGCTCCTCGAACGAAAGATGGGGACGATCTATCCGATCGGCGCCACGCTGAAGACGCTCCTCGACATCCTGCTCGAGGCGGAGACCGCCCAGAAGAAGACCCTCGGGATGCAGACCCTCTTCGAGGGCATGGCCGTGGGTATCATGGACATGCTCCGCTCCGAGTGCCGCAACCCGCTCTTGACCGAGACCCTGCGTCGGGTCGAGCAGGACGAGGCCCGCCACGCCGCCTTTGGTGTCCTGATGATGCGGCGGGTCGTGCGCGAGGCCGAGCCCGAGCAGAAGCACGAGATGGAGGACTGGGCGTTCAGCATCCTCGAGGCGTTGAACGCGAATCAGCAGCTCGACATGCTGCACCTCCTCGGGCCGAAGTACGGGATCGACCCGGAGCAGACCGCGCGGACGTTCGTCTCACTGCCGAACTTCGCCGAGCTGAACAGCATGGCCTACATGCACACGGTCGTTCCGAACCTGCGGAAGCTCGGTCTCATCACCGAGCGCACCGAGGATCGCTGGAGGGCGGTGGGCATGATGGTCGACAGCCCGGCAGGCGTGAAGGGCACGCCGCTGCCCCTCGTCGGTTGAGGGCGGCGGTCTCCGTCGGTCAGCGCGCCGCGCCACCCTGCAGTCGGGGCGCGCGGCGCCCACGGCCGCGCTTCTCGGGCCTTTCTTCGTAGCGCTGGAGGGCGCCCTTCAGCTCGGACAGAACGTCGTCGCGTAGCGCCGCGGGCTCGAGTACCTCGGCGCCGGAGCCGAAGGAGAGGATCCAGGTCCGGAGCTCTGCCGTGCCGCCGACCTCCATCGTGAGCAGGAGCCTGCCCCCGGGGCGCGGCGTGAGCCGTTGACTCGGATGCCAGGTGCGCTCTTCGACGTAGCTGGCCCAGCGCTTCTCGAAGAGGATGCGCACGGCGGTGGCGGGCTCGGAGATCACCCCGAAGGACGAGCCGATGTAGGCGTCGAAGTCGAAGTCGGGGTCGCGGGTGAAGCGCTCCGGCGTGGCCTCGATGCGCCGGATGCGATCGACCGCGAACGTGCGGATCTCCTCGGAGTGGTGGTCGAGGCCGACCACGTAGAGTCCTCCGGCCCGGTACCAGACGCGGTAGGGGTCGAGCTCCCGCGTGGTGACGGCGCCGCTCCGTCCGGTCCGGTAACGGATTCGCACCGTTCGACGCCCCAGGACCGCATCGTTGAGGGTCTGAATCGTCTCGCGCAGATGGGCGTAGTTCTTGTGCGGCCCCGGCAGCACGCGGAACGCCTCGCCGAGTCGGCCGAGGTAGTCAGAGAGCTCGGGTGAGAGTCCGGCGCGGATCTTCGCGATCGCCGATCCGATCGAGTCGTGGAATACCGTGCCCTCGAGCGCGCGAAGGAGGTCCTCGCCGAAGGCGAGGGCCAGGATCTCGTCGGAGGTGAAGGGCACGTCGCCCAGCTGGAAGCTGTCGAGGAAGCGGTAGTAGACGCGGCCGTCGCGCTTCTCGCTCACCACCGGGAAGCCCGCGAGCATGAGCGCGTCCAGGTCTCGATAGACCGTGCGTCGAACACAGCCGAGCTCTTCGGCGAGTGCGTCGAGGGAGATCCCGAAGCGGCTCTTCGCGAGTCGCTGGATCATCTGCCACTGACGCGCGAGCTGGTCTCCGCGCACGGAAGTGACGTTAGCGGCTTCGCTCGCCTGCGGCTCGCTGCGCGCGCCTGTCCGGGCGGCTTCGCCGCCCTGCGGCGCTTGCGCGGTCGGGGTGGGTGCTTCGTTCGCTTCCGGCAGGCCGGCGCGCTTCGAGGCGGGGTTCGTGCTCGTCGCGGCGGGGGGCGGGCGCACAGTCGGGGGCGTGGCGTTGGGCGCTACGGCATGGGGTGCCTATGTGGGCAGCGCACGTGTCGGGCGGCGCGTGACTCGCTTCGCTCGTACGCTTGCGTGCGGCGCGTGACTCGCTTTGCTCGTACGCTGCTCGGTCACTGGGGCCGTTCGGAGGGATGGAGCCCGAGCGAGGTCGATCAGTCCGTGAAGAAGCGGGCGAGGTCTTCCTGGCGCG
>CALDCK010000082.1 GCA_937937315.1 uncultured bacterium
GGCCCCCGGCGCGAGGGTCACCATCCGCGGCAGCAGCAGTCGGACCGAGATGAAGGACACGTCCACGGTGATCAGATCCGGCGAGAAGGGAAGCGCTTCGGGCTCCAGGTGCCGGGCGTTGGTCCGCTCGAGCACCACCACCCGGGGGTCGTCGCGCAGGGGCGAGGCGAGCTGGCCGTAGCCGACGTCCACCGCGGCCACCCGGTCGGCTCCGGCCTGGAGCAGGCAGTCCGTGAAGCCGCCAGTGGAGGCGCCGAGGTCGAGGACGCTGCGGCCGCGGACCTCGATGGCCAGGTCCTCCAGGGCGCCAGCGAGCTTCTCGCCGCCTCGCGACACGAAGCGGCGGCCCCCGCGAACGCGGATCGAGGCCTCGGGAAGCACCCGGGTTCCCGGCTTGTCCACGGGGACGTCATCGACCAGAACCTTGCCGGCGCGGATCAGGGCCGTGGCCCGGGCTCGGGATTCGGCCAGCCCTTCCCGGGCGAGGCGCTCGTCGAGACGTTCGCCCTTCAGGAGGGCTCGACTCCCAGCAGGTCGAGGGCGGCGCGCTCGATGCCCTCGGCGTCGAGACCGAAGGCGGCGCGCTGGGCATCGGGGTCACCATGCTCGACGGGTCGATCGGGCGCGGCCAGGCAGCGGACCGGGACCTGCACCCCCATCCGCTCGAAGGCCTCGAGCACCGCCCCGCCGAAGCCACCGTCGCCGACGTGCTCCTCCACGGTCACCACGCCCCGGCAGCGACGCGCGAGGGCGACGATCGACGCGGCATCGAGGGGCTTGACGAAGCGCGCATTGAACACCGCGGCGGACAGGCCCCGGGCAGAGAGCCGGGCGGCAGCGTCCAGGGCCGTGTGGGCGAGGGGTCCGAGGGCGACCAGGGCGACGTCGTCCCCGTCGCGCAGCAGCTCACCCTCTCCGATCGGGACCGACTTGATCTCCGGGTCGAGGGGAACGCCGAATCCCTGGCCGCGCGGATAGCGGATCGCCGCCGGCCCATCGTACTCCACCGCTGCGCGCAGCATGTGCCGGAGCTCGTTCTCGTCCTTCGGCGCCATCACCACGATGTTGGGGAGCGCTCTCAGGTACGCCAGGTCGTAGAGGCCCTGATGCGTCGCGCCGTCGGCGCCGACGAGCCCAGCGCGATCGAGGGCGAAGGTCACGTCGAGGTTCTGGAGGCAGACGTCGTGGACGATCTGATCGTAGGCGCGCTGGAGGAAGGTCGAGTAGATGGCGGGCACCGGCTTCATGCCTTCGCTGGCCAGTCCGGCGGCGAAGGTGACGGCGTGCTGCTCGGCGATGCCGACGTCGTAGAAGCGGTCCGGGAAGACCGCCGCGAAGCGATCGAGTCCCGTACCGTCGGCCATCGCGGCGGTGATCCCCACGATGCGCGGATCCTCCCGGGCCAGGGCGATCAGCGCGTCGCCGAACACGTCCTGGTACTTCGGCGGACCGGGCTTCGACGGAGCGAGCTCGCCCGTATCCACGGTGAAGCGGCCCACGCCGTGGTAGCGGAAGGGATCCTGCTCGGCGGGCTCGTAGCCGGACCCCTTCGAGGTGATCGCGTGGACCAGCACAGGCCCCTCCCCGCCGTCGAGCATGCGCTTTACGTTCTCGAAGGTCTCGAGCAGAACGTCGATGCGGTTGCCCTGGACGGGCCCCACGTAGCGGAAGTTGAGCGCCTCGAAGAGCAGGCCCGGCGAGAAGAAGACCTTCACCGACTCCTCGGCCTTGTGGGCCCAGTGGAGCGCGTCAGCGGGAAGCGTGCGCAGGAACTCCCGCACCCAGCCCTTCATCCTGCGCACCGCCGGCTTCGAGAGCTTCCGCGACAGGAACGACGAGAGCGCGCCCACGTTCGGGGAGATCGACATCTCGTTGTCGTTGAGGACCACTACGAGGTTCTTCTGTTGGAGGTCTCCCGCGTGGTTGAGCGCCTCGAAGGCCATGCCCGCGGTCATGCCGCCGTCACCGATCAGCGCGACGGCGCGACCCTCTCGCCCCTGGTGCTCGAGCGCTCGCGCGATGCCGAGGGCCGCCGAGATCGACGTGCCGGCGTGGCCGGCGCCGAAGTGGTCGTACTCGGACTCCGCGCGCCGCAGGAACTTGGCGACCCCCCCTTCCCGGCCGATGGTCGGAAAATCGCCGCGGCGGCCGGTGAGCAGCTTGTGTGCGTAGCCCTGGTGCCCGACATCCAGCACGAGCTTGTCGCGCGGCGTGTCGAAGACGTAGTGGAGGGCCGTGATCAGCTCGACGGCGCCGAGGCTCGACGCCAGGTGCCCACCGGATCGCGAGACCAGGTCGATGATCTCGCCGCGCAGCTCGTGGGTGACCCGCTCGATCGCGTCTCGGGGCAGCGCGCGCAGGTCCCGGGGCGACTCGATGTGGGCGAGCAGGGAGTCGCTCACTCGGACCTTCGCACCGCGTAGCGCGCGAGGGCCCGCAGCGGCTCCGCGGCCTCGCCGAAGACCAGGGTGGCGTCGAGGGCCCGGGCCAGCAGCGCTTCGGAGCGGGCGCGGGCCCCGGGCGCGTGGTCGACGCGCAACAGCGAGCAGCCCTCGTCCTCGTCGGCGTCGAGCAGGTCGTCGGCGATCTGGAACGCTACGCCGAGTGACTCGCCGCAGCGCCGCAGGGCGTCGCGGGCCTCGCCGTCCGCGCTCCCGAGCCATCCGCCGCCGACCAGCGCTGCGGTGATCAGGGCCGCCGACTTGCGCGCGTGGATCGATTCGATCAGGGTGCGATCCGCCGTCGACGGATCGAAGGCGAGATCGTCCACCTGCCCCCCGACCAGTCCCGCGGCTCCCGCCGCGTTCGCCAGCTCGCGAACCGCGCCGAGGCGCGCGGCGTGGTCGGCCTCTCCAGCGACGAGCACCTCGAAGGCGAGCGTAAGGAGGGCATCGCCGGCGAGGACCGCCGTCGCCTCGTCGAAGGCCCGGTGGACCGTGGGGCGACCGCGCCTCGTGTCGTCGTCGTCCATGCAAGGCAGGTCGTCGTGGACGAGCGAGTAGGTGTGGACGAGCTCGACCGCCACGGCCATCGGCAGCG
>CALDCK010000083.1 GCA_937937315.1 uncultured bacterium
GAGCAGACGCTCCTGAGCGTTGGGATCGGCACCCGCGTGTTCGTGACGCGCTGGGGCTTCCTCGAATTCTTCTGGGGCCACCGCATCAAGGACGTTCCACGCGTCGGCGAGCACGACATCCAGGACGACGGCATCCACTTCCGGCTCTCGATGGACTGGCCGTGATCGGTCGGAGCAAGGGATATCAGACAGCTTCGCGCATGTGATCGGAAAGCTCATTCGGATCCTCCACCGCGGCTATCGCTGCGACCGGTCGCCTGGCCCCAGGAGACGCAGCCAGGCATGTGCGAACGCCTCGAAGGGACCGTCAGACTTAGGGACCCCTTTCTGGGGCTGCTTCCAGATCGATCTTCTCCTGCCGTTGGTTCGTTCGTCTCTACAAGACGGTGCTCACCCTGATCGCCCTGCGACTGGTGATCCTCGAAGGAGTCGCCGCGGCCAGCCAGGGCTGAGCCGGGAGCGCTCGCACCCAGGCGCGCGATCCGGCGACGCAGCGTGCTCCTCGGGATGCCCAGATCCCGGGCAGCGCGGGCCACGTTGCCCTCGGACTCGCGGAGGGCTTCCGCGATCTGCCGGTGGGGCGAACCCGCGCCGTGAAACCGCGACGGGGGTTCGCCGATGGGATCTCCGATCGCGTCCTCCAGATCCGCAAGGGTCACGGCTCGACCGGCGCGGCGGATCGTGAGCCGCTCCAGCGCATTGAAGAGCTCGCGCACGTTGCCGGGCCAGGAGCAGACGACGAGCCGGGCCAACGCCTCTTCGCTCAGTCTCGGCGGGGCCAGGCCGAGCCGACCCGCGATGGCGCGAAGGCCCGCCTTCGCCAGGAGCGGCACGTCGGCGCGACGCTCCCTCAGCGGGGGAAGCTCGATCCGGGCGACGGCGATGCGGTAGTAGAGATCCGCCCGGAAGCGCCCCCGGCGCACCTCCTCTGCCAGATCGCGACTGGTCGCCGCAACGACCCGGGCCGTGAGCGCGAGGGGACCCGCCCCTCCGAGGCGTTCGAAGCGGCGCTCCTCCAGCACGGAGAGCAGGCGCGCCTGTTGGGGCCGCTCGAGCTCTCCGATCTCGTCGAGGAAGAGCGTACCCGCCGCCGCGCGCTCGAGGCGCCCGGCGCGCCGTACCACCGCACCGGTGAACGCGCCGCGTTCGTGCCCGAAGAGTTCGCTCTCGAGGAGCGTCGGCGCCAGCGACGCGCAATCCGCGTGGACGAAGGCCCCGCTCCGCGCCGACAGGCGGTGCAGAAGACGAGCGCAGACGCCCTTGCCGGCGCCCGTCTCGCCGGTGACCAGCACCGTGGTGTCGAGAGGACCGAGGCAGTGCAGCGCCTCGCGCACCTCCCGAATCCTCCCCGTCTCCCCGATCAGATCCGCCAGGGGCTCGAGCTCCACGTTCCGCCTCCGATCAGCGGCCGTCCGACCGCCGCCGTCAGCAAAGCGCGCGGGCGCCGCCGGCGCGAGACCGGAAAGCAGGGGAAGGAGCGGGCCGGCGACGGCGACGCGTCGGTCACCGGGTCGCCGCGTCGGAGCCCGTCGGTTCGCGCGGGGAGCCTCGCGTCGGACCCGCCGCCGGGCTCAGTCGAGGACGATCACGCTCCGAATCACCTCGCCTTCGTGCATCTTCTCGAAGGCGGTGTTGATCTCCTCGAGCGGAAGCTTCTCGGTGACGTACTCATCGAGCTTGATGCGTCCGCTCATGTACTGATCGACGAACTTCGGCACCTGTGTCCGGCCCTTCACCCCCCCGAAGGCGCTGCCGCGCCAGGAGCGGCCGGTCACGAGCAGGAACGGCCGTGCGTGGATCTCCTCGCCGGCCCCCGCCACGCCGATGATGATCGACTGACCCCATCCCCGGTGCGCCACCTGGAGAGCCTGACCCATCACCTCCACGTTGCCGATGCACTCGAAGGAGTAATCGACACCGCCCCCCGAAACGTCGAGGATCGCCTCGACGGGATCGGCCGCTTCCTTCGGGTTCAACGTGTGCGTCGCCCCGAATCGAGTCGCCAGATCGAACTTTCGCGGGTTCGTATCGACCGCGATGATCTGCTCGGCCCCGGCGAGGGCCGCGCCCTGGATCACCGAGAGCCCGACTCCGCCCAACCCGAAGACGGCGACGCTGGCACCCGGCTCGACCTTCGCCGTGTAGAGCACCGCGCCGATTCCCGTACTGACCGCGCAGCCGAAGAGGCAGACCTTGTCGAAGGGCGCGTCGTCTCGGATCTTCGCGATCGCGATCTCCGGCAGCACCGTCCGCTCGGCGAAGGTCGACGTGCCCATGTAGTGGTGGAGCATCTTCCCGCCGTAGCTGAGGCGGCTCGTGCCATCGGGCATCAGCCCCTTGCCCTGTTTGTCGCGCAGGGTGATGCAGAGGTTCGTCTTCCCCGAGAGGCAGAACTTGCACTGCCGGCACTCCGGCATGTAGAGCGGCACCACGTGGTCACCGGGCGAGACCGAGGTGACGCCGGCACCCACGTCCTCCACGACGCCTGCGCCTTCGTGACCGAGGACGGTCGGGAAGAGGCCCTCCGGATCCCTTCCCGAGAGGGTGAAGGCATCGGTATGGCACACGCCCGTCGCCGAGAGCCGGACCAGCACCTCACCGGCCTTCGGGCCCTCCAGATCGACCTCTTCTACCACGAGCGGCTTCGCGGGCTCGAATGCGACCGCAGCCTTCACCTTCATCGCTCACCTCCCGACAGAATGATCCCCGGAACTATAGCCCCGCGCTCCGGAGTGGTATCGTCGGGCTCCGATGGAGATCGCCCAGGTGGCTCAACTCTTCGAGGACCCGACGGTGATCCGAATCGTCGGCCTGGCGGGCCTCCTCGGGGTGTGCGCCATCGCGAACTGGGTGATGCACCGCTTCGTGGTCCGGGGGGTGGAGAAGCTCGCCCTGCGCAGCGCTTCGAAGTGGGACGACGCGCTCCACGAGGCCCAGGTCTTCGATCGCCTGGCGCCGCTGATCCCGGCTCTGATCCTCGGGGCCGGCATTCGCGTCCTGCCCGAGGTGACCGACACGATCCAGACGCTCGGGTCCCGGATCGCGGCGGCCACCGTGATCCTCGTGGCCGCGCGGGCCGTCGCGGCGCTCCTGACCGCAGCGAACCGGATCTACTCGGAGGTGCCCGAGAACCGGGAGCGCCCCATCAAGGGCTACCTGCAGGTCGTGAAGATCGTGGTCGCGGTCGTCGCCACGATCCTCATCCTCGCCACCCTCCTCGACCGGTCTCCCCTGATCTTCCTGTCGGGGATCGGCGCCATGACCGCCGTCCTCCTGCTGATCTTCCGCGACACGATCCTCTCCCTCGTCGCCAGCGTCCAGATCACGGGCAATGACATGGTGCGGGTGGGGGACTGGATCGAGATGCCCCAGCTCGGCGCCGACGGCGACGTGATCGACGTCGCGCTCCACACGGTGAAGGTCCAGAACTGGGACAAGACCATCACCAGCATCCCCACCCACCGCCTCATTTCGGACTCGTTCAAGAACTGGCGGTTCATGTCGCTCTCCGGCGGGCGGCGCATCAAGCGGGCCCTGGCCATCGACATGACGACCGTGCGTTTCCTCGATCCCCGGGAGACGGACCGCCTCGCGAGGGTCTCCCTGCTCGCCGACTACGTCGAGGGGAAACGAAAGGAGCTCGCCGAGCACAATCAGGGCAGGGACGACGAGGGGCCGGACCTCCGTCGGCTCACCAATCTGGGCACGTTCCGGGCCTACATCGAGCGCTACCTCCGCGCTCACCCGCGCATCCACCCGGGCATGACCCTGATCGTGCGCCAGCTTGCGCCGACTCCCACCGGGATCCCGATCGAGATCTACTGCTTCACGAGCACGACCGAGTGGGCGGCCTACGAAGGAATCCAGTCGGATCTCTTCGACCACTTCCTCTCGATCGCGCCCGAGTTCGGACTGCGCGCCTTCCAGAACCCCTCGGGCGCCGACGTCGCCGCCCTGTCTCGGACCCAGGGCGCCTGACTCAGCGGAGCCGGTCGCCCCTCAACACCGGATGCCGCCGTCGACCGGGATCACCACGCCGGTGACGTAGGCCCCGGCCCGAGAGGCGAGATAGATCGCCACGCCGGCCATGTCTTCCGGGGTTCCGATGCGTCCGAGCGGGCAGCTCGAGGCAATCGCGTCACCGAAACGCTCGAGGGTCTCGGCCATCATCTTGCTCTCGAAGGGCCCCGGTGCGACTGCGTTCACGGTGATCCGCTTCGGGGCCAGGCGACGCGCCAATACGCGGGTCAGGTGATGCACGGCCGCCTTGCTGGAGGAGTAGGCGAAGGTCTCGAGCGCCGGAACCTGCAGTCCGTCGATCGACCCGATGTTGATGACCCGGGCGGGGTCGGCGTCCGACGCCGCCGCCTCCAGCTTCGGCGTCAACGCGCGGGTCAGGTTGAAGACGGCCTTCACGTTCACGGCCAGGACCTTGTCCCAGGCCGAATCCGGATACTCCTCGTAGGGCGCTCCCCAGTTCGCACCGGCGTTGTTCACCAGCACGTGGAGCGCCGCCTCGCGCTCCCCGATCTCGTCCGCCAGACGCCGTGTCTCCGACTCGCTCGAGAGGTCGCAGGCGATGGCCGTGCAGGTGCCGAGCTTCGATAGCTCGGCGGCGGTCGCATCGCAGGCCTCTGCCTTTCGGGCCGAAATGTAGACGCGCGCACCGTTGCGCACGAAGCCCTCCGCGATCATCCGCCCGATACCGCGAGAACCGCCGGTGACCAGTACCACCTTGCCCGAAACCGAGAACAGGTCCTGCATCATTCTCCTCCTGGGATCTGGATCCGCTCGAAGTTTCCGGTCGCCTCCTCCCACGCACGGCGCAGGACGAAGTCGCGGTCGAGGCGCATCACGAACGGAATGGCCAACACCTCGTAGCCCGCGTCGGCGTCGAGCGTCGCCCGGCCCTGGGTGTCGACGAGCGAGCGACCGGTTCGGGCGGCCTCCTCGCCGACCGCGGCGAGCTGCTGCATGAAGCGCTGGAAGTCGCGCAGACCGTCGGCGTCGGTCACGGGGCCGTGCCCGGGAATCACGTGATCGAAGTCGAGCGCGAGGACCCGGTCGATGGTCGCGCTCCATTCCTGGACCGAGCCCCCGGCTTCGAGATCGATGTTCGGGTAGCGACCATTGAAGAAGAGGTCCCCCGTATGGAGAACGCGATCTTCGACGAAGAGCGCGACGAGGTCGCCGTCAGTGTGGCCGGGACCCGGATGGAGGAGCCTCACCGTCTTGCCTCCCACCTCGAGAGTGTGCGAGTCCTCGAAGGTCTGCCCGGGAAGGGTCTTCGCCGCCTCGCCCTGCCAGAACTCCGCGTCGACGGCGTCGAGGTAGGCGCGGGTCTTCGCGGTGGAGATCACCGGAAGGCCGGCGGCGAAGGCGGGATTCCCGTGGGTGTGATCGCTGTGATGGTGGGTGTTGACGACCGCCTGCACCGGACCCGCGATCGCGCGCGCCCGTTCCCGCAGCTCTCGGCCCTGCATCGGGAAGGTCATCGTGTCCACGATCACGGAGCCCGCATCGCTGCGCAGGACCCCCACGTTGCCGCCGAGACCGTAGATGACGTGGACGTCATCGGTGATCCGGGCCACGTCGAGCGAGACCACCTGGCCGTAGCCGTAGATCGCGAGGATCGCGACGCAGAGCAGGAGACCCGCTCCGACCCAACCTGCGATTCGAGCCATGAATCCTCCCGGAGATGCGCGCGGCAGTATAGGCGCCGGCGCGCGCCGACCCATGCCGCGCTCTCGCGCAA
>CALDCK010000084.1 GCA_937937315.1 uncultured bacterium
GACGAGCCCGACCAACATCACCAACCCGATCTTCGAGTAGAGATTGAGGGTCGTACCGGTGAGCTTGAGCGCGATGAGCGCCCCGGTGAAGGACAGGGCGACAGCCACCAGGATCGTAACCGGGTGCACGAAGCTCTCGAACTGGGCGGCCAGGACCAGGTAGACGATCAGGATGGCCAGGGCATAGGCGAAGTCCAGCGCACTCCCCGACTCGATGAAGCTCTCACTCTCGCCGGCGATGCGCACGGTGTAGCCACCCTCCGCCGGGAGCAGCTCCTCCGCGATCGCCGATGCCGCCTCGATCGCCTCGCCCTGGGCCACGCTCTTCGGTCTCACCGTGAAGCGAACACTGCGCTGGCGATCGTAGTGATTGATCGCGCGAGGAGCCGTCGTCTCCTCCACGTTCACGACAGCGGAGAGCGATATCAGCCCCCCTTCTTCACTGCGAACGAAGAGCTCGAGCATGTCGCGCGGGTCGTTGCGCTCGCCACGGCCCAGCTGAGCCACGACGTCGTAGGTCTCCCCCTGCATCTTGAAGCTGGAGATGTCCCGCCCGCCGAGCAGGACCTGCAGGGTGCGCGCGATGTCGCGCACCGAAAGCCCCATGTCGCTCGCGCGTTCCCGATCGATGGAGACCTCGAACTGGGGCTTGTTCAGGTAGATGTCGACGTTGGTGGATCCGTAGCCCGGCAGCTCCTGGATCCGGCTCTCGAGCTCCTTGCCGATCCTCGAGAGGGTCTGGAGGTCCGGGCCCAGGATGCGGATGTCGACGCTCGCACCGGTGAAGCCCCGCAGCGGCGAGGGCTCGTAGGCCTGGGCCGTGATCCCGGCGATGGGTTTCAGACGATCGTCCAGCTCCTCGGTGATCTCCCGCTGGCTGCGGTCGCGCTCACTCCGATCGACGAGGGAGGCGATTACGAGCCCGCGGTTGACCAGACCGGGCGTGCCGAGACCGAGAGCAATGACCGAGAACAGCCGCTGCACCTCCGGCGTCTTCATCACGACCTGCTCGGCCTCGTACTGGTAGCGATCCATGTACTCGATGGTGCTCCCCTCGGGCCCTTCGATGAAGCCGAGCACGTACCCGCGGTCTGTGCGCGGAATCAGCTCCTGCTTGATCTGGCCGAAGAGCGCCGCACCACCCGCGAGCCAGCAGAGACCGAGCACGACGAAGAGCCCCGGGCGCGCCACCGTCGGGACGAGCAGGCGCGCGTAGCCAGCGGAGACGCGGTCGAAGAAGCGCGCGAGGGCGCCCTTGATGCCGTGCTCGGCGCTGCCCCGGCGGATCACCCGGGCGCAGAGGGCCGGGGAGAGGGTGACCGCGACGAATCCGGAGACGGCGAGGGCGGCGGCTACCGTGACGGCGAACTCCCGGAACAGACGTCCGGTGAGATCGGTGAGGAAGGTGAGCGGCAGGAACACGGCCACTGCCGAGACCGTCGCGGCGACCACGGCGAAGGAGATCTCCTGCATCCCCCGTCGGGCGGCTTCCATGGGAGGAGTCCCGTTCTCCACCCAGCGCGTGATGTTCTCGAGCACCACGATCGCGTCGTCCACCACGAGCCCGATCGCCAGGGTCACCCCCATCAGCGTGAGGGTGTTGATCGTGAAGCCGGCGAAGTAGAGAAAGACCAGGGAGCCGAGGATCGACACCGGAATCGCTACCGCCGGGATGAGGGTGGCCCGCACGGAGCGCAGAAAGATGTAGATCACCAGGACGACGAGCACGATGGCCTCGAAGATGGTGCGCGTCACGTCCCGGATGGAGTCCTCGATGAAGCGCGATCCGTCGAAGGCGACCTTCAGCTCCACGCCCGGCGGCATCTCTCCTTCGAGCTCTTCGACCTGCGCGGAAACAGCCCGGGCGATGTCCAGGGTGTTCGCCTTCGACTGTTTCACCACCCCCAGCCCCACGGCGGGGATGCCGTTCACGCGAACGATCTTCCGCGTGTCCTCGGCGCCCACCTCGACCCGGGCGACGTCCCGCAGTCGGACGAGATCTCCGCCGAAGTCGCCGATGATGAGGTTCTCGAAGTCCCGGGCGGACTGGAGCTCGCCCAGGCTGCGCACGGTGAACTCCGTGTCGGCGGACTCCACCCGGCCCGACGGGATGTCGACGTTCTCGCGCTCCAGCGCCGCCTCGATGTCTTCGATCGTGAGCCCGAAGGAGCCGAGGATTCGGTTGTCGATCCAGAGCCGCATCGAGTAGCGGCGCTCGCCTCCGATGATCACGCTCGCGACTCCTGGGAGCTTCGCCAGGCGGTCGATGATCCGGGTCTCCGCCAGCGATGTGAGCTCGATCTGGTCGTAGCGCTCGCCGGAGAGAGCGAGCCACATCACCGCACTCGCGTCGGAGTCGCGCTTCGCGACGACGGGCTCCTCCACCTCCTCGGGAAGATCGCGTCGCGAGCGCGCCACGCGGTCGCGCACGTCGTTCGCAGCCTCGTCGACGTCGACGTCGAGCTCGAACTCGATCGTGACCGCCGAGACCTGCTCCCGACTCTCCGAGATCAGGTGCTTCACCCCGGGGATGCCGTTGACCTGGTCCTCGATGAGGTCGGTGACCGAAGTCTCGACCACCTCGGGCGCAGCGCCGGGGAACACGGTCGTCACCGACACCACCGGCGGGTCGATATCGGGCAGCTCCCGGTTCTGGAGGCGCGTGAGGGAGATCAGGCCGAAGAGCACGATGATGATCGACATGACCGACGCGAAGACCGGTCGGTCGATGCAGATCTCCGAGATCCTCACGTACCCTCCCCGATGAGGGCCCCCTCCGGCGGCGTCTGCTCCACGCGCCCGACCTGGGGCGTCTCGGCGATCCGGACCGGCTTCCCCTCGGACACCTTGTGGGTGCCGGCGGTGATCACCTCCAGCCCCGGCGCGAGGCCCTGCACGACCTCCACGATGCCGCGCTCACGCAGTCCGATCTCGATGGGCCGCCTCACCGCGTGACCCTCGTCGTCGACGAGCCACACGTAGGGGCCCTGTTGGTCGATCGCCACCGCCGACTCGGGCAGCACGAGGGCATCATCCACGCTGCGCACCTCGAGATCCACGTTCGCGAACAGACCCGGGGCCAGTCGGCGATCCGCGTTGTCGATCCAGGCCTTCACCCAGATGCGGCGGTTGCGCGGATCGAGGGTCGGGGAGACGAAGAAGACCTCGCCGGGAAACTTCTCGCCGGGATAGGGGCGCACCCAGACGTTGACGCTCAGGCCCGTCGCGACGTGGGGCAACCCCTCGTCGCTCACGCCGAAGGTGACCTGGAGACGGTCGACGGAGTCCACGCGAACCAGCTCGGTTTCCTCCTCGACCCGCGCGCCGGGATCGACGAAACGCTGCCCGACGACTCCGTCGAAGGGCGCCCGGATCTCGGTGCGCTCGAGCTCCACACGCGCCAGGTCCACCCGGGCCTCGGAGACCTCGAACTCGGCCTGAGCGACGTCGGCGTGATCGCGAGACGATGCATCCCGACTCAGGAGCTGCTGAGCGCGCTTCCAGCGCTGGTGCGCGAGATCGCGATTCGCCCGGGCCTCGCGCAGCTTCGCCGCCTGCTCGCGACTCCGCAGCCGGAAGAGGACGTCACCGGCCTGGACCGACTGTCCCTGCTCGAACTCGACCGATTCGACGATCCCCTCGATCTCGGGCTTCATCATCACCGACTGCTCGGCGTCGAGCTGCCCGCTGAAGACCGCCACATCCACCAGGAGCCCCGACTCTACCCGCATGGACTCGACGCTGACCGGCTCGCGCTCGCGCTCGCGCCGATCCTCGTCCATGTCCCCGCCGCATCCCGTCGCCCAGAGGCCCCACAGAAGGCCGGCCACGACGACGGGGACGGCCACCGGGAGGCCATCGAAGCGCTGCCACGGACGCGCTCGGGGACACTCCGCCGGGGGGATTTCCATCCTTTGGATCGTATCGAAACGCCCGGCGTCCGCATCAATGCCGGGCCACCGGACCGCCTCCAGCCTCCGGACGGGATCGGCGACGCACCGGCCGGAAGAGGCCGGGGCGGGACTCGCCCCGGATCTGCTAAGAAAACGCCGCGCGGGCCGTCGCGGCCCCGATCTCCCTGGAGGAATCGTGATCTTCGCCTGCCTGGACCTGGAGGGCGTCCTCGTCCCCGAGATCTGGATCAACGTGGCCGAGCGCACCGGGATCGATGCGCTGCGGATCACGACCCGCGACGAACCGGACTACGACGTGCTGATGACCCGGCGCCTCGAGATCCTGGCGGAGCACGGTCTGCGCCTGCCCGACCTCCACGAGGTGATCGGCAGCCTCTCCCCCCTCGAGGGAGCCCCGGCCTTCCTGGACTGGCTGCGAGACCGCTTCCAGGTCCTGATCCTCTCGGACACGTTCTACGAGTTCGCGGCGCCGCTGATGCGACAGCTCGGCCAGCCAACCCTGCTCTGCCATCGCCTCGGCATCGCCGAGGACGGGGCCATCCGCGACTACCACATCCGCCTTCCGGATCAGAAACGCCGCGCGGTGCAGGCCCTTCACGAGCTCGAGTTCCGGGTGATCGCCGCCGGTGACTCCTACAACGACACGACCATGCTCTCCGAGGCGGACGCCGGCATCCTCTTCTGCCCCCCGGAGAACGTGATCCGGGAGTTCCCGCAGTTCCCGGTCACGCGCGACTACGAAGCGCTGCGGCGCGAGTTCGAAGCCGCCGCGGGGACTCTCTGACTTCGCTCGGGGCACGCCCTCGCCGGGCTTGCGCTACGGGCGCTCGACGGCGGCGTCGCGCTTCGCGTCGACCCTGAACATCCGGCGCCCGCCGGGCTGGTAGGTCAGCACCATCGCGCGTCGGAGGGTGCCGGACCGATTCGGCTCCGACCCGTGCACGGTGTGGGGGCTGAAGAAGACGAGGCTGCCAGCGGGGACCTCGGCCAGAACCTGCTCGGACTCGTCGAAGTAGCGCGGGTCGGTGAAGAGCGGGCCGAGGGTGCCCTCGCCCTCCAGGCCGGGGAGCATCCCACCGCGGTGGCTTCCGCGGATCACCCGGAAGCAGCCGTTGTCGGCGCGCGCATCGTCGAGGGCGACCATCACGTTCGGCAGGCGATCCAGATCCGGCGTGAAGTGGGCCCAGTAGGGCGAGTCCTGATGCCAGCGAAAGCGCGAGCCCTCGTAGGGGCGCTTGCAGTTGAGCTTGTCCGTGAAGAGCGCGACCCGGGGCTCACCGATCAGGTCGCACATCGGCTCCACCAGACGCGGATCGTCGATCAGGGCCTCGAATCGGGGGTCGAGGTGGTGGAAGGGCTCGATCACGCGAATCGTCCGGGAGTCCGGACTGTGCTCGAACTGGACCGTGGATCCGCCCGCTTCGCAGTAGCGGTTGCCGTCGATCGCGTAGGCGTCGCCACCCTTCGCGAGGGCGGCGGTGGCCGACTCGACCGCACCCTCCGCCGCCGTGGCGAGGGCCTCGACCTCCTCGCTCCCGAAGGCGGCCTCGCGCACGAAGAAGCCGTCTCGGGACCAGGCTCCGCGCTCGGCCTCGGTCAGGCCGTGACGCCGGGTCATCTCCCGCCCTTCGCGCGTCGCGTCACCGGTTCTCCTCCTGGGGCCGGCGGGTGGCGCTGTTCGGCCGCGACGCCGGGCGGTGCGCAGTTTCGAGGCAACCGGCTCCGAACGCAAGACCCGCCGCGACCCCGTTTTACCGAAGTTTCACAGGACATCGGCTGCGGCCCGCCGAATGCGACCCTAGGGTTTTCGGTGCTCCCCCCGTCCAGGAGTTTCGCCGTGACCGAGTCGACACAGACCGCCCCCGCCATCCCGCTTCGAAACGCCGTAGACGGCGCCCTGGCCCGACGCGAGGGGTGGTGGAACCAGCACGAGGTGCCGACTCGCCTGGTGTACTGGGGCATCCACGCGGCCTGCGGGCTCGCCCTCGTGACCGGAGTCTCCGCCGGCGACCTCGCCCTCCTCTTCGCGACCTACACGTTGCGGATGTTCGGCATCACCGGCGGCTACCACCGCTACTTCGCCCACCGGACCTACAAGACGAGTCGCGGCTTTCAGTTCATCCTGGCGCTCCTGGCCTGCACCGCGACCCAGAAGGGGCCGCTGTGGTGGGCCGGACACCACCGGGGACACCACAGGAACGCCGACAAGCCCGGGCGGGACGTCCACTCGCCGGTGGACGGCTTCTACTACGCCCACCAGGGGTGGATCTTCGACCACCGCTGGGACGAGACCCCCGTCGACCAGATCGCGGAGTTCGCGAAGGTTCCGGAGCTGACCTGGCTGAACCGATGGTACCCGGTGCCGCCGGCTCTCCTGGCCCTGCTCTGCTTCGCCATCGGGGGCTTCTCGGGGCTGATCTGGGGCTTCGTCATCTCCACCGTCGTGCTCTGGCACACGACCTACGCGATCAACTCGATCTGCCACACCTGGGGAACGCGTCGCTTCGACACGCCGGACACGAGCCGCAACAACTGGGTGCTGGGACTGCTGACCATGGGTGAGGGCTGGCACAACAACCATCACCACTTCTGCGCGTCCACCCGTCAGGGGTTTCGCTGGTGGGAGATCGACCTCACCTACTACGCGCTGCGCGGGCTCCAGGCCCTCGGCGTCGTGTGGGACATCCGGGAGCCTCCCGCCCACATCCTCGCCGGCGAATCCGTTCGCCTCGACGAGGCGGCGTAGCTAGGCGCCCTTTCGGGCGCTCAGCAGGTTCGCCGCCATCCGTCCCAGGGTCGAGCCGTCGGTGTGCCGCTCGACGAGGCCGGTCAGGGCCGTCCGAAAAGCGGCCTGACGATCCTCGGATAGCTCGTCGAGCTTCGGGCCGATCGGGCTGCCGTAGACGATGGTGATGGCCCGCTCCACACCGCCGGTGGACGCCATCGGATGCGAGCGCACACCGACTTCGACGTCGCGGAACCCGGCGCCCTCGAAGGTCTCCCGCAGCTCGGTTTCGGGCAGGAAGTCGAAGGGGGCGCGCATCAGCTCCGCGATCTCCGGCGCGTCGATGGCCCGGAGGGCCTCGCAGATCCAGCCGAAGAGCTCACACTCGTCCACCGGACGCCAGGTGCTCGCGAGGACCCGCCCCCCACCGCGAAGCACCCGAGCCATCTCGCGAGCCGCCGCCGGCCGATCGGGAAAGAACTGGAATCCCTGCTGGCAGACGATGTAGTCGACCGACGCGTCGGGCAGGTCGAGGGGATGGGCCGGCCCCTCGACGAATCGGACCGCGGGCACCGAGCCCTCACAGCGGCGTCGGGCGTGCTCGAGCATGGCGCCGCTGATGTCGCTGGCGATGACGCCGCCCTCGGACCCGACCCGTTCCACGAGCTCGCGCGTCACGACGCCGGTCCCGGCGGCCAGGTCGAGCACGGTCATGCCGGTCCAGTCGTCGTGCTCTGCCAGGAGTCGCATCGCCCAGGGCTCGAACAGGATCGGCACCATCACGTCGTCGTAGCCGGCGGCGACGTCGCGCCCACCGAAGCTGAAGGAGCCGGATCCGGTCATGACCCTAGAACGCGCCCAGGGAGAGCTTCCGCCGCTCGGTGGAGGCGGAGAGCTCACGCCAGATCTCCGACTCGACCCGCCGCGCCGCCTCGGAGTCGAGGGACTCGACGTGAACGTGGAGGTCGATGAGGAGCGCGCGGAGCGCGTCGTTCGCGGCGTCGAGGGCCGAGATCTTGAAGTCGGACTCGTCCTCGGCGGCGGCGCATTCGAGGCGCTCACGGAGCGCGGCGTCGGCAACCGCCGGAAGCGCCTCGGCGAAGATCGTGCGAAGCGCCCGATTCTCGAGGATGCGACGCTCGGCGATGCGGTCGAGCTCCTCGCGCACGCTCGTGAGGATGACCGCCGTGGAGAAGACCGTGGCCTGCCGGTAGCTCGGCGCCACATGGGGCGCCACGTCTCCCATGAGACCCACGGCGCACACCTCGAGCACCCGCGAGATCTCGGGCTTCATCGGAGCTGCCCCATGAGCTCGAGGGCGGCGCGGTCCTGGGCGTTGATCTGCATCCAGGCTGCCAGCGCCAGGATCGGGTCCTGGTTCTTCCCGTCCTGGAACTCCCGGGCGCTCGAGACCCAGATGCCCTGCCCCTTCACGCAGGAGAAGAGCTCCCACCAGTGAAGGGCGTCGGGATCGGCTCGGAGGCCGCTCGACTCCTCCCAGAGTCGGACGGCGCGCGCCTTCGGCAGGAGCCCGCCCACGCGGTCGTCCCGCGCCCAGCACCAGACGCGATTGATCCCCCAGGCGAGATCCTCGAGGGGGTCGCCGAGGTGGGCCATCTCCCAATCGAGGATGGCGTGGATCCGTCCCTCGGTGTCGTAGAGGAAGTTCCCGGTGCGGAAGTCGCCGTGCACGACCGAGATCTTCTGGGCCGGGGGCGGCGGATGGGCGCGCAGCCAACGGATCGCCGCGCGAATGATCGGCTGGGGCGCCAGCTCGTCCTCGTCGATCACGCCTTCCCAATGGGAGAGCTCGCGATCCCAGGCGGCATCGACGCCGACGCTCTCCATCGCCCCGATGAGCCCACGCTCCTCCGGGTCCGCCTTCGAGATCTCTCCGAGGATGGTCCACTTCTGGATTCCCATCTTCTCGGTGTGGGCGTCGTAGGGAGGCGCGAGCACCATCTGTGGGCGGGCCTCGAGATCCGGGATCTCCTCCATGACGAAGAAGGGATGATCGAGCCAGTGCGACTCCTCCTCGAGCCAGAGGGGCTCGGGCACGGGGACGGCCGTCCCGTAGAAGGCGCGATAGGCACTGAACTCGATCGCGCGATCGGTCTCGATCAGGCTGCCGGGAGGATCGCGACGCAGGATCAGGCGGCGCTCCAGACTTCCCGCGTCGCTCTTCGTGTGGAGGCGGAAGCGAAAGGTCTCCCGCGATGCGCCACCGTGAATGCGCTCGACGCCGTCGACCCGGACCTCCAGCCCATCGCCCATGCGATGACGCGCGTAGTCGGCGATTCGATCGGCGAGCTCCGGCACGGCGGCATTGTCGCACAGGCCACCTGGGCGGGCGCAAGACCTCCAGCCGGTATAATGCTCCCTCCCCCGGGAAGCGAGCGATGATGCGGCGAGCCCGTCTGCGGGGCGGCGACCACGAGAGGATTGGCGAGATCGCGACCGTCGCCGAAGGGGCGGCCGCCGTCGCGCTCTCCCGCGGTGGCGCGTCGAAGACCTACTCGCACCGACACCCCAACGAGGACGCAGCGGGACTCGCCCTGGGGAGCGGCGGGAGCCTCGCCGTGGTGGCCGATGGCCACGCCGGACGGGAGGCGGCGGAGCTCGCCGTCGATCACGTGCTCGACGTCCTCGCGCCGCGCTGGCTCGGGGCCGAGGCTCGGGGGCTCGAGGCGCGTTTCTCCGACGAGGCATCGGACGCCACCCGGGAGCTCAACGCAGTCATCCTCCGCGCCGGCCTGGGCGATCCTCGCACCCCCTCCCGTACTACGCTCTCGGTCGCCCTGGCGCGGACCGGGGAAGACTGGCTCGGGTATTGGAGCATCGGAGACAGTCACATCTTCGAGGTGGATGGAGAAGGCACTCGGGAGGCCTGTGTCGCCGACAAACGCGTCGTCTATCTCGGCGACGCAACGATATCGCCGGCGAAGCTCATCGGAACGATCCGCTGCGTCACCCGCGCGCAGGGAGACACCCGCTGCCTCGTCCTGGCGACGGACGGGCTCTCGGAAACCGGAATCGGCGTGGCCGACCCGGCTGCGACGATCGCTGCGGTCCTCGCCGAGACACGCCTCCACCCCCGCGACCTGCGCCCCCTCGAGATCGCCCGATCGGTCGCCGCCCGGGCCCTCGAGGCACAGCGCCTGCAGCGAGCGGGAGACAACGTCGCGACCGCCGTGCTCTGGCTCGACCTCTCGGAGGCGAAGGGCTGAGCTGCGCCGCGTGCGTCACTCGCGACGCATCGCTCCCGGCGGTCGGCGAGCGGGCAGGCTCCGCAGGGTTCGGTTCACGGCGTCGGCGTCGCGCACGCTCTGGAGGTCGAGGGTGCCGAACTTGCGGCGCGCCGCCTCGATTCCCTGGGGCAGCTCGGCGACCAGGTAGAGCTGGGGGGCCACCCGTGCGAAGTAGACGTCCTGCTCCAGGCGATGGAGTCCCCGCAGGCTGCGGGCGAACTGGGGATCGCGTCCGTTGAAGAGCAGCCGAACCGGGTCGACGGACCAGAAATCGACCCCCTTCTCGCGCCCGTACTCTCGCGATGCGGATCTCGCGTGGGCCACCAGCAACGGCTGGGTGACCTCGCCGCGAGCAACCACCGCGTCGGTCAGGCCGATGCGATCGAGCACGCGAAGCCGGCTGTAGTACGGAATCGCTCCCACGCAGCAGATGCCCACGTGGGTGTCGACGGGCAGGACGCCCCGCTCCACCAGCCTGCCGAGGGCACGCCCCTCGGCCACGGTCTCCTCCAGGAAGAGCGCGTGCTCTCCCCGTCGAAGACCGGCGTAGTGCCGGGTGATCTCGTTGAGGAGCCGGCGGTGGTGCGCCGCCGCCCGACGGAGGCCGGGCAGGCGATGCAGGCGGTTTCCGTCGGGATGGAGATAGGCGTCCACCCGCGGCTCGTCTTGCCGACCGCCCGGAAACGAGGGGATGTATCGCTCGGGAAACCCGGCGTGGGCACGGTAGGGAAGCTCCCCACCCACCAGTGCGACCAGGGCGAGCCAGCCGATTGCGGCGGTCGTGCGAGCCGGCCCCCGGCAGAGCGAGGCCGCGCCGTGGGCCATCAGCACGAAGGCGAAGGGGAAGTAGAGGTCGAGGGGGCGGAACTCGAAGTGGTCGCCTCCCACCGAGGCGATGTAGACGGCGTGGGGCAGGCAAGCCGCCCCCGCGACGAGGGGAACCAGGGCCGTGCCACGGCGCAGGTGGAATGCGACGCCGACGACGAGCAGCGGAACCCACAGGTAGACCGCATGCTCGAGGGCGAAGACCTCCAGGTACTGCGCTCCCAGCCCCCACCAGGTCTGACCGGCGACCTTCGCGTAGTAGGTGTTCGGCAGCCACTCGCCGTAGTACATGCGACGGAAGCCGTAGTGCACACCGACGACGGCGGCGTAGACCGCGGCAGACCGGAGCGTCCAGAGCAGCCGGGGCGAGAGCTCCCGCCAGCGCAGGAGCACCGCCACGCCGAGGACACCGGCCGAGATCAGCAGGCCGTCGGGTCGGGTGAGAGTGCCCAGGGCCAGGAGGAGCGCAGCCAGGGGAAGGACCCGGGACGTCTCCCCCGACGCTCCGAGGGCGTTCGCTCGCGAGAGAGCCGCGTCTTCCGAGAGCAGGCGAAGCGCCCCGGTCACGATCAGGAGTTCGAACAGCCGCGTCTCCAGACCGCCGGTCGACCAGACCGCGACACTCGGTGTGAGAGCCAGCAGCCAGGTCGCGCCCGCCGCAGCGATCCCCCGGCGGTCGGCGGGTGCCCAGCGCGCAGCGAGGCCCGCGACCACGGCCCAGAGCCCCACCGTGCAGGCCATCGAGAGCGGGATCGCCGCGTGGTGGGGCGCGGCACCGAGGCGATCCACGGCGGCCAGCAGGATCACCCACAGGAAGTTGGTGTAGCCCTCCACGGCTTCGTAGCCGGGATTGAACACGAGGCCGGCGCCCTCGCTGAGGTTCCGCGCATAGCGGAAGGAGATGTAGGCGTCGTCGGTGAGGAAGGCGTAATGATGGGCGTGGAAGAGGAGCACCCCCAGCGAGCCGGCGAGGGCGACCCACGCCGGCCAGCCGATCCCGGCCTGGGGCGAAGCGGCGACGGATTGCTCCGCCGACGGCGCTGTGGAAGCGGACGCCGACACGCGGTCAGTCCACGACCCGCTGCTGTGCCTCGATTCTCCGCCGAGCGCGGCGAAGCCCCTTCCGGCTCTCGCCGTCCCAGGGATAGAGCTCGAGGGCGAGCCCGAAGCGCTCTGCCGCGCGCGCCGGCTCTCCGCGCTCGAGCCACGCGCCGGCGGCGCCGCGCAGGAGCGCACCGTGGGTCGGGTCCACCCGGAGGCCCTCCTCGTAGGCCTCGCTGGCCTCCACCCACTCCCCCTTCGCCGCGTGCTCCGCGCCACGGCGCAGGTAGCGGTCCACGCTGGGAATGACGCCCATCTGCCGCTCCACCCGCCGCTCGGCGGCCTGACGCCGCAGCTCCGCCGTGCGCTCCTGGGCATCGATCTGACGCGCGGCGTTCTCGTTCACCGCCGACACCCAACCCAGCCGATCCAGGGCGGCGCGGGCCGAGGCGAAGTCCTTGCGCTCGAGGGCCGTCGGGAAGAGCAGGTCCTGGTGGACGTAGCGGAAGAAGGCCAGCGCAGAGGCGAACACTGCAATCGTCCACACCGCCCGGCGGACGAGCCCCCGCTCCGGGGAGGGGGCCGGGAGCGCTTCCGAGCTCCGAGGGCGCCGCACGAGGACGTCGGCGATCCGACCCTGTCGCAGCTTCCAGATCGCACCGTCGAGCACGAAGTGGTGAAGGTTCACCACCGACGCGACCAGCAGCGAGAGGGCCGCCGTGTTCGGCAGCATCCCGATCCGGCTGGGGTCGAAGAGGATCACGGGCAGCGTCCAGACGGCGGTCCCCGCCACCAGGATCTTCGCGAAGTAGCGAAGCGCCCCGCCCTGCCCGGGCCAGTCCTCGGACCGACGCGCGTAGTAGCTCGTGATCCAGATGTACTGGGCCGAGTGTCCGACCGCGATCCAGAAGAAGTAGTAGGTCCGGAGCGACCAGCGCAGGGGCTCGGCGGCGACGTCGACGCCCCAGTGGCGGACCGCGAAGGGCACGGTGAACCACACGCACTGGAGGGCCGCCATCGCCGCCGCCGGCGCCAGGGCGCGCGGCGACGCTCCGGCGCGCAGGAAGAGGACTCCCGCTGCGACGAGCGTCAGGACCGAGCCCGCGAAGCAGAGGGGGAACGCGACGTCGGTGACGGATCGGGGAATGCCGATGGAGGCGAAGAGATCCGACGGTCCCGATGCGAACTCCGGGTCCGGAGCCGAGTCGATGCCATGGAAGATCAGCACGGTCATCGCGAAGGAGAGCAGGAAGGAGGTGTAGAGCAGGCGCTTGGGTGCCGGCGAAATGGACACGCCGCCGCGCCGCAGGAACATCACCGCCAGCCCGTAGTTCTGTCCCGTGTAGTGCCAGGGACTCCAGGTGAGATAGAGGGTGACGAGGACGACCGCGACCCGTCGGTCCCACAGCGCGACGACGAAGGCGGCCGCGATGGCGAGGGTGGCGTGGAGAGCGAACAGAACGTAGGCGCGCCGGTCGGCGCGGTGCTCGTAGACGCGAAGGATCGTGGCGCCGTAGTGGGGCGCCCCGACGATCAGGACGAGGAGGGGACCCAGCCAGACCGCCTCGGCCTCGCGCAGCCCGGAGCCGCCGAGAACGAAGGAGAACAGCACGCAGACGTAGAGCCCACCGCAGCCGAAGAGTAGATCCGGGACGGGTCCGAACACCCAGCCGGCACGCCCGCGATCGGATCCGCCCATGCCACCGACGATATCGGAATCCGCCCCTCGGTGGAGCGGACTCCTCCTCGCGACGACGGGCTCTGGCACACCGGTTCTGGTGTACCGTGCGCCCTTGCCGATGAGACTTCGGATGCGTCGCAGCGGATGGCCCCCTCGATGAGATCCAGCACGCAACCCGCGCCCGGGCCCCGTCGATGAGCGCTGTGACGCAGCTCCGGGGACGCGATGCGATCGTCCTCGCCGTCATCGTCGCAACCCTGCTGGGATGGGGCGCGCTCTACATCGGTCGCACCTCGATCGTTCCGCCCAACGGTGAGCGCGTGTTCACCCTGTGGGACGACGCGATGATCTCCATGCAGTACGCGCGCAATCTCGAGCGCGGCGAGGGGCTGGTGTGGAACCCCGGGGAGGACCCGGTGCAGGGCTTCACGAACCCGGGTGTGACCCTCGTGATGGCCGCCCTCCACGCCCTCCCCCTCGCCCCGCGACACGCGGCCGCCGCCTTCCAGACCCTGGCCCTGGCGATGCTGGCGGCGACGCCACTCCTGCTGTGGGGCGTTTCGCGCCGGCTCTTCCCCGAGTCGCGAAGGATCGCTCTCGCCGCCGCCCTGGGCACCGCCCTGTGTGCCCCCGTCGCGATCTGGAGCCTCCAGGGCTCCGACGTGGGCTTCGTGACCCTCTGGCTGGCCGCGTCCTGCCTCGTGGCTTCGCGACGCCCCCTGGCGCCCATCCGCCTGATCGGCCTGCTGGCGCTGGGCCCCTGGATCCGTCCCGATGTCGCGATCTACACCCCGCTCTTCCTCTTCGTCGCCGCCGCGGACGAGAGGGACGGACGGCGCAACGCCGTCCTCGGCGCCCTCGGAGTCGCCCTCGGCCTGGCGGTCTGGGCGACCTTCGCCTGGCTCTACTTCGGAGACCCCCTGCCCAACACCTGGTACCTGAAGGCCACCGGCTCACCCCGCCATCTGGTGCTGCTCTCGGGGGCGAGCGAGCTCCTCGCCTGGCTGCCGCACCTGGCGGCTCCCCTGGCCCTGGCCGGATTCGCCCTGACGGACCGCTGGCGCGATCGACGGGTGCTGATGCTGGCGGGGCTGGTCCTCGTCTCCCAGGCCTACAGCGTGTGGGTCGGGGGCGACTTCGTCTTCGGCTGGGGCAGTCGCTTTGCGGTCCCCACCCTGCCCTTCCTGATCCTGCTCGCAGCAGCCGGCGCCGACCGCATCGCGGCGCGCCTCGCCGGGAGCCCGCGACTGCGGGCGATCGCCGTCACTGGCGCCGGCGCCCTGATCGCGTGGAGCGCGAGCCCGCCCCTCAGCACCCGGGAGTGGCTCGACCCGCGCACCCCGACCCTGCTCCACGCGGAGAACGCGAGCAATCTGCGCTTCGCGCACTATCTGCGGCGGCACACGGATCCCACCACCACCCTGGGCGCCCACTGGGGCGGCGTACCGCCCTACTTCAGCGAGCGCCCCGCCATCGACGTCCTCGGCAAGTCGGACCGCCACATCGCCCGGCTCGCGGTCCCGCGCTTCATCCCGGGTCACTCGAAGTGGGACTGGGACTACATCGTGAACGAACGCCGACCCGACGTCCTCCGCGCGCCGTCGCGCGGGCTGGGGGCGCGCCCGGACTTCCGCCGCAGCTACCTGAAGGTCGAGACCGGCGACCCGAAGCTGACCTTCTTCATGCGACGCACCGCGCTCGGGAAGCTCGACGATCCCCAGGCGATCCTGATCGATCCGATCAGCGCTCAGCGCTACCGGCTCGCGCCCCGAGACGCGCCGCCGGATCCGCTCAAGGAGCCGCGAGCAGACGAGTGACCCGCTCGGCGATCGCCAGCGCCGCCGTGAGCCCGGGCGACTCGATGCCGATCAGGTCGACGAAGCCCGGGAGCCCGGCCTCGGACTCCTCGGCGACGACGAAGTCGCGCGGCGGCTCCCCCGGTCGACCGAGGCGCGGTCGCACACCGGCCTGGTCCGGGGTCAGCCACTCGGCGCGCATCGCCGGGAGATAGCGGCGGATCGCGGCGCTGAAGGCGGCGGCCTTGGCCCCGTCGACGTCGTAGCGCGGCGCAGCGACGAACTCCGCGTCGGGTCCGAAGCGCAGTCGACCGGCCAGGTCGAGGGTGGCATGGATGCCGAGACCCGACCCGGCGGGCAGCGGATACACCAGTCGGGAGAGCCGAATCGGCGCTCCCGGCGCGAGCGCGAAGTAGTCCCCCTTGCAGGGCCGGATGCGATAGCCGAGGGCGTCGACATCCAGACCGGCCAGGGCCGCGATCCGATCACCGCCCAGACCCGCCGCGTTCACCACCGCGGCGCAGTCGAGACCTCCGCGATCCCCGTCGGCGGCGACGAGCTCGAGCCGGTAGCCATGGGCGCGCGGCTCGACGCCGACGACCTCGGTGCGCAGGGCGATGGTCCCCTCGCACGCCTCGAGCTCCGCCGCCAGGGAGAGGCAGAGGGCGAGGCCGTCGACGATGCCGGTCTCCGGAGAATCGAGGGCGGCGACCCCGGTCAGCGCGGGCTCGGCCCGGCGCAGCGCGGCGCCGTCCACCAGACGCAGACCGGGCACGCCGTTCGCGTTCCCGCGCCGCAGCAACGCCTCGAGCCGGGACATCTCGCCGGCCTCGGCGGCCACGATCCACTTCCCGAGCCGGCGGTGGGGAATCGAGAGCCGGGCGCAGCGGGCGTAGAGCCGCTCACGACCTTCGCAGCACAGGATCGCCTTCAGGGACCCCGGCGGGTCGTAGAGGCCCGCGTGGACGACCTCGCTGTTGCGCGAGGTGATCTCCCGCCCGAGCCCGTCGTGACGCTCGAGGAGCACCACCGAGCGGCCGGAGCGCGCGAGCGCTGCCGCCGACGCCAGGCCGACGACTCCTCCCCCGATGACGGCGACGTCGGCGGCGGGCAGGATCGCGCTTCCCTTCCGCGATGCTCAGAGGCGCGTTCCGAACGCGTCGCTGTAGTGCGCCCGGAAGTCTTCGAGGCCGAGCCGCAGGGACTGCGTCCCCTCCACCCCCACCTGCAGGGATCCGTAGAGGTTGCCCATCCGAGCCGCCGCATCGAGGGATCGTCCGGTCGACACCCCGTAGAGGAACCCGGCACGGAAGGCGTCGCCGCAGCCGGTCGGGTCGACCACCTTCGCGGCCGTGACCGGCGGCACCGCGACTCGCTCGCCCCCGGAGCGCACCTCCGAGCCCTTCGGGCCGAAGGTGATGATCACCGCTTCGCAGCGTTTCTCGAGATCGCCTTCGGCGAGGCCCGTGCGCTCGAGGGTGAGCGCCCACTCGTAGTCGTTGACGAAGTAGCCGGCGGACCCCTCGATGAGCTCCACCAGCTCATCGCGACCCAGCAGCGGCAGGCCGTGACTCGGATCGATGTAGGTCGGAACGCCGCGCGCCTTGAGCGCCCGCGCGTGCTCGATCATGGCCTGCTTCCCGTTCGAGGACACGATCGCCAGCTCGAGCGAGTCGTCGACGTCCTCCACCCGCGCCTCGTGGGAGCGCGCCATCGCCCCCTCGTAGAAGGCCCAGATCTGGCAGTCGTCGAGGTCGGTCGTGACGAAGCCCTGGGGGGTCCGCACGTCGTCATACACGCGGATGTGGTCGCGGCGAATGCCCTGCTCGTCGAGCCAGCTCGCGTAGGGAGCGAAGTCCGAGCCGACGGTGGCGAGGATCAGCGGCTCCCCGCCGAGCAATCGCAGGTGGTAGGCGATGTTCGCCGCCACGCCGCCGAAGTGGGTCTTCAAGCTCGTGATGTTGAAGGAGACGTTCAGGGCGTGAACCTTCTCGGGAAGGATGTGGTTCGCGAACTGGTCCGGAAAGACCATGATGTGATCGAGCGCAACGGATCCGGAAACGAGAATCGACATCGAGACCTCCGAGCGGCGCAGTCTCGCCAGCCCCGCCCTCGACGTCAATGGCGGCCGGCCCGGCTCGGAGCTCGATTCGACCGGTGGTAGAATCCGGCGCCATGGATCGACTACGCGTCGCGGTGCTCCTCTCGGGGGAGGGAACCAGCCTCGAGAACCTGCTCCAGCTCGCGGAATCGGGCGATCTCCCCGCCGAGATCGCCCTGGTCATCGCCTCGAAATCGAAGGCGGGGGGGCTCGAGCGCGCGCGACGGCGCCACATCCCGGCCGTCGCGGTGCCGCGCCGCGACCACCCCGACGTCGACGAGTTCAACGACGCGATCCACGCCGAGCTCGCTCGGCACGAGATCGACCTGATCGCTCTCCTCGGCTTCCTCTCCCCCTTCCAGAACCGGGGAACCTGGTCCGGGCGCGTCCTGAACGTCCACCCGGCACTCATCCCCGCGTTCTGCGGCAAGGGCTTCTACGGCCACCGCGTCCACGAGGCGGTCCTCGAATCCGGCGTGAAGGTGACCGGCGCGACGGTGCACTTCGCCGACGACGAGTACGACCACGGCCCGATCATCCTCCAGGAGACGCTGCGCGTGGGCGAGGACGACACCCCCGAGTCCCTGGCCGCCCGGGTCCAGGAAGTGGAGCGACGCCTCGTCCCCCAGGCGATCCGGCTCTTCGCCGAAGGGCGCCTCACCCTCGACGGCCGCCGCGTCCGCGTGAAGGATTGACTTCGCGAGCGACGCGACGCCCGACCCGTGCGCCCGCTGAAGCGCTCCCGATGCCGTAGCAGCCGGCGCCACGCGCCCCGTCCACCGGGCCCATCCACGGACGTGACGAGCACGGCGCACTCTCCGAGCCTGCCGGCCGACCGGGAGTGACCGGAGCGCTCCACTCGGACCGCGCAGACGAAGGCCCCGAAGGGCCGGAGCGCGCAGCGAGCCGAAAAAGGCGAGCAAAGCCGAAACAGACTTGACTCGAAGGCGAATAAAAGACGAAAATAGCTCTCCGTGTCCCCTTCCCCCCCGAGGCCCTTCTCCGCCCCGCTGCCCCCCATGGCTCCCGCCACCGAGGATCCCGGTGGCGGGGACGCTGTGGCCCGGCTCCTCCGCGACCTGGGGGCCCAGCTCCAGCGGGGCAGCTCGGCCATGGCCCGGGAGACCCCGGAGCGCCTGGCCACCGGCATCCAGGACATCGATGCCCTGCTGGCCGGAGGCTTCCCCCCGGGACGTCTGAGCGAGATCACCGGCCCGCCTTCCTCGGGGCGGACCTCCGTGGCCCTGGCCCTGCTCACCCGCGCCACCCACCGCGGCGAGATCGTGGCCTGGGTCGACGCCGCCCAGGCTTTCGATCCAGCCTCGGCCGAGGCCACCGGCGCAGCATTGGAGCGGGTGCTCTGGGTGCGTCCTCCCGAGCCGCGCGCCGCCGTCCGCTGCTGCCAGTGCCTGCTCGACGCCCGGGGCTTCGCCCTGGTGGTGCTGGATCTGTCCATCGCCGACGCCGCGGTGCGCTCCCTGGCGCCGTCGGTCTGGCAGCGACTGGGGAGAGCCGCCGCGGGAACGGGAACCGCGCTCGTGGTGCTGTCCCTCGAGCGCGCGGTCGGCGTCTTCGCCGATCTGGCCCTCTCGATGCAGCCCACCCGCGCACACTTCAGCGGCACACCGCAGCTGCTCGAAGGGCTGGAGATCGAGGCGATCGTCTCCCGGCACCGCTCCGGCTCGATGCAGCGCGCCGCCGCAGTGAGTCTGTCCGCCGACTCCCGGGCGGCCTAGGGTTGCCTGCGCCGCGCACGGCGTGCCTGCGCGTACCGGATCTGCCACTCGCTGCCGAGCTGCGCGCTCGTCCCGAGTGGGCCGGACTCCCCCTGGCCGTCGCCTCGGCAAGCGGTCCGCGAGCCGAGATCGTCTCGGTCTCCGACGAGGCCGCCCGGCGCGGAGTCCGTCGGGGCAGCACTGTCACCCATGCCCGCACGGTCTGTGCCGCGCTGAAGGTGCGCACCGCCTCTCCGGCACTCGAGCGCGCGGCGCGCGAGACCCTGCTCGACGTCGCACTCTCCTTCTCTCCACGCGCCGCCCTGCTGCCGCGCGCTTCGGGCGCCTTCGCGGCGGAGGCCGCCGCCCTGCTCGACGCGTCGGGCATCACGACCCTGTTCCGCTCGGAGCAGGGCTTCGCCACGGCCCTCGCCGACCAGGCTCGGCGGCTGGGCCTGCCGGCGAACGTCGCCGTCGCCGGATCCCGCAGCGTGGCGCACCTGGCCGCTCGCAAGCTCTCGGGTGCCGACGGCGCAAGCCTCGTCGTCGCCGCCGGAACCGAGGCCGCCTTCCTCGGGCCCCTTCCCATCGATCTCCTCGATCCCGACGACGCCCTCGCCGCGACCCTCACCCGCTTCGGCATCCACACGCTGCGAGAGCTCCTGGCCCTCCCCACCCACGCTCTCTCCACACGGCTCGGACCGCGCGCCCTGGGCCTCGCAGCACTCGCCCGCGGCACGGCCGAAGAGCCTCCCCTCCCCGCTCCCGCACGGACGCGACTCGTCGAAGCCGTGGATCTGGACCACCCGGTGGACCGAGTCGAGTCCCTGCTCTTCGTGCTCCAGGGGCTGCTCTCGCGACTGC
>CALDCK010000085.1 GCA_937937315.1 uncultured bacterium
GCGCCGGAGGTACACCACACAGCTGCGCGACGCGTGGATCGGGATCCACTCCGGAAGTCGGCGCAGGTGGGTCCCCGAGATCCGCCGGTCGTAGCGCTCCGGCGCGAAGGAGTCGGCGAAGAAGACGTCGACGCCCCAGCGGTCGAGACGCTCGCGCAGCACGTGTGTGGGTCCCGTCCGGCTGGCGCGCCGAATGGCGAGGTAGTCGTCCAGCACCTCTGCAGGAACATGATCCAGGCGCCCGTCGATGAAGGTGCGCATCCCGGGCGCCAGCCAGTAGCCGAGGAAGCCACCCAGGTTGAAGGGGTGGTAGAGCCTTCCCTCGAGTCGCGCGTCGCGGAGGAAGCGCATCCCCGGCCCGCAGTACCGGTCGTCCATCCACGCCCCGCGGTATCCGTCGCGCTCGAACGCAAGCTCACTGGCATAGGAGGCGAAGTTCGCGACCCGCGGCGTCGCCAGAACGAGGACGATGGACGCGAGAGCCAGGGCGGCCCGCACCGCGCCCGGTGCCGGCGTCCAGGCCCGCCACTGCCGGAGCAGATAGAGCAGTGGGAACAGGGACAGCCAGTGGAAGCGCACCGAGACCAGACTCGCGACGCCGGCGGCGAGCGCCAGTCCGAGATGCACCGGGTCGAGGGCCTCCGCCGCCTCGGTGCTGCGCGTGCGGGCGAAGCGCCAGAGCCGCCAGACGGCGCAGCTGATCACGAGGGCGTAGAGCCCGTCGATCAGCCCCCAGGCCAGGGGCGTGAAGATCGGCCCCGGCTCCGACGGCAGCGCGAAGGGCTGCCAGGGCAGAAAGTCGTCGCGGATCTTCCAGATGAGACCGGCGCGCGACTCGGTGAAGAAGGTCAGGTGCTGATCGAAGCCGCGCGGGTTGAGCAGAGTCACCGCCAGGCTCCCCGCGAATGCGAGGGCGAGGCGCCGCGCCCGGCTCGCGTTCGCGGCGGAATCCGGAGCCGCCTCCCGCGCGATCCTGCCGAGGATCGCCCGGAGCGCCGTCCCACCCAGCGCCGCCAGCAGCAGGCAGAGGCCGATGGCGAAGAGCGAGTGGGCGTTCACCCAGACGAGGAAGAGTCCCAGCGCCAGGAAGATGCGCGATCGGCTGGGTCCGATCTCCGGTCGCAGCACGCTGGCGTACAGCACCACGATCGCCAGGGCGCTGAAGACCTCCGGGCGAAGCTGCACCAGGCGGAACCAGCACAGCACGAGGAAGACCACGGTCGCGAGGGACGCGGCCGCGAGGTCACCCGCGGAGCGGCGGAAGACGCCGAAGGTCGAGCCCAGCAGCGCGAGCAGTGCACCCAGGTGGAGCGCCCGCAGCCCCGCGAAGCCCAGCATCTCCTGGGTCCGGAGGATCGCGACCTGGAACAGCCACTCGTGCGCCACTGGCGGGCGAAGCACCGTGGTGTGGAGCAGAGGATCGGCGCGGGGCCAGAGGTCTCCGCTCGCGTAGAGGCGCCCCATGGCCAGGTGCCACCAGGTGTCGTCGGTGGCGAGGGGACGACCGGCGATCGCCAGCACGACCAAAGCGAGCCAGGCGAGCGCCGCCAGCGCCGAGACCGTCGTCAGGGCCGACAGGGCGGAGGCGAGCGTGCCGGTCCGCCGACTCAGCCGACGCGCCCCTGTGCGGGGACGACCCGATCCAGGTAGCGCTTCACGTACTTCCCGAGAACGTCGGCCTCCAGGTTCACCCGGTCCGAGGGCTTGCGGTCGCCGAGGTTCGTCGCATCGAGGGTGTGGGGGATGAGGGCGACGTCGAAGCCCGAGGGAAGGACGTCCACCACCGTCAGCGAGACGCCGTCGATGGCCACCGACCCCTTCTCCACGAGGAAATCCGAGATCTCCGAGCCGCAGTCCACCACGAGTCGCACGTCGTCGCCGCGACGCTCGAGGGAGCGGACCTCCCCCGTGCCGTCGACGTGCCCCTGGACGATGTGTCCATCGAGGCGTCCACCGGCGCGCATCGCGCGCTCCAGATTCACCCTGGCGTTCTCGACCAGCTCACCGAGGGAAGTGCGCTCCAGGGTCTCGCGAACCGCCTCGAAGTGGAGTCGCCCCCCTTCGATGCGCGTCACGGTCAGGCAGCAGCCGTTCACCGCCACGCTGTCACCGATCCGCACGCCCTCTACGATCTCCGCGGCGTCGATCGCGAGCCGGGCCAGATCCCCCGCCCGCTCGATCCCGGCGATCCGGCCGACGGCCTCGATGATTCCGGTAAACACCGCTCCCTCAGTGACCGAAGCGACGCTCGATCTCGCGGAGCATCTCGTCGCGTACCGACTCGTAGCGGGCGGGCAGCTCGATCGGCGGATTCGCGAGCTTCGACTCGACGCCGGCGAGTCGAAGCTCGTGGTACTGGAGCTTGAAGTCGACGAACTTGAGGCCGTGGGCCGTCGAGAGGACCACGACCCGGTCCCGGCGCGCGATCTCACCGCGCTTCACGAGCTTCTCCATGGCGGCCAGGGCGACGCCCGTGTGGGGGCAGTTGAACAGGCCCGTGCGGTCCGCGCGGGCACACGACTCGGCGATCTCGGTCTCCGTCGCCTGCTCCACGATGCCGTCGTAGCGCTTCAGCGCGTCGATCGCCTTCTCGATCGAGACCGGATTCCCGATCTGGATCGCGTTGGCGATGGTCGGGCGCGCCGCGATGGGCTCGAACACCTCGAAGCCGCGCTGGTAGGAGAGGTAGAGCGGGTTCGCCGCCTCGGCCTGGGCGCAGACGATCCGCGGTCGCCGGTCGATGAGCCCGAGGTCCAGCAGCATGTCGAGACCCTTCGCGAGCGCCGACACGTTGCCGAGATTTCCCCCCGGAATCACGAGCCAGTCGGGGACCTCCCAGTCGAACTGTTCGATGATCTCGATGCCGACGGTCTTCTGACCCTCGATTCGCAGACTGTTCATCGAGTTCGCGAGGTAGATGCCGTCCTTCTCGGCCACCTGCTTCACGATCTCCATGCAGCCGTCGAAATCCGTGTCCAGCGCGAAGACGATGGCGCCGTTCGACACCGGCTGGATCAGCTGGGCGACCGAGACCTTCCCCCGCGGCAGAAAGACGATCGCGGGGATCGAGGCAGCCGCAGCGAAGGCGGCGAGGGCCGCCGAGGTGTCTCCGGTGGAGGCGCAGGCCACCGCCGGGACGTTCTTTCCGCGATGGATGAGCTCCTTCACCATCGAGACGAGCACGGTCATCCCGAGATCCTTGAATGACCCGGTGTGGGAATTCCCGCACTGCTTGATCCAGAGCTCATCGAGCCCGAGCTCGCGGCCGTAACGCTCCGCCCAGAAGAGGTTCGTATTGCCCTCGTACATGGACACCACGTTCTCGTTGTCGATGCCCGGGAGCACCCACTCCTTCTTTCCCCAGACGCCGGATCCGTAGGGCCACTCGCTCGAGTGCGCGCGCTCGCGGAAGATCCGCTTCCAATCGCCTGCGGGCGTCTTGCGAAGCTCGTCCATGTCGTGGACCACTTCGAGAAGCGAGCCGTCCCGCGCGGTGTAGACGATCTCGTCGAGGGCGTAGGTCTCCTGGTGGTCGCGAATGCTTCGGAACCAGCTGCGGTAGGCGGGCTTCTGGGACATGACTTCTCCGGCCCGAGGGGCCCTTCCACGGCGACGCCGTCGCCATCCTAGGCGAGCGCCCCGCGCGTTGCCTCTACGCGTCCTCTTCGATGCGAACCAGTCGGGTCGGCGCCGTGACGTCCGGCAGCCGATCGATCTCTTCGAGGGCTGAGCGAATCGCCGCCTCCCGAGCGGGGTGGGTCTGCACCAGCACCGGAACCGATTCCGTCGCCGCCCCCCTCCCCTTCTGGATGACACTCTCGATGCCGATCTCATGCTCGCCCAGCACGCCGGCGATGTGACCGAGCACGCCCGGCCGGTCGACGGCGGTGAAGCGGAGATAGGCGCGCCCCCAGAGCTCGCCCATGGGGACCAGGGGCAGTGGGCGCAGTGCCTCGGGCACGTAGGAGAGCGGGGCCACGCGCCCGGCGCCACCGCGGCGGATCTCCCGGGCGATCTCCACCAGGTCGGCGACGACCGCGCTTGCGGTGGGGAGCTCGCCGGCGCCCGCGCCGTAGAAGAGGGTCGGTCCCACCGCGTCGCCGTCGACCGCGACGGCGTTCATCGCGCCCTCCACCTTCGCCAGCAGGCTGCGCCTGGGGACCAGCGTGGGGTGGACGCGCGCCTCGATGCGCTCCTGGCCATCGTCGCCGATGTGGCACTTCGCGATTCCCAGCAGCTTGATGCGATCGCCGAGCTCCGAAGCCGCCTCGAAGTCCACCGGAGCGAGGCCGCGGATCCCCTCGGTTGGCACCTCCTTGAAGGTGAGCTCGGCGCCGAAGGCCATCGCCGCCAGCAGGGTCAGCTTGTGGGCCGCATCCACGCCGTCCAGATCGAAGCTGGGATCCGCCTCTGCGTAGCCCAGATCCTGGGCCCGCTTCACCACCACGTCGAAGTCCTCGCCGGTCTCCTCCATCTCGGTGAGGACGTAGTTCGTGGTGCCGTTCATGATGCCGCGGACGCACTCGATGCGGTTTGCGACGAGCCCTTCGCGGATCGAGCGGAGGATCGGGATCCCCCCGGCGACGCTGGCCTCGAATGCCACGTCGACGTCGCGGCGCAACGCAGCGCCGAAGATCTCCGCCCCGTGAAGAGCGAGGAGCGCCTTGTTCGCCGTCACGATGTGCTTCCCGGCCTCGATCGAGCGCAGCACCAATCGACGCGCCACGTCGTAGCCGCCGATCAGCTCGACCACGATCTCGACCTCGGGGTCGTCGATCAGGCCCTCTGCATCCGAATCGAAGCGGATCCCCGAGAGATCCACCCCACGGTCGGTCTCGGTGTCGAGGTCCGCCACGCGAACGAGCCGCAGAGGAAAGCCCAGACGCTGCTCGATCACCCCCGCATTCGCCGAGAGCACCTTCGCCACGCCCGTCCCGATCGTCCCGAGTCCGATGAGACCGACACCCACCGCTTTCGCCACACCTACCTCCTCGGATCGCGCGGCTGCGCGACCGACTCTCGAGCTGCCTTCAGTCCACTCCGCCGGCATCGCCGCGCAGGAAGCGTCGGATCCCGCGGACGGCCTGGCGGATGCGGTGCTTGTTCTCGACGAGGGCGAATCGCACGTAGCCCTCGCCGCTCTGGCCGAAGCCGAGGCCGGGCGACACGGCGACCTTCGCCTCGCGGATGAGCCGCTTCGAGAACTCCATCGAGCCCAGCTCCGCAAAGGGCTCGGGGATCTTCGCCCAGACGAACATGGTGCCGAGGGGCTTCTCGATCTTCCACGCACCATCTCCGGGCGCCCCCAGGCCATCGATCAGGGTGTCGCGACGATCGCGATAGATGTCCTGGTTGTGCGTCACGACGTCCTGGGGACCGCGCAGGGCGACGATCGCCCCGATCTGGATCGCCTGGGGCATGCCGTAGTCCAGGTAGCTCTTGATCCGGGTAAGCGCGTGGATCATCTCGCGGTTGCCGCAGGCGAAGCCGACACGCCAGCCGGCCATCGAGTGACTCTTCGAGAGGGACACGAACTCGATGGCGACGTCCTTCGCCCCGGGAACCTCGAGGATGCTCGGCGGCTGGTAGCCATCGAAGCACACCTCGGCGTAGGCGAAGTCGTGGAGCACCATCAGGTCGTGGGTCTTCGCGAACTCCACGATCCGCTCGAAGAAGCTCCGATCCACCACCTGGGTGGTCGGGTTGTGCGGGAACGAGACGATCAGCATCTTCGGCTTCGGCCAGGTGCGACTGATCGCGAGCTCGAGGTTCGCGATGAAGTCCGAATCCGCCGTGAGCGGGACGTGGCGCAGGTCGCCGCCGGCGATGATCACCGAGTACTGGTGGATGGGATACGCGGGGTCGGGGCAGAGCACGACGTCCCCCGGGCCGATGGTCATGAGCACGAAGTGGGAGAGGCCCTCCTTCGCGCCGATCACCGCGATCGCCTCTCCGTCCGGATCGAGCGTCACGCCGTGACGCCGCTGGTACCACTCGCAGATCGAGGCGCGCAGGTTCGGGATCCCCCGCGACGCCGAGTAGCGGTGATTGCGCGGGTTGCGCGCGGCCTCGCAGATCTTCTCGACGACGTGGGGCGGCGTCTCGAGGTCGGGATTGCCCATCCCCAGGTCGATGATGTCGTCGCCGGCGCGGCGCGCCGACTTCATCAGGTCGATGACCTCGGCGAGGATGTAGGGAGGCAGTCGGGTGAGCTTGTCGAAGTGGTGATGGGTCATCGCGTGGTCGCCTCCGATCGCGCGACGCGCCGGGCCGCGTCACAGGTCGGGGGGCGGTGACCGGTCTCCGGCGCGAGACCGCGGCCCTGGGGCTCCTCGCTGCGCCGGATTCCGGACGGCGCCCTCGGCGTCGGCCGTCCGCGCGAGGCCGCGACTCCCAGGCACGCCGCTAATTGCCCAATCCTATTGGAGAATTTCGCCATCCGCCAGCGTGACATCCCCATTGGGGCGCCCCACCAGCAGCAGGATGGCCAGCAGCAGCGCGGCTCCCAGGGCGAGCGAAACTCCCGCGCCCCAGCCCGGCACCCAGAGCAGCGGCAGATAGCCGCAGACGAGGGCGACCGCGGCCACGAGTGCGGCGTAGGGCGCCTGGGTCAGGACGTGGTCGATGTGGTCGCTGCCGGTCGCGACGGAAGACAGGACGGTGGTGTCCGAGATGGGCGAGCAGTGGTCCCCAAAGACCGCGCCCTCGAGCACGGCGCTGATGCAGAGCGCGACCATGCCAACCGCCCCCAGCGGCGTCCCCACGCCGATCGCCGCCGCGAGGGCGACCACGTTGGGCAGCAGGATGGACATCGTCGACCAGGACGAGCCCGTGGCGAAGGCGACCAGGCAGGCCAGAGCGAACAGGAGCACGGGCAGGAACCCGGCGGGCAGCGCATCTGAGAGCAGCGCCACCAGGTAGTCCGCGGTGGCCAGATCTCGGCAGACCGCCCCGATCATCCAGGCCTCGAAGAGCAGCACGATCGCGAACCCGAGGGTGCGCGAGCTCGAGATCGCAGCGCCGGCCAGTCGCGTCGACGGAACGTACGGACGTGCAGTTCGGATGCGGAGAACCCGCGCCAGCCCGGCGACGGCGGCCGCCACGGCGGCGAAGAGCCCCAGCGAGAAGAAGGGACCGGCCCAGGTATCGCGCCCGGGCGCGCCCGCGAGGAGCGCGGCCGCACCGGCGGCGATCGCAAGGCGCCCGGTGTTCGAGGCCGCCTGGAAGGCGGCAACCAGGAGTCCGGCCACTCCGCCTGCGAAGATCGGTCCGGCCCCGCTGCCCGCCAGCAGCACCGGCGTCAGCCCCTCGAGGGAGAGGAGGTCCACCGGATCGCGTTGCCACTGCTCGATCCCGCCACCATCCGCGAAGATGCGTCCCAGGGTCACGAGCACGGTGACGGCGAGGGGGAAGACCGCCAGTCGCCAGTCCCGGGGCATCCCCGGCTCCGGCTCGATGCGATGCATGGCGTCGGAAATGGGCGGGCGACTGCCGGGGCGCACCAGCTGGCCCGTGGTGCGCGCGCGATGCTCGGCACGTGCCATGGGACCGAAATCGCGACCGGTGACGACGACACAGAAGACGAAGAAGAGCGTGAGGAGACAGTAGAAGCGGTACGGCAGGGTCTCGAGAAAGAGCGCGTAGCCGCTCTCGGTGATGCCCGCGCCGGGAAGCTGCGGTGCGTAGACCGAGACCTGGAAGGCAATCCATGTGGAGAACAGGGAGATTGCGGCGACGGGTGCGGCGGTGCTGTCCACTACATAGGCGAGCTTCTCGCGGGCAACGCGCAGGCGGTCGGTGATGGGACGCATGGTGCTTCCGACCAGGACGCAGTTCGCGTAATCGTCGAAGAAGATCGTGAGGCCCATGCCGGCGGTCAGCAGGAGGGAGGCGCGCGCGGTTCGCGCAGCGCTCAGGAAGCGCTCGATGACGCCGTGCAGACCGCCACTGCGCGTGACCACACCGACCATGGCCATCAGGGCCACGATGAAGCCCAGGATCTCGACGCGGAAGCTGTCGAAGATCTCCTGGCGCAGGTAGACGGCGAAGACGTCCCAGAGTCCGCGGAGCGGTGCGAAGATCCCGGAGGAGCCCGCTGCGAGCACCACCGCCCCGGCGTAGATGCCGAGGAAGAGCGCGAGCAGGGTCCGCCCGAAGGCGAGCCCGACGGTGACCGCCACCAGGGGCGGCAGCAGCGCCGTCCGATCCGGAAGGCGCCAGGTGGTCGGCGCCCCACGGGCGAGCCGCCGCCCGCCCCGGACGACCTCGGCCGCCAGATCCACCCGGTCGCCGGCGGTGTCGACGCGCAGCAGGAGCGAGA
>CALDCK010000086.1 GCA_937937315.1 uncultured bacterium
GATGTATCTGCAGGATCCGGATGGGAACACGGTGGAGCTGAAGGGGCCCACCGACCGGCCCCCCGGAGGCGACCGAATCCCGGATTGAACCTTTCCGAGACCTCGGTGTCTCACCCTGCGTAGTTCGACTCCGTTCTGTTCCGGATGCACCGAGACGCTGAGGGGTTGCTCTCCTCTCCCCTCAGCGAAGACTCCAGGGGCCCTGGCCGATGGCCGGGGCCCCTGTTTCATCTGGGCCCGACTTCGGGGCCCGCCCCGCTGGGCTCAGCCCAGCTCGAGGTTGGCGTAGCGGACCATGAGGGTCTTCACGCCAGCGCGCTCGAAGCGGATCTTCAGCTTCTGGGACGGACCGGCGCCCACCACCGAGAGCACCACGCCGGGACCGAAGTGGGGGTGGCGAACCCGCAGGCCCGGCGCCACCTCGGTAGCCTCTCCCGGCTCCGACTGGGCATAGGTGTAGTCGTAGTGGCTGTCGCCGCGGGGCGTCGGAGACGACATGGCCCCGCCGGCGGTCTCCACCACGCTCTCCGGAATCTCCTTCAGAAAGCGCGACGGTATCCCGTAGCTGCGCGAGCCAAAGCGGAAACGCTCGGCGGCGCAGGTGAGGGTCAGGCGTTCCATCGCCCGGGTCATGCCCACGTAGCAGAGCCGCCGCTCCTCCTCGAGACCCCCGTCGTCGCGCAGGGCGCCCGCATGGGGGAAGACGCCTTCCTCCATCCCCACCAGGAAGACGATGGGATATTCGAGCCCCTTCGCCGAGTGGGCCGTCATCAGGGACACGGCCGCGTCGCGGCGATCGTAGAGATCGACGTCCGAGACGAGAGCGACCTGATCCAGGAAGAGCTCGAGCTCCGAGCGGTCGTCGTCGGTGATCTCGGCGTTGGCGCGGCTGAAGTCTTCCGCCGCGGACAGGAGCTCTCGTAGGTTCTCCAGACGGGCCTCGGCCTCGGGCCCTCCCTCCCTCTCGAGGGCGGCCAGATAGCCGCTGCCATCGAGCACCCGCGAGATCGCCGACGCCGGCGCGGCGCCCGCGATGTCCACGCCGAGCTCGTCGAGCAGGGTGAAGAAGCGCCTCACCTTCGGCGCCGCCCGCGAGCCCTCGGGGCGGTCGACGTAGCGGCGAAGCGCCTCGAGGAGCCCGACATCCTCCTGGCTCGCGATCACCGCGGCGCGGTCCATCGTGGTCTTGCCGATCCCGCGGGTCGGCCGGTTCACGATGCGGCGCAGAGCGGCGCCGTCCGCTGGATTCATCAGCAGCCGAAGGTAGGCGAGAGCGTCCTTCACCTCGGCCCGGTCGTAGAAGCGCACGCCACCCACGACCACGTAGGGCACATCGTACTTGAGGAGCTCCTCCTCGAAGACGCGAGACTGGGCGTTGGTGCGGTAGAAGATCGCGAAGTCGCCGAGTGAGCGTCCGCCGGCGCGAGTGCCCTGGAGGATCTCCCGCACCACGAACTGAGCCTCCTCGCGATCGTCCTCGGCCGCGAAGATCCGGATGGGGTCGCCGCCCTCCTTCTCGGTGAAGAGGGCCTTCTCCTTGCGGGCGAGATTGTTCGCGACGACGCCGGTCGCACCCTCGAGAATGGGTTGGGTCGACCGGTAGTTCTGCTCGAGCTTCACGACCTTCGCGTCCGGGTAGTCGCGCTCGAAATCGAGGATGTTGCGCACGTCGGCACCACGCCAGGCGTAGATCGACTGGTCCGGATCGCCGACCACGCAGAGATTCCGGTGCTCACCGGCGATCTGCTGGATGAGCTGGTACTGCACCCGATTCGTGTCCTGGTACTCGTCGACGAGGACGTACTGGAAGCGACGTCGATAGTGGCCGAGTACCTCCGGGAATCGCTCGAAGACCTCGACGGTCTTGATCAGCAGATCGCCGAAGTCGAGCGCGTCGGCGTCAGCCAGCAGCCTCTGGTAGGTGGCGTAGATCTCGACCGCCCGCTGCGCCTCGAAGTCGAAGGCCTCCCGACCCGCCGCCGCCGGTGAGAGCCCCGCATTCTTCCACTGGTCGATGCGCCAGCGCAGGCGGCGGGGGTCGACGACCTTCGGGTCGAGGTCGTGACGCCGAAGCGCCTCCTTCACCAGCGACAGGGCGTCGGCCTCGTCGTAGATGACGAAGCCGCGCGATATCCCGAGATGGCCGATCTCCCGCCGGAGCAGCCGAACGCAGACCGAGTGGAAGGTGGAGAGCCACACCGCGCGGGCCTCGGTGCCGAGGACCTTCTCCACCCGCTCCCGCATCTCGCCGGCGGCCTTGTTCGTGAAGGTGACCGCGAGGATTCCCTCGGGCGCGATGCCGCAGACGCCCACCAGGTAGGCGATGCGCTGGGTCAGGACTCGCGTCTTCCCGCTCCCCGCACCGGCGAGAACGAGCAGCGGCCCCTCGGTGGTCCGCACCGCCTCGCTCTGGCCGGGGTTCAGCCCCTCGAGGATGGATTCTGCGAGCAAGCCGCCTCCCACCGCGGCGCGTCCTCGAACGCGCGTGCTCGATGCTTCGACGCCCGGGCCGCGAACCTCCGCCCGACGAGCGGCAGCGCTGCTGCACGAACGCTCGCGCGACGAGTGGATCGCGTTCCGGTGGAGGACCGGGCGGGCCCGCGCAGCGTAGCGCAGACCCGGCGCCCCGGAAGTCCGACGGGCTACTCGACGGTCACGCTCTTCGCCAGATTCCGCGGCTGGTCGACGTCCGTGCCCTTCAGGACCGCGACGTGATAGGCGAGGAGCTGAAGCGGCACCGTCGCGAGAATCGAGGTCAGGTACTCGCCGAGATCCGGGATGTAGATCACCTCGTTCGCCTTCTCCGCGATGCTCGGGTCACCCTCGGTAGCCACTGCGATCACCATGCCATCGCGAGAGCGCACCTGCTCCAGATTGGACAGGACCTTCTCGTAGACCGGGCTTCGGTTGGCGATCACCACGACCGGCATGTCCTCGTCGATCAGCGCGATCGGACCGTGCTTCATCTCGCCCGCGGCGTAGCCCTCGGCGTGGATGTACGAGATCTCCTTCAGCTTGAGCGCACCCTCGAGAGCGATCGGGTACATGATCCCGCGGCCGAGGAAGAGGAAGTTCTTCGCGTGGAAGAAGCGCTGGGCGACGCCTCGGATCTCGTCGTCGAGTTGCAACACGCTCTCGACGGCCCGCGGCAGCTTCAGCAGGTTCCTCACGTGCTCTCGCGCCGACTCCCGCGACAGCCGACCGCGCGACAGACCGAGCTTCAGCGCCAGCAGGTAGTGGGCCACCACCTGGGTGGTGAACGCCTTCGTGGACGCCACGCCGATCTCCGGGCCGGCCTGGGTGTAGAGCACGTCATCGCTCTCGCGCGCGATCGTGGCGTCGCGCACGTTGCAGATCGAGATCACCCGCGATCCGGCCGACTTCGCCTGGCGCAGCGCGGCAAGGGTGTCCGCCGTCTCACCGGACTGGGACACCGGCACGACGATGACGCTCGGATCCAGGATCGGCTGCCGATAGCGGAACTCGCTGGCGAGATCGACCTCGACAGGAATCCCGGCGATCTGCTCGTAGAGGTACTTCCCGACCATGCACGAGTAGTAAGCAGTGCCGCAGGCGACGAGACTGATCCGGTCGACCTTCGCGACGGATTCGGGGGGGAGGTCGATCCCGTTCAACTGGACCTCTCCCTCGCTCTCGGAGACCCGCGTCCCGATCGTGTCCATGATCGCGCGGGGCTGCTCGAAGATCTCCTTCTGCATGAAGCGGTCGTAGCCGCCCTTTTCCGCCGAGACCGGATCCCACTGGATGGGCTTCGGCTCGCGATCGACGGGTCTGCCTTCGGAGTCGAGGACCTGGACCCCTTCCTCCGAGAGGACGGCGAACTCGCCATCCTCGAGAAAGACCATCTGGCGCGTATAGGGCAGGATCGCCGGGATGTCGCTGGCCAGGAAGGACTGCTGATCTCCGACCCCCAGGATGATGGGGCTGCCGCCGCTCTTCGCCGCCACGATGTGGTCGGGCTGCGACTCGCAGACCGCGGCGAAGGCAAAGGATCCGACCAGCCGGGCGCAGGCCGATCGAACCCCGTCGAGGGGAGCCTTCCCCGCCTCGATCTCGATGTCGATGAGATGCGCGATCAACTCGGTGTCGGTCTCGGACTCCATCGAGCGACCGGCGGCCTCGAGCTCGCGGCGCAGCTCGCCGTAGTTCTCGATGATGCCGTTGTGCACGATCGCGACGGAACCGGCGCGATGGGGGTGGGCGTTTCGCTCGGAGGGCTTCCCGTGGGTCGCCCAGCGCGTGTGCCCGACGCCGATGTGACTGCTGAGGGACTCACCGCTGAGCTCGGACTCGAGATTGGCGAGCTTCCCGAGTGCGCGCCGGACCAGGAGCGAACCCCCGTCGAGGATCGCCACGCCCGCCGAGTCGTAGCCCCGGTACTCCAGGCGCCGCAGTCCCTCGATCAGCACCTCCATCGCACGGGGCTCACGTCCAACGTATCCAACGATTCCGCACATGATGAGCTCCCGTGGAATCCGCGCCGACGCGGAACGCGATCAGTCGCGCTTCTGGTTTCGCTTCGCCACCCAGCCTTCGATGTTTCGCTGCCGCGCTCGCGCCACCGCGAGCGCCTGTTCCGCCACATCCTTCGTGATGGTCGAGCCGGCGGCGACGAATGCGTCGGCCTCGATCTCGAGCGGCGCGATGAGATTGACGTTGCATCCGACGAAGGCGCGCTCGCCCACGCGGGTCCGGTGCTTCGAGATCCCGTCGTAATTGACCACGATCGATCCGCAGCCGAAGCTCGCTCCGGCCCCGACGTCAGCGTCGCCGATGTAGCTCAGATGGTCGGCCTTCACGCCCGGTCCGATCACGCTGTTCTTCACCTCGACGAAGTTGCCGATCCGCGACCCCTCGCCAATGACGCAGCCCGGGCGGATGTGAGCGCTGGGCCCGATTGCGACGTGGTCGCCGATCTCGCTCGACTCGATCGTGCAATGGGGCCGCAGCTGGACACCTTCCCCGATCCGCGTCGGTCCGCTGATGACGCAACCCGGCTCGATCACGCTGTCCGCGCCGATTTCCACGTCTGCGTCGACGAAGGTCGTGCCGGGATCGACGATAGTGACACCGCCGTCCATCAAGCGGTTCAGGATGCGGTCGCGCATCCGCTGGGATGCCTCGGCGAGCTCGCGGCGGGTGTTCACCCCGAGGGCCTCGGTCGACTCGTCGAGCTTCAGGGCATCGACGCGGCGTCCCTCACCCACCGCGACCTCCACGATGTCGGTGAGGTAGAGCTCGCCCTGGGCGTTGTCGTCGTCCACCTGGGCGAGCAGCTTCCACAGGAGGTATCCGTCGAGCAGGTAGACGCCCGTATTGCGCTCGGCGATCCCGAGCTCGTCCGGCGCCGCGTCGGTCGCCTCCACGATCCGAGCCACGGAGCCGCCCTCGTCCCGGATCACGATCCCCGGAACGTCCACCTCGGCCGACAGCATGATCAGGTCGGCGCCGGAGGCCCGCTTGTGGGCGCGCATGCGCTCGAGGGTCTCGCCGGTCAGCAGGGGGGTATCGCCGTAGAGGATGAGGACGTCGCCGCGGAAGTCCTGGAGCGCGCTGCGGCACTCCAGCACCGCGTGGCCGGTTCCCCGCTGCTCGGCCTGGAGCACGAACTCGGCCTGCTCGGCGAAGCGCTCGCGTACGGCCTCGGCGCCGTGCCCCACCACGGCCAGGAGGCGCTTCGGGTCCAGGCTGCGTGCGGCCTCCAGGGGGTAGGAGAACAGGGAGCGCCCACACAGCTCGTGGAGCACCTTCGGCCGGGCCGACTTCATCCGGGTGCCCTTCCCGGCGGCGAGAATCAGAGTGGCAAGCGCGGGGTGTTCGTTGGCCATACGGTCTCTCTACTCGGCGGGACGGGGCCGAAGTTGACCGCCGCTGCAGGACGATAACGAGGGCCACAGGGGAGCGGAAGCGAGCCGGCGGCTCGGATGCCCTACAATCCCCACGGGGAATTCGTCGCTCCCGGTCGTCCGGCCGACGCCAACCCCTTGATGAAGCTCGGGCCGGCCTCCAAGATTGACCCTATTCGCCCCCGAGGTCACGTCCATTCCCATCTTCGGTAATACCCAGGGCCTCAAGGCCAGTCAGATCCGCCAGCTCGAGCGCCTCTGCCGACGCAGTCTCCCTCCCGAGAGACTCATCACGCAGGAGTTCGCCCGCCACCTGACGGCACTCACCCACGAGACGGGTCGTCAAGTAGGTGTCCTCGTCGATCGTCGGGGTGACGTCACCCACGTGATGGTGGGGGATGCCCGCGGTATCGAGATGCCCGACTGGGGCCGCATCCGCGCCGGGCGAGGCCGGCTGCGCGGCTTCCGCTGCATCCTGAGCCATGTGGGGGACGAGCCGCTCACCCGGGACAACGTGACCGACCTCGCAGCCCTGCGGCTCGACGCGATGGTGGCCATCGGCACCGACGCCGACGGCCTGCCGGCGAATGCCTACGTAGCGGCCCTGCGTCCCGAGAACCGCGACGGGTCCGGGATCGAGCACCTGGACCCGGCCCCGCCCGCGCGCATCGACTTCGACTTCCGCGACTGGATTCGCGCGCGTGAGGAGGAGCTCGCCCGCCAGGACCAGACCCGGTCGGTTGGCGACGGGGAGCGCGCGATCCTGGTCTCCGTCACCACCGGGCGCAAGCCTCTGGACCTGGAGTCGCAGCTGGCCGAGCTGCGCGAGCTGGCCCGCTCGGCCGGTGTCGACGTCGTAGACATGGTGACCCAGCACCGGCCGGCCCTGGATCGCAAGTTCCTGATGGGATCAGGGCGCCTCCAGGACCTGGTGATCCGGGCGTTCCAGTTCGACGTGGACCTGGTCATCTTCGACCAGAACCTGACGGCCACCCAGGCCCGCAACCTCTCCGAGCGCCTGGAGCTGCGGGTCATCGATCGGACCCAGCTGATCCTCGACATCTTCGCCCAGCATGCCCGGACCCGGGACGGCAAGCTCCAGGTCGAGCTCGCCCAGCACAAGTATCTGCTTCCGCGACTGGCCCAGCGGTCGGACGTCGCCCTCTCGCGCCTGGCCGGAGGGATCGGCGGTCGCGGCCCGGGCGAGACCAAGCTCGAGGTGGATCGGCGCCGGGTGCGCGACCGCGTGGCCCGCCTCGAGCGCGAGCTCCGCAAGCTGCGCGGACAGCGCGAGTCGCGGCGAAAGCGACGATCCCGGCGCGAGGTGCCGACGCTCTCGATCGTGGGCTACACGAACGCGGGGAAGAGCACCCTGCTGCGAGCGCTCACGAAGACCGATGTCCACGTCGCGGACAAGATGTTCGCGACCCTGGATCCCACCTCGCGGCGGCTGCGCTTCCCGAAGGAGCGCGAGGTCGTGATCACGGATACGGTGGGATTCATTCGCGACCTGCCGCCGGACCTGGTCTCCGCCTTCCGCGCCACGCTGGAGGAGCTCGATGACGCCGACCTCCTGCTCCACGTGGTCGATGCGGCCAGCGAGGACTACGAGCGGAGGATCGAGGCGGTGCGCGAGGTCCTTCGCGAGATCGGCCTCGGAGACACCCCGGAGCTCCTGGTCTTCAACCAGATCGACCGCCTCCCGGACAACGTCGGAGAGACGATCGCGGCGCGCCACGACGGCGTCGCCATCTCCGCCGTCACCCGAGCGGGCCTGGCCGAGCTGATCGCCCGGGCTGAGACCCTGCTCTTCGAAGAAGGCGGCCCCGGGGCTCGGACGCTCGGCCTGGCCGGACAGAGACACTAGGAGCCCTCATGACCCTTCGTGCACGGATCACAGGCACCGGAATGCTCGTTCCCGAGCGGGTGGTGACCAACGACGACCTGGCCGAGCTGATGGACACCAGCGACGAGTGGATCCGGCAGCGCTCGGGAATCGCGACGCGCCACTACGTCGCGGATGGGCAGGTCCCCTCGGAGCTCGCGGTGGGGGCGACCCGCAACGCCCTGGACGCGGCGGGGCTGGACCCGGCGGACCTGGACTGCATCATCCTGGCGACCCTCTCTGCCGAGGCCGACTTCCCCGGCACCTCCTTCTTCCTCCAGCAACGGCTCGGGGTGGAGGGTCTGCCCTGCTTCGACCTGCGCGCTCAATGCAGCGGCTTCGTCTACGCGCTGTCGGTCGCCAACGCCTTCGTCCGGAGTGGCGTCTATCGGCGAATCCTGGTGGCGGGCTGCGAGGTCCACTCCACCGGTCTCGATTTCTCGACCGAGGGCCGCGACGTCACGGTGCTCTTCGGGGATGGATCCGGAGCGGTGGTGGTGGAGGCGAACGACGAGCCCGGGGATACCTCCGAGATCCTCGAGGTGCGGCTCCACGCCCAGGGCGAGTACGCCGACAAGCTTTGGGTCGAGGCCCCGAGCTCCGCGATCCCGCGGCGCATCACCCCGGAGCTGATGGCGGAGAAGAGGCACTTCCCGCGCATGCAGGGCCGCTTCGTCTTCAAACACGCCGTGACTCGCATGCCCGAGGTGCTGCTCGAGACCCTGGGCGCCGCCAGCGTGAAGCTCGAGGACGTGGACCACTTCCTCTTCCATCAGGCGAACCTGCGGATCAACGAGTACGTGGCCCAGCAGCTCGAGATCCCGCCGGAGAAGTGCCCGAACAACATCGACCGCTTCGGAAACTGCTCGGCGGCCTCCATCCCGATGCTGCTGGACGAGAACGTCCGCTCGGGGCGGATCGAGCGCGGGCAGCTGGTCGCGATGACCACCTTCGGCTCCGGCTTCTCCTGGACGAGCGCCATCCTTCGCTGGTGAGGCGTTGTGCCGCAATGCGTCCAACCCCCCACATCCGGGGGCGATCGCAGGTACTGCACGCATCCCAATGAAATCCTTTGATTTCCAGACGGTTGGCAAGTTTTTCGCGCTCCCGTCATTGACGCATTGACGCAGCGCACTATAATGCAGTGCGTCGAAGCGGTAGTCCTGATTCCCGCCGGCGCGGGATCTCCGCTGCCGCGGAGACGGAATCCCCCCGCCCCCGGACCGCAACCGGGCGTGGAGATCGGCGAGTCGGAGATGTCGAAGGGCGTCGCAGGCGCGTCGACAGCATCGAACGAACCACGGAAGAGAGGATCGCCATGGCACAGCAGCAAGCGACGATCGTGCAGGAAGGATTCGACCGCGTGCGAGACGCCTACGAGTCCGTCGAGGACGAGGCGAAGCGCGTGCAGAAGCAGCTCCGAACGCGACGGCGCAAGCTCGAGCGGCAGCTGGGCTCGACGCGCAAGGACATCGAGAAGCGCATCGACTCCACCCGCAAGGACATCGAGAAGCGCGCCAAGGAGACTCGTAAGGACATCGAGAAGCGTGCGAAGAAGCTGCGCACCGAGGTCCAGAAGACCCCGGCCGCGAAGCGGATCGAGTCGACACGCAAGGACATCGAGAAGCGCGCCAAGAAGCTGCGCACCGAGGTCCAGAAGACCCCGGCCGCAAAGCGTATCGAGTCGTGGCGGAAGGATGCCACGAAGCAGTACGAGTCCGGCGTCGAAGCCTTCCTCAGCGCACTGCAGATCGCCTCGAAGGGCGACGTGCAGCGCATCGACCGGAAGATCTCCCAGCTCAATCGCAAGCTGCGCGAGATGGATCGGCCGAAGTCCGCCCGAAAGGCGACCTCGGCCTGAGGGGTCCGGCGACGGAGCCCGTTTCGCCGCGGGCTCCGGATCCGGCTCCATCCTGCCCCCCGGTCATCCCAGAAGGGCCCGTCAGCGCCAGCCGCCGGGCCCTTCTTACGTCTCGCCCCCGCGCTCTGCGGTAGTCTGCCGGCCGACCCGCCGGCGGCGGCGGAAGGAGTGCCCATGGCCGAGTTCCAGGACGTAGACTTCCTCCACCTCGACGAGCTCCTCTCGGACGAGGAGCGCATGGCTCGGCAGACCGTGCGCGAGTTCGTCTCCCGCGAGTTCCTTCCCCTGATCCAGGAGCACGTGCGGCGCGACGGGTCCTTCCCGATGGAGCTCGTGCCCCGGATCGGGGAGCTCGGGCTCTTCGGGGCCAACCTCCACGGCTACGACTGCGCCGGCATGAACAACGTCGCCTACGGGCTCGTCATGCAGGAGCTCGAGCGGGGCGACTCGGGGCTGCGCTCCTTTGCGTCGGTCCAGGGATCGCTCGTGATGTACCCGATCCACGCCTACGGCTCGGACGCCCAGAAGGACCGCTGGCTGCCGGAGCTGGCCGCCGGCCGGGCGATCGGCTGCTTCGGCCTCACGGAGCCCGATGCGGGCAGCCACGTCGGCGCCCTGAGGACTCGAGCGGAGCGGGTGGGAAGCGGCTGGCGCCTCTCGGGCACGAAGCGCTGGATCACGAACGGCAGTCTCGCCGACATCTCCGTCGTGTGGGCGAAGACCGACGAGGGCATCGCGGGCTTCCTGGTCGAGAAGGATCGCCCGGGATTCGAGGCGCGCGACATCAAGGGGAAGTTCTCCCTGCGTGGCTCGGTCACCTCGGAGCTCTTCCTCCAGGACGTGGAGCTTCCCGAGGAGAACCGGCTACCCGCGGCGAAGAGCCTGCGCGCTCCGCTCTCCTGTCTCACCCAGGCGCGCTACGGCATCGCCTGGGGCGTGATCGGCGCGGCGATGGCCTGCTACGACGAGGCCCGCCAGTACACGCTGGACCGCGAGGTGCAGGGCGGCATGCTCGCCTCGAAGCAGATCACCCAGGAGAAGCTCGTCTACATGCTGACCGAGATCACGAAGGCCCAGCTCCTGGCGCTGCGCGTCGGTCGGATCAAGGACGCGGGCCAGCTGGAGCCGGTGATGGTGTCGATGATCAAGCGCAACAACGTCGACGTGGCCCTTCAGATCGCCCGGAAGGCACGAGACCTGCTCGGCGCGAACGGCATCGTCGACGACTATCAGGCGATGCGCCACATGGTCAACCTCGAGACGGTGCGCACCTACGAGGGAACCCACGACGTGCACACCCTGATCCTGGGCGAGCACATCACGGGCCACCGGGCGCTCTGAGCCGCGGGGCCTACACGGCCTCCTTCGAGCGATGCAGCGTCTCCTGGGCGCGACGGCTCGCGAGGGCGACGTCGCCGTCGCAGGCCTCGAGCAGTGCAGCCGCCATGGGGCGGTCGAGGCGGCCGAGGGTCATCAGGATGCGGACCGCCCGATCGCGCAACTTGTCGGACGCCGGGCGGAGATTCGCCATCAGGTTCCCGGTCACGTAGCCGAGGCGGATCATCACGCTGGTCGAGAGGAGGTGGAGCACCATCTTCTGGGCCAGTCCGCCCTTCATGCGCGTCGAGCCGGCGAGGACCTCGGGGCCGACGCGCAGCACCACCGGCACCTCCGCCGCCTCGGCGAGGGGGGAGTCGGGATTGCACGTGATCCCCACCGTCCGGGCGCCCACCTCGTGGGCGGCGTCGAGGCTGCCCAGGGTGAAGGGCGTGGTGCCGCTGGCGGAGATGGCCACGACGACGTCACCGCCGGCCAGCCCGCGCTCGTAGAGCTCGTGAGCGGCTCGCTCCGGATGGTCCTCGGCGCCTTCGACGGCGCGCACCAGCGCCACATCGCCCCCGGCGATCACCGCCTGCACGCGCTGGGGAGGGAGGCCGAAGGTCGGCGGGATCTCCGCCGCGTCCAGGGCGCCGATGCGTCCGCTCGTCCCGGCGCCCACATTGAACCATCGCCCTCCACCCCCGAGCGCTGTGGAGATCACCTCGGCGGCGGCGGTGATGTCGGCGAGTGCCGCCGACACGGCGTCGTAGGCGTTCCGATCCTCCTCGTGGATCGTGCGCACGATCCGGTCGAGGCTCCAGCGATCGATGTCGCGAGTGGAGTCGAGGATGGCTTCGGTGGGAGAGCGTCTTGCCATTGCGAATCGTTTCGGCGTGCGGACTGCAGATCGAAAACACATTCTCTCACGTCGCGCGTGGCACGAGTCATCTAAGATTGCGGCGTGTCCTTCAGCGTTGCGCAGAAGACCCTGGAACGGCTCGAATGGTCGGATGTTCTGGCGCGGCTGGAGAAATTCGTTCGCACGCCAGTCGCCCGGGCGCGGCTCGCCGCCGGCGAAGGCGAGGCCGCGTCGTCGTCTCTCTTCGAAGCCAGCGAGTCCGGTGTGCGCGCACGTCTGGCCGAGACCGACGAGGCGCGCGCTCGGCTCGACGCGGGCGACGCGCTGCCGCTCGGCACGATCGCCGAGCTGGACGACGCGCTCGATCGGGCGCGGAAGGGGGGAGTCCTCGCTCCCCGGGAGTTCTCGGAGGTCGGCGTCGCCCTCGCGGGCCTGCGCGAGGTCGCGCGCTTCCTGACCTCCCACGGCGAGGAGGCGCCTCCGCTGGCGGATCACGCCACCCGGCTCACCCCGCGCCCGGACCTCGAACGCGAGCTCACCCGCTGCCTCGACCCTTCGGGCGAGGTCCTCGACGCAGCCTCCCCCGCCCTCGCCGCGGCGCGACGCGCCGTCCGCGATCACGGCGCCGAGATCACCTCGCGGCTCGACCGCATCCTCCGGGACTCGAACGTGGCCGCCGCGCTCTCGGACCACTACTTCACCGTCCGCAACGACCGCTACGTGCTGCCGGTCCGCGCCGACGCAAAGGGGCAGGTACGCGGCATCGTTCACGACGCCTCGGGATCCGGCACCACCCTCTACGTCGAGCCCGAATCCCTGGTCGAGCTCAACAACCGCCACAAGCAGGCGGAGATCGACGTCGATCGGGAGATCGAACGCGTCCTGCGGCGCCTCTCCGCGCGGATCGCCGAGATCGCCGACGACCTCGAGGCGGAGCTCGAGGCTCTCGCCGCGATCGACCTCGCCTTCGCCCGAGCCGCCCTGGCCCGGGAGATGAACGCCACCTCGCCCCAGGTCCGCCGCGAGGGCGTGCTCGTGCTGCCCCAGCTCCGCCACCCCTCCATCCCGCCGGAGGAGTCCGTTCCCAACGACGTTCGCCTGGGCGAGAGCTTCCACGTCCTGGTCGTCTCGGGGCCCAACGCCGGCGGCAAGACCGTCGCGATGAAGGCGACCGCTCTCGCGGTGCTCTGCGTGCGAGCGGGCCTCCACGTCGCCGCGGCTCCCGGCGCCCGGGTCGATCTCTTCGACGCACTGCTCGCCGACATCGGCGACGAGCAGAGCATCGGGCAGAGCCTGTCGACGTTCTCGGCCCACATGGCCAACCTGGCCCGCATCGTCCACGAGGCCGACGAGCGAACCCTGGTCGTCCTCGACGAGATCGGAGTCGGAACCGATCCCGGCGAAGGAGCCGCCCTCGCCCAGGCCGTGCTCGAGGAGCTGGCCGATGCGAGAGCCCGAGTCATGTTGACGACCCACTACGGCCTCCTGAAGGAGATGGCCGACACGGACCCGCGCTTCGAGAACGCCAGCGTCGAGTTCGACCCGGAGACCCTGGCGCCGACCTACCGGCTCCACCTGGGAACGCCCGGAAGCTCCTCGGCCTCGGCTGTGGCGGCCCGGATGGGCATGCCGCGCAGCGTCCTCGATCGCGCCCACGAGTTCCTGTCTCGCGAGGATCGCCAGCTCGACCGCATGCTGGCCGAGCTCGCCACGAGCCGCGCCGCGCTGGAAGGGGAGCGACGCCAGGCGGAGCAGCTGCGCGAGGAGACCGAGGGCGCGCGAGACGAGTACCGCCGCAAGATCGCCGGCCTCCAGGAACGCCGCGAGAAGCTCTATCGGGCGCTACGCGACGACCTCGACCGCAGCTTCAAGGACGCGCGAGCGCAGATCGCCACCGTCATCCGGGACCTCCAGCAAGGGGGGAGCGCGCGGGATGCCGCACATGCCCGAACCCGCCTCGAGGGGATCGCGGCCGAGGCGGAGCGGGCCGAGCGGGAGACCGGCATCACACCGCAGCCCGCCGAGACGCTCGAGCCGATCGACTGGCACAGCGTCCGGCCCGGGGATCCGGTGCGGTTGGCGGGGGGAGGCGTCGGCGTATTACGCGCGCTTCCCGATCGCCGGGGGCGCGTGGCCGTGGGGCTCGGCAGTGCGAGGGTCGTGGTGCCGCTCGAGCGCGTGGGTCGCGCGAGCCCCGAGGCCCTTCCGGCGCGCCCCCGCTCTCCGGCACCCATGCCACCCATGAACGACGACGAGGGCGAGGGTGACGACGGTCGCTGCGATCTCCGCGGACTGCGGGTGGACGAGGCGCTCGATCGGCTGCTCGCCGCCCTCGACCGGGCCGCAGCCGCGCGCCTGCCCCAGCTCCTGGTGGTCCACGGCCTGGGCACCGGCGCGCTGCGCCGTGCGGCGCGCGAGATGCTCTCCTCCTCCCGCTACGTCACGCGCGTCGAAAGCGCGTCCCCCGATCGCGGCGGCGACGGCGCGACCATCGCCCACCTGGCGTGAACCAGCGAAGCGCGATCAGCGCGTGCGGGGGCGCGAAAAGCCTAGGACGCGCCGGAACTCGCGAATCACAGGGAGCTCCTCGATCCAGGGAGAGGCATCCGATCGCGCGGGATCGACCTCGCTCGGCTGCCCGGCGAAGCCGTCGGGGATCTGGGTGTAGAGCTGCGGCGGGTCCTCGCTCTCATCCATGAAGTGGTACTCGTAGCCCGGAACGCAGAGATCTTCGGCTGCCTCCACGTCCACCGTGCGCACGCCGTAGCTCGTGATCTCCGTGGTCAGCGTCTGGGGCGGAATGATCCAGACCTGGCGAGGCGCGGCGACGAACTGGTACTGGATCACGCCGTTCTTCGAGAGGATCCGGAGCTTCCGTACCTCGCCGCCGTATATCCGGCTCTTGAGCAGACTCGTCTCGACGACGCCCTTTCGGAAGTCCGGCTCGAAGCCCGGCTCGAAGCGCAGTGAACGCGGGTCGTTCTCGCGCTCGAACCACGCCACCTCCCGACCGCGATTCACGAGGTTGCGCGGATTCGACATGGCGCGTCGCCGCGGCGCGCTCCAGTCCTCGTAGGGCTCGAAGCGATCATCCGGCGCGTTGCGCAGGATCTGCGAGACGATCGCATCGTCCCGCCGGACGCGACCGCCACGACGGCTGAGCTCGTCGAGGGTCGCCTGGATCTCGAGGGGCAGATTGGTGGTCTCCTCGGCGCTGGACCAGATCTCCTCCCCGCCGACCCGCTGGGGCTTCAGGGCCCCCTTGCCGATCCAGTTCTCGCCCTCGGAGCGGATGCAGTGGCTCGGACAACGCCAGACCAGAGACTGGTCCTTGTAGAGGACCCGCGGATGGAAGGCGCCGCGCCGGGGGCGCGAGCGTCCGTCGCCGGGCAGGTGCACGAAGGCGACGAAGAAGCGGAAGTCCAGATCGAAGCGGAGGTTCGAGAGGTAGAAGGTCGCGTCGAAGAGCTGGAAGCGATGGCGCGGCGTGTAGCCCATCGACAGCAGACGGAAGGGGTCCTTCCGAATCGGGCCCGCCGCAATGATCGGCACCCCGGCGTCGAGCTGCTTGCGGAACTCGTAGGCGACCTGTCCCGGTGTCATCGCCGCCGGCTCGACCCTGGAAACGAGCTGCGTCGCGAGCCTTCCCCGGCGATTGGCGCTCATCGATCCTCCCCAATCCGCGCGGGGCCCGATCCGAATCGATCGGGACGGATCCGAGCGGGCGGCCAGAATAGCGGGTCGAGCGCCCCCGGGGCGGGCGGAGCGAAGCCCGAGCGGAGCCGCGCAGTCAGCGGCGACGCGCGCCGAGAGCGAGCAGGCCCGCAGCCACGAGGAGCCCTGTGCTCGGCTCGGGAACGACGAGCACCTCGATGCGCGCGCCGAAGGACACCGCGTCGAAGGCACCGATCTCGAGCAGCGCGAAACCCTCCGTGGGATCCCCGGCCGTGATGGCGAGAGCCAGCTGAGTCGAGCCCGCCGCCATCGCCGTATAGGAGAGGTCCGCAAGCCACACGTCCGCGCCGGAGACCCCCGGCGGTGACGCCAGGCCCGCGAGTCCGTCGCCATCCGCCGCCGACACGGCGATCCAGGGGTCGCCGACGAGGGTGGAGTCGTGCCCCAGCAGCAGCGGGTCCGTCTCCACGTCGAGCCCCCAGCCGATGATGGGCTGTTCGAGATCCGCCATCACTCGGACGGACAGGCTCTCGCCCGCCTGCACCCGAACCGCGCCGTCCACGATCACCGCGTCCTCGGGCAACACCAGCCGGACCGTGGCCAGGGCCTGGGCATCGGAGCCGAGGGCCAGGGATCCGACGGCGAGGACGCCCAACAGCAGCGCCCGAAGCCTGCCCCGCGAGCACCGCCGGCGTGAACGCCGCCGCGCGGCGCGGACCCATGCCAGGACCGCGAAGGGCTCGATCCCCAGCAGGCCGCAGGCCGGAGGCGGCGGCGCATTGAACTCGGCCTCGGCGGCGAGCCAGCGCTGGTAGTCGATGAGCCCGATCAAGCCGTCCGGAGCCCCCGGCGGATCGAGGTCTGCCGCCAGCGCGTAGCCCACCTGCCCCGGCGCCCGGCCGAAGGCGGCGAAGAAGCGTCGACGATCCCGGTCGCCCACGGCGCCGTCGCCGTCGATGTCGCCCCGGATCTCCGAGTCGTCCCCTTCGGCGATGCAGCCGTCGTCGGCCATGTCGATCTCCCCGTCCAGGTCGTTGTCCACGCCGTCGTCGCAGGCTCCACAGCCGCGCGTCCCAGGTACGCATAGGGCCGTCAGGTTCGACGGGCGTCTGGACACGATGTCGCTGATGCCGGTCCCGCTCCTCGTTCGGGTGCCGATACCGGCGCCGACCAGCAGCGTGCCGTCGACGAAGATCGGCGTGGATCCGATCCCGAAGTTCTCGAGATCGAAGGTGGGCAGGGGCAGGCCCGTCGGCGCGAAATAGGGGCGCAGGATGGCGCCGACGGAGGTGCCCGCCACCGCGACCCCGGGAATGACGCTCACCGAGGAGAAGCTCGCGAGCTCCGGAGTGTCACCGACGTTCTGCCAGAGGACCGACCCGTCGTCCATGTCGAGCGCGTGCACGGTGGGCAGCTGGGGAGGATTCGGCGGCGAGTTCACCGAGCCTTCGCCGGGAGCCGTGCTGAAGTGGATGCGGCGATGCTTCTGGTCGACGGCTGCGGTGGCGAGGATGCCGCCGACGTCTCCGCCATCCACGACCCGGGTCCGCCAGTAGGGCAGATCCGCTGGCAGATGGCTGCTCGGGTCCTCGCTCCAGCTCGCGCCATTGCTCTGGTTCGAGCCGTCGCGGTCGAGCACGTAGTAGGTTCCGTCCTTCGACCCGATGCCCACGACGTCGACGACCGTGAGCGTCCCCTCCACGTCGACGGTGATCTCGAAGAGGTTCGGCACTCCGCCAAAGGCGAGGTCGTCGTTGTCGTACTCCCGCGGACGCCACACCCAGCGCACCTCGCCGTCGTAGTCGAGGGAGAAGATCGCCTCGTCGAAGGGCGGCATGGGAAGAGGCGTCGCGGTCTGCGGATCGAGCGCGGTATCGCAGTTGCTCGACGCGACGAAGATCGCGCCCCGCTCGAGATCCACCGCCGGCGAAGACCACACGTTTCCGCAGCCGTTCCGCGTCCGAGGGTGGTCGCAGCCCGAACGCGTCGCGAAGAACCCGGCGGGCAGCCCGAGCTCGAGCTCGCTGTGGTAGGGGTCGTAGCGGCGGACGTCGTCACCGGCGTCCGGGCGACAGGTGGACCCGCTCTCGAGATCGAAGAACCAGACCATCCGCCCGTCGAAGGCGTCGAGGGCGAAGAAGCCGCCCTTGCCGGTCGCCACGTCGTTGACGTCCATGCCGAAGAAGACCTTGCCGTCGGCGACGTAGGCCGAGGACTCGATCTGATTGCGCTCGCCGCTGAAGCCACAAAGGCCTGGCTCGGTGCCCGTGTCGTACCCGCAGCCGGTGCCCGCCGTGAATCGCCAGACCTCCTCGCCCGTCGCCGCGTCGAGGGAGTAGAAGTTGTGGCCCTGGCCCACGAAGACGCGATCCCGACCCGCCAGCTTCGCGACGTGGACCGAGCCCGTGCTCGGGAAGGCGCTGCCGGGCTGGTCCTCGGTCTCGAAACGCCACAGCACGCTGCCGTCGGACAGGCGCGCGGCGTAGATCGACAGATCCCAGGACTGGAAGAAGACGACCTGGGTGAGCCCCTCTCCGGGCAGGTCGACGGCTGCCACGCTCGGCGATCCGGTGATGATCCTTCCGGCGGGGATCTGCCAGCGGATCGCCAGGTCACCGATGTTCTGGGCGCCGATGATCGACTCGTTTCGATTGTCGAAGCGGCGCTCCGGGCCCCCCGCGAAGGTGAGCCACTCGGCCTGCTCCAGGTCGCCGGGAAAGACCGCGACGCCGTCGGGGAAGGAGAGCCCCTCGCGCACGATCTCCGGCGTCAACGGATCACCCGACTCGTCGAAGCGCACCCGCCACACCTTGCCGTTGGGGCCGGGACCGATGGTTCCCGGATCGGAGATCGTGCCGCGCAGATCGAGGTCGGCGTAGTACAGCGTTCCGTCGGCGGCGACGGCGATGCCCTGGGGGCTGCCGAAGGGCGTGGGCAGGGCGAAGGGACCCGGTCGCTCGACGATCGGTCGCAGCAGGGCCCCGGTCTCGAGGTCGTACTCGTTGATGACCCCGGTGAACACGCTGCTCGCGTAGAGCGTACCCGCCGATGAGATCGCGAGCCCTGCGGGCGTGAGCATGTTGGCGCCCCCTTCGAGGAGTCCGTCCTCGCGATAGGGCGTCTCGCTCTCGGGGCGCTCGGTGATGCTCGCGTCCACCATCGGCGAGCCCTGGGGATCGACGGCCCCGCATCCCCCGGCGGCGTCGGGACCGGTCGGAAAGGGGGGATTGAAGCGGTGGACCGAGAGCCCCCCGGAGGCCGCGACGAGCACGCGACCGCTCGGGTCGACCAACACGCTGCCGGCGGTGCCCAGGTCGACGGCGAGCTTGCAGAAGTTGTCGCTGGTGGGGTCCAGGTCCGGGTACTCGCCCGGTCCGCCGGGAAAGCCGGCGAAGGGCGGGAACCACATGATGAGCTGTCCGCTGGCGGACCCGAAGCCCTGCTCCCCGACGGAGGAGGTGAACAGGACGCCCGAGCTGGGATCGAAGGCGCAGCCGAAGGGCTCGGCACCGGCGACCTGATAGGTCGCGGTGAGCTTGCCCACCTGGGATCCGTCGGCGGCGAAGATCCCCCAGCCTGCGCGGGGAGTCGGCTGTCCCGTGTCCTCACCCGCCAGGAAGCGCCCCGTCCCGTCCGGGAAGCGGCAGATCTGGCCGTTGACGTCGCGGCCGGGTCCGCTGGGGCTGCCGAACTCCCCTGCGCTGGCGCGATCGATCAGCACCTCTTCGACGAGTCGGTCCGTGCCGATCGTATCCACGTCGTAGCGGCGGAGGCGGTTGCCCTCGGTGCCATAGACGAGCTCGGCGGATGCCTGGGACACGGCGATCACCGACAGGGCCAGCGCCGCCAGCAGGGCGCCCAGGCCGGGTCCGGACGTGGAGCCGCGCCGCGGGGCAATCGACCGAGGGCACGATCTCATGGGGTACTCCCGCGCCCAGCCGGCCGCGCCCGGCCGGTCGATGGGTCCATCCGCAACAACCCATCAGTGGTGCGCAAGTGGGCGGGAGTGTCAGACCCCGGCCCCCTCGGGGCGACGCGAGCGGCCTAGAACCGCTCCTCGAGCCAACCGCCGCCGGATTGCTTGTACACCAGCAGCCGCTGGGAGGTGCGCACCGTGGCCGTCAACGCGCTCGTGGTGAGCGACTCGAAGACCTCCTGGACGAAGAGACTCCGCTCGGAGGTGTGGGTCGCCCCGGAGGAGAAGCCGAGGACGCGCCGACCCGTGACCGCCGAGGCCACGTGCTCGTCCACGTCCACGGACACGACGCGCTCGCCGGGCGACAGGCCGGTCTCGGCGATCAGGCCGGGTCCAGAGGCGAAGTGGAGGACCCGCTTCGGCGTGAGGCACAGAGCCAGATTCGCGCCCAGATGAACTGCGGGCTCCTCGTCCTCCCGCGCGAAGCGGTACTCCTGCCAGCCGGGTCCGGTCGAGGACAGAGCCAGAAAGCGGCGGTCGGTCAGCGCAACCGCAACGGTGCCCCGGGCCCCGAGCCAGCGGACCCGCTCGCGCTTCAAGAGCCGGACCCGCACCGACGAGGCGCCGTCGCGGATGCCCACCAGCTCGCGGTCGATCTGCTGGACGTCGATCGAGTCGAGGGTGGCGGTGGCGGCGTCGGCCCCCTGGGACGCGGCGATCCCGAGCAGGACGATCAGCAGGGCGGCCACCAGCGACGCATTGCGGCCCGGGCGGGCGGGCCCGGACGGGGTCGGCGGAGGCGGAGCCATGGCGCCAGGATAGCGGCAGGCGCGCTCGGAGCCGTCGGGCCGTGTGGGGAGGCGATCAGTGGGCCGCCGCGACGGCCACCGCTGGAGGAGCCCAATGGGCCACCACGATCGAGGTCACGAGGATCGCGGTCATGCCCACCAGGATGCGTCGCTGGCGACGAACCCGGGGACAGCGGTGGGGCCCGGAGATCCGCCACCAGGAGTAGGCGAGCACGCCGAACGCAACCGGGAGCGTCCAGTGGGCCCAGGCGGACCAGTGCGCAGCCCAGGGCGCCAGAGCGCCACCCGCCCCGAAGATCACGACGGCGAGGGGCAGCGCGCAGCAAGGAACGTGGAGGACGCTCAGAACGACGGCGCCGGCGATCGATCGGTGGGGGTTGGGCACGGCCCAACTCGGGTAGCACATCCGCGCCCCGGGGGCTGAGGCGCCGCTCCCAGCGAATGGCAGGTTGCTGAAGAAGGCCGGACCGAGCCCGGAGCGGAGATTTCGTTCGAGATCGACGCGCGAAGGTGCATCCACGGCGGTGCCTGCGGCGAGCTTTCGCAGGGAAGAGATCCGCCGAAGGATCCATGCCCCGCGACGGGAGACCTTTCCAGCACCCGGCTAGGGCGCGAGGTCTTCGGAGACGGCGTCGGCGGCTTGCTCGGCGGAGGCGAGAGCGCCCTCGAAGGAGGGATCCGCCAGATAGTCCCCGGCGAAGTAGAAGCGACGCCCCGCCGCGCGACGATCCCGCTGGACACGCTCGAAGCGCGAAAGCTCCCGGTAGCTCCCCACGTCGAAGCGCGGCATGCCCAGGGGAGCGCGAAGCACGCGGCTGAACTCGACGGCCCGCTCGACACCGGGCCGGAGCGCCTCGAGGGCGCCAAGCATCTCCTTGGCGATGGCCTCGTCCGGCGTATCGCCGCTTGCCGCTGCGAAGTCACCCCGCGCCCGGACGAGGACCAGACCTCGACCTTCCGGAACCCGCGACGCCGGGAGCCCGGGCTCGATCGTGGCGGACTCGATGGGGGAGCCCTCGCTGCGGGGCACCAGAAGCTGCTGGGGTCTGGGGGCGAGGGGTCGACACAGGCCGGCGGCGACGGTCAGGATCGGGTCGTAGGCCACGGCGCTCAGCCCGCTGCGATCGGCCGGTCCGAGCAGCGGGTCGGCGAGGGCCAGAGCCTGGGGCGCCGGCACCGCCAGCACGACGGCATCGGCAGCGACGGCGCGCCCGTCGCGGAGCCGCACCCGGGGACGACCGTCCTCGGAGTGCTCGAGCGACTGCGCCTCGATGCCGCACTGCACCGAGAGCCGCGCTCCGGCGCGCTCCGCAACCTCCGACAGGGAGGCCCGGGGCAGGCCGGGGCGGCTGGCGCCGCGCCGGCGGTAGTCGAGCAGGAACTGGACCCGGCTCATCTCGCCGGGCTCGCCCAGGGCCGCGCTGGTGGTGAGTGGCGCCATCCAGCGGTCGAGGACACTCCTGCCGAAGTAGAGCGCGCAGAAGTCGGCCAGACTGCGGTCGTCGAGCTCGGCGGCGTCGGCGGGTCGGTCCGGCGCGATGCGCGACCCGTAGCGGGCCAGCAACCGGGGCAGGCGGACCAGGCGCAGGGCCTCGCGGAGGCGCACGCCGGGAATCCGCCGCACGTCGGCGAGCCCGCGCAGCTCGACGTCCCGCAGCCCGCCCGCGTGGGCGAAGGATCGGATCAGCGGGCGCAGGGGCAGGACGTCGTCGCGCAGCCCGACCTCGTCGATGAATGCGAAGAGCCGGCGGTCGGCGGCGCACACCACCGGCGGCACGGCTTCGATGCGAAAGCCATCGAGCCGCTCGGCGGAGATGCGCCCTCCCGGCGTCGGCGCGCGCTCCAGAACCGCCACGCGAAAGCCGCGCCGCGACAGCCGCCAGGCCGCCCCGAGCCCGGCCAGACCGGCGCCCACTACGATGACGTTCCTGCGGTCGCGACCCACGGCGGCCGACCTTACGACTCCCGGGCCCGAGCCGCTAGCAGCAGCCGCTCGAGCGCCGGCAGCACGTCCCCCAGGGTCTCGAAACGTTCGAAGGGGGCTCCACGGCGTTCGAGCTCGACGGCCAGCGAGTCTTTTGCGAAGGCGACATCGGCCGCCAGGGCGCCGCAGGTGTCCGAGACGCGACCGTTTCCGATGTGGACGGTGGTCGCACCCGGGTGTTCGCTGCGATAGCGGCCGATCGCGAGCGCCTTGCAGGTCCCGGTGCCGCAGCCACAAGAGGGGTCCGGACCGCCCGGGCGGATGCGCCAGCGACCGCCGTCGTAGCGCAGGCAGTTGGCCGAGTAGGCGAAGCGGACGCGGTGGATCACCTGGAGACGGTTCAGGTTCCAGTCGAACCCGTCGGAGAGGATGCGAAACGGAACCTCGCGCTCCCGACACCAGTCGAGCAGACCCCGGGCGCCGGGATCGAGCTCGACCCCGCGCAGGAACGCCTCCAGATCCTCGAGGGGTACGGGGAGCCCGTCCAGGATCTCCATGTTGTAGCCCCAGGCCTCGATCTCGCCGCGCTCGAATCGCTCCCAGGCAGCGGGCCGCCGCTCCGGCGCGTAGCGCGCGGCCAGGGTCGCACCCACGTCCTGGACCGAGAAGGTCCCGTCGAAGTCGCAGAAGAT
>CALDCK010000087.1 GCA_937937315.1 uncultured bacterium
GGGTGGGCGTAGACCGCGCCGGGCGGGGCCACGCTGCAGATGCGCGCCGCGGTATTGGTGGTGTCGCCCATCGCCGAGTAGGCGGCGCGGCGTGCCGTCCCCACCTCGGCGGCGAAGACGTGACCCCGGTTGACCCCGAGCTGCAGCGGCAGAGGGAGGTCCGCGTCTGCGATCAGACGCAGCGCCCGGAGCATGAGTCCCTCGTCGTCCTCGCTGGCCCGGGGGACGCCGGAGCCCAGGAAGAGCTTGCCGCCGTCGCGGTCGATGTCGACGGCGAGCAGGGTCACACCCTCGTCCTCCAGGGCCTTCTGCACCGCGCGGAGCGTCGTGTCGAGCGCCTCGGCGACGACGTCGGGGCCCTCGTCCTCCAGGAGCGAATCCGTGCCGGTGAAGCGGGCGAAGGCGATGCAGGCGACGCGGTGCTCGGGATCGGGCGGACCCGGCTCGACCACCTGGCCGAGCAGGCGCGGGAAGAGCCCCCGCAGCGTCTCGGGCTCGACCTCCCGGTCTGGACGCCACCCGCCCGCGCTGGCGTGCGGCCGCCGCCAGCGCAGCAGGAGCGTGCCGTCCTCGCGCGGCCGGACGGCCGAGGCGGGCAGCGCCCTGGCGGTCGCCGCGCTGACGGCGATCTCGCCGGTGCCCGCCGCGCCCTCCGTCTCAGCCGCCACGCTGACAGCCCGTCCGGCCAGGACGAGCTCGCGGTGGGGCGATCCCACCAGGAAGAGATGGAGCGTTCCCGAGTGGAGACCGACCGACATCGAGAGCTGCAGCCGGCCGACGGAGGTGGGAATCTCCGCCGCCTTGCGGAGGGCGCGACGCATCTCCACCGCCGTGCTCGCCGCGCGCACGGCGTGGCCCTCGCCCTGGAACAGGAAGAGGAGCGAGTCCCCGCCGAACTTGAGCAGCATCCCGTCGCGCTCCCGGGCGCTCTCGACCATGGCACCGAACACGCGGCTCAGGGTCTGGACCAGCTCCTCCCCGCCCGCACGGCCCCGCTGGGCGAGTCTCTCAGCGAGCGCCGTGAAGCCCGAGACGTCCGCAAAGCAGAGCGTCCCGTCGACGGCCCGCCAGAGGCGCTCCGGCGCGTCGATCGCCCATTCGATCGCGATCTCGGGGATGTGTCTGCGGAGACCGCTCATCTCTCCCGAGCCTAACCCGGGTGGCGAGAGTCGGCCGTCCATGTCAAGTTGCGCCCGGGAATTGCGGGTGGTGGCATGACCGGTCGGGCGGACCTGCCGTCCGCCACGACTGCATCGCCTACGGCGCCGCCAAGACTTGCACTGGCCGAACCACGCCGACGGATCGAGATCGACGACGAGCGCGAGCGGCGTCGTGTCGGTCGTTCTCGCTCTGGTCCTCGTCACCTGCTCCACCGACCCCAATCCGGACGGGCCCCGTGTAGAAGCCGCTGGCGAATCCCTGATCGGCGAGCTCGTGGACGAGGCGTCCGGCCTCTCGGTGTTTCGGGGCATCCCCTATGCGGCCCCTCCGGTCGGATCCCTGCGCTGGCGCCCGCCCGTGCGCCACGCGCCCCGCCAGGGTCTCCAGGACGCGACCCGCTTCCCCCCCGCCTGTCCCCAGTTGCAGAGCAACCCCGACTGGTATCGCAAGGTCGCGGAGGGTTTCGGACGATTGCCGGACGTCGTCCCCGATCTCGAGCGGGTCAGCGAGGACTGTCTCTACCTGAACGTCTGGTCGCCGGCTCCCGACAGCGGCGAGCTGCGGCCGGTGATGGTCTGGATCCACGGCGGGGGCAACGCAGACGGCTACGCCCACGAGCCCAACTACCTGGGCCACAACCTGGCGCGGCGGGGTGTCGTCGTGGTTTCGATCCAGTATCGGCTGGGCCCGCTGGGATTCCTGGCGCACCCGGCGCTCTCCGCGGAATCCGAGCGCGGGGTGTCGGGCAACTACGGGATTCTCGACCAGATCGCAGCCCTGCGTTGGGTAGGCCGCAACATCGAGGCCTTTGGCGGGGACCCGCGACGGATCACCGCATTTGGCGAGTCCGCCGGCGCGGCGGACATCGGGACGCTGATCGCATCCCCTCTCGGCAGGGGTCTGTTCCAGCGCGCGATCGTCCAGAGCGGCGGCTACCAGCTCAACAGCACGCGGACCCTCCGAGACGAAGAGGCGCTCGGCTTCCAGATCATGGCCGCGCTCGGCGTCGAAGATTCGCCGACGGCCCTTCGAAGCCTGCGCGCGCGGCCCTGGCGAGAAGTCGTCGAAGCCGCGTCGCAGGCGCTCGCCGACCACTACTGGGATTCCGTCATCGACGGCTGGCTCCTGCCGAAGCCGGCCGCCTCGATCTTCGCTGCGGGGGGGCAGAACGAGGTGGATCTCCTGATCGGCTCCAACCAGAACGAGTGGTTCATGTACATCTCCGATCCCGCGACCGAGGCGGGTCTGCAGGCGTCGCTCGACGAGAACGTCCTGAAGCAAGATCACCCGGAGGCGCTCTCCCTGCTCGAGGCGACGGCCCCCTCCGGACTCGAGGCGCGTCTGGATCGCCTCACCGGCTCGGCGGACTTCCACTGTCCGTCCCTGGCGATGGCGCGCGCCATGCGCCGCCTGACGGACCGGGTCTTCGTCTATCGGTTCTCGCGTGTTC
>CALDCK010000088.1 GCA_937937315.1 uncultured bacterium
CGAGGAAGTACGGAACCCAGCCGATACCGCCCTCGGAGAGCGCGATCTTGAGATCCGGATAGCGGCGCAGGAACTTCGAGAACACCAGCTCGGAAGCGCAGCCAAACAGCGAGATCGGCGTGGAGGTGATCATGATCTCCACCGGCGCCTCGGTGTCCTGGAGCTTCATGCCCGTGCCGGATCCGATGTGGATCGCCAGCACCGTGCCTTCGTCGGAGCAGGCGTCCCAGACCGGCTTCCAGGTTTCGCTGTGCAGGCTCGGGTAGCCGAGGCCCGTGGGGTTGTCGGCGAAGGCGATGGCATGACAGCCCTTCTTTGCGACGCGCCGGATCTCCTCGGCCATGGCCGGGGGATCCCAGAGCATGGGAATGGCCAGCGGGATGAATCGCCCCGGGTAGGCCCCACACCAGCTCTCGATGTGCCAGTCGTTGTAGGCCTGCACCATGGCCCTCGCGAGGTCCTTGTCGGACTGCTTCGCGAAGAGCTCGCCGCAGAAGCCGCACATCGAGGCGAAGCACATCGAGCCCAGGATGCCCGACGCGTTCATGTCGTCGATGCGGCGGTGGATGTCGAAGTTGCCCGCCCGGAGCTGATCGAGGGAGGTCGGCTCCATGCCGTACTCCTCGGGCGGGCGACCCGCCACGGCATTCAGCCCGATGTTCGGCACCTGTTGGCCCTCGAAGACCCACACATCGGTGCCGTCGGGCTTGCGCACGAGGCGCGGCGCCCGATCGCGCCACTTCGCCGGGAGCCGGTCCGTCCACATGTCCGGGGGCTCGACCACGTGGTCGTCGGTGCTCACGAGGATCATGTCGTCGGGGTGCACGCCAAACCTCCCAGATCTCCAGGGTCTCCCGGACCTGCCAGCCAGACGGAGCGACTCTTCCGTCCCTCCGCACTCCGGCGTCGCCGAGCGGCCGCCACCGGCTCCGAACGCCTCGCTCGAAGGCGCCGGATCGCATTGTACGGGATATTCTGACGGTCCGTCAGATATTCCGGGGAGGCCACTCCAGACCCGACAGTGACGCGAGTGCAAACACCAGGGCCTGGGTTCCCGAGTGGCCACGACCCTCGGCGGAGACCGCCTGGTAGAGGTCCCGAGCCAGCCCGAGCCCGGGCAGCGTCAGGCCCATCCGCTCCGCCTCGACCAGGGCGATTCCCAGATCCTTGATGAAGTGATCGACGAAGAACCCCGGCGCGAAATCCCCCGTCAGGATGCGCGGAGCCAGGTTGGCGAGGGACCAGCTGCCGGCTGCACCCGAGGACACCGAGGCCAGAACCCGCTCGAGGTCGAGACCCGCCCGCGCCGCGTAGAGCAGGGCCTCGCAGACCCCGACCATGTTCGAGGCGATCAGGATCTGGTTCACCAGCTTCGCGTGCTGTCCGGCTCCCGGGCCACCCTGGCGCACGAGGGTCCGCCCGAGGCACTCGAAGAGCGGCATCAATCCGGTCACCACCGCCTCTTCGCCCCCGATCATGATCGAGAGCCGCGCTTCTCGGGCGCCCACATCCCCCCCGGAGACCGGAGCATCCACCGCCTGGACGCCTCGGGCCGCAGCGCTTCGCGCGATCTCGAGGGCCAACGCCGGCTCACTCGTCGTCATGTCGACGAGAACAGACCCGGGCCGCGCCCCGGCCAGGGCACCCCGCTCGGAGAGCACGACCTCGCGCACGTCTGCGGGAAAGCCCACCAGGGTGAAGACGACGTCGCTGGCTGCGGCGACGCTCCGGGCGTCCTCGGCCCACTCGGCCCCTCGGGCGAGCAGGGACTGCGCCTTCGACCGGGTGCGCGTGTGCACCGTCGCCGCGTAGCCCGCCTCCAGCAGATGACCGCACATGGGCGCGCCCATCACGCCGAGGCCGATCCAGCCGATGCGGGTCTGCCCGGGCTCGGCCCGTAGCGGCGCGGTAGCTCTCGCTGCAGTCATCTCGATCGACCTCCGCGTCCCGACAGGACGCCGCGAATCCGTGCGTGCTCCCGCTCGTCGAGGGCGTAGCCCCGCAGGACCAGGGCACCCAGAAAGTGACACGCCGCAGGAACCAGGGACATCAGCACGAGGATCGCGAGTCGCGTGGACTCGCCCTGGGAGGCGCCGGGCTCGTAGCCCACGAGCTCGAGCAGCAATCCGATGAGCCCCGCCGCGACCGCCGCCGAGCACTTCTCGGCGAAGCTCCAGGTCGCCAGGTAGGCGCCCTCCTTGCGCTGATCCGTCACCACCTCGTCGAAGTCGATCACATCGGCCTGGAGGCTGTGAGAGAGCACGAAGTTGCTCGACTGAAAGGCACCCACGAGGGTGGTGAACACGATCGCAGCCGCCAGGAACGACGGCGAAGCGGTGAAGCCGGCTTCCATCGCGAAGAACACGCTCAGGTAGAGCGACCCCACTACGACCAGGGCGAAGCGCCAGCAGTGGTGTTTGCCGAAGCGCTGCGAGAGCGCGACCCAGACCGGAATCGCGAAGACCGTCCCCCCGGCGAAGCAGCCGACCAGGGTCGCCGCCATCCAGCTCGGCGCATTCATCACGTACTGAAAGAAGAAGGCGGAGCCCAGGGACAGGGCGGCGACGCTGAAAAAGTGGGCGCACTGCACCACGAGCAGGCGTCTGGCGTGGGGATTGCGCAGGACGTCGCCGAAAGCGCCGAAGAGACGCTCCGGGCCGCGGTCCTGGTAGTCCGTGCGCTCGGGCACGCGGGCCACGACGAAGGCCACGGTGACGCACAGGGTCGCAGCCGCGAACAGCCCGATGCCCTGGCCGAGCTCGCGAGCCGACAGACTCTCGAGGCCACCCCGCTCGGTCTCCAGGAGCAGGTAGTAGGCGAAGACCGCGCACAAGAGGCCGATCGCGCCGACACCCTGGCGGTAGGCGAAGATCCGGGTGCGGTCGTGGTAGTCCTCGGAGAGCTCCGCTCCCAGGGCACCGTAGGGAACCGCGAGGGCGGTGTAGGTCGTGTAGAAGAGAAAGAGCCCGAGACCCAACCACGCCACGATCCCAGCGTTCGACAGGGCCGGCGGCGGACTCCAGAGCATGAGCACCGAGAGTCCGAAGGGCAGCACCGAAAGGGCGAGCCAGGAGCGACGGCGCCCCAGGCGCGAGCGCGTGCGATCCGAGAGGTAGCCCGCGATCGGATCGGACAACCCGTCCCAGAACCGGCCGCCGGCGATGAGCAGACCCATGATCGCCGGCGCCACGAGAAGCACGTCGGTGGCGAACTTGAAGAAATAGAGGCCCATCAGCATGAAGGAGAAGTGCAGTCCGATGGACGGAAGGGCGTAGTAGACGAGGATGCTGCGCGACAGGCGCGCCGGCAGCGGGACGCCGGTGTTCGCCACCTCATCCATCGCCGCAGCGTCCTGGCGCGCCGTCATTCGCCTGCCACCCCTTCCCGGTCCGCATCGCTGGCACCGCCATGAGAACGTCAGCTGGTGGTCGAGCCGCCGTTCACTCCGATCGTCTGACCGGTGATCCAGCTCGCCTCGTCCGACGCGAGGAAGGCGACGATCGCCCCGACGTCTTCCGGCGTGCCGAGTCGACCCACCGGCACGGTCGCGGCCAGGGCCTTCACCGACTCGGTGTCCCGCTGGTTGTCCATCAGGCCGAGGGCCAGGGTGTTCGCCGTCACTCCCTTGCCCGCGACCTCGATCGCCAGGTGGCGCATGAAGCTGGTCGCACCGCCCTTCCCCGCCGCGTAGATCGAGACCCCGAGCCCCAGACCCACCTGGGCCGCGCCGGAGGAGATCGTCACGACCCGGCCCCACCCCCGATCGCACATGCCGTCGATCACGGCCTTCGTACAGTGGAGCACGCCGTAGAGGTTGAGATCCACGAAGGACGCCCAGGCTTCCGGGGGCATCTCGCGGAATCGAGCGAGTCCCATCCCGGGCGGCACCCCCGCATTGTTGACCAGCACGTCCACGGGCCCCAGACCGCGTTCCACCACTGCGATGCCATCGGCGACGGCCGCCCCATCGCGCACGTCGAAGACGGCCGCTCGAGCCTCGGCACCGGACTCGCGCAGGCTGCGAGCAACGTCCTCGGCGCGGTCGGCATCCACATCGTTGACCGCAACGGCGGCGCCGCGAGCGGCCAGGGTCCCCGCGATGCCCGCGCCCACGCTGCGCCCCGCTCCGGTCACCAGAGCGGTCCGCCCGTCGAGGTCGATCATGCGCAGCGCCCGAACACGCTGGGGCAGCTCGCAGAGCCCTGGCGGGGGGGATGGGCGGGCATCTTCCGGGTCGGACCTCGCGCGCGCTAGGGGTGCGCGGCCAGAGTAGGAGCCGCCTTCCGCCCCTGCCAGGGATCGTCCCCCTGCCCAGAGCTCCGGACCCGAGGGAGCGCAGCGACGCGTCCGGAGATGGCTTGGCTGGAACCCCACGAGCGACGCTCGTACACTGCGACTTCGGCTCCGCACCCAGCGAGGAATCCATGTCGACCCGCGAGGAATCCATTTCGACCGTGCCGCCGCTCGAAGGCCTCCGCGTCGTCGATCTCGCCGACGAGAAAGGCGAGCTCTGCGGACGCCTGCTCGCCGACTTCGGCGCCGACGTCATTCGCGTCGAGCCGCCCGAGGGCGCCCGATCCCGATCCATTCCGCCCTTTCACGACGGGCGGAGCCTCTACTTCGCCTATCGCAACTTCAACAAGCGCGGCCTCGCCCTCGACCTGGAGTCCGAGGAGGATCGCGAGCGTCTCGACCGCCTCCTTGCCGGGTCCGACGTGCTCATCGAGTCCAGCGCACCCGGCCGGCTGGCCGAGCTCGGCCTCGATCCCCAGGACCTGACCCGACGCCACCCGCACCTCGTCGTCACCTCGATCACCGACTTCGGACAGAAGGGGCCCTACCGCGACTGGGTCGCGACCGACGCAGTGGTCGAGGCCGTCGGCGGCATGATGACCAAGGCGGGCATTGCGACGAAGCCGCCCCTGATCCCGCCCTGCCCCCTCGCCTACGACGTCGCCGGAGGCGTCGCAGCCCTCGCCAGCCTCATTGCCGTCTGGCAGCGATTGCACACGGGGTACGGCCAGCACATCGACTTCTCCGCGGCCCTGGCCCTCGCTCAGACCACCGACTGGGGCTTCTCGAACGCCGGGCTCATGAAGGACCAGGACCTTCCCTACGGCGAGACCCGCCAGGGGTCGGGCCCGGTCTACACGATCTACCGCTGCAAGGGCGGGTTCGTGCGCCTCGTGGTGCTGAGTCCTCGCCAGTGGCGGGCCATGTGGGAGTGGCTGGGGAAGCCCGAGGCCTTCGCCGATCCCCATTGGGAATCGTTCATCTCGCGCCTGCAGAATGCGGACGTGCTGACGCAGCTCTACACCGAACACTTCGCCGCGATGACGATGGAAGAGGTAGCGGCCGAGGCGCAGCGACGCGGCATCGTCTGCACGCCGGTGCTGCGCCCGGAGGAGGTCCTCGCGAACGAGCACTTCATCTCCCGGAACACCTTCGCCGACGCCGAGGTCGCTCCGGGCATCCGCGGCCCGATGGCCGCCAGCTTCCACGAGCTCGACGGGGTCCGACAGGGCTACCGACGGCGCGCGCCGGAGCTCTCGGAGCATGGGGCCGAGATCGAAGCCGAGACCATCCCGCCGCGAGCGGCTCCCGCAGGATCGCGCCCGGAGCCCTCGGCGCCCCTGGCCGGGATCCGCGTCCTCGACTTCGGTATCGGCGGAGTCGGCGTGGAGGCCGGACGCATGCTGGCCGAGTACGGCGCCGACGTCATCAAGATCGAATCGCGTACCTATCCCGACTTCATCCGCACCATTCTCAGCAGCGAGATGTCGCCCTCCTTTGCGTCCTCCAGCCGATCGAAGCGCAGCTTCGGCGTCGACGCGAAGACACCCGAGGGACGCGCGGTGCTGCACCGACTGGTCGCCGTGTCCGACGTAATCATCGAGAACAGCTCGACGGGCACCATGGAGAACATGGGCGTCGGCTTCGAGACCGTGAAGGCCCTGAACCCGCGCTGCGTCATGGTGAGCAGCCAGCTCCTGGGCAGTCACGGGGCCTGGGCCGACTGGATCGGCTACGGCCCGAGCACCCAGCCCCTCGGCGGACTCGTGCACCTCTGGAACTACGACGACCAGGAGGATCCCGCAGGCTCGATGTCGATTTTCCCGGACCACCTCGCGGGACGCCTCGTGGCGCTCAACGCGATGGCGGCCCTGATCCGACGCGAGCGCACGGGAGCCGGGGGCCACGGCGAGGTCGCCCAGATCGAGACCGTGGTCGGCATGCTCGGAGATCTCCTGCTCAAGGCGGGCCTCGAGCCCGGCTCGGTCGAGCCCCGAGGAAACCGCAGCGAACGGGGAGCGCCCTGGGGCGCCTATCCCTGCGCCGGGGAAGATCAGTGGTGCGTGATCACGATCCGCGACGACGCGGACTGGCAGAACCTGCGCACCGCCATCGGTGACCCGGCATGGGCCCGCGATCCCGCACTCACCCAGGCGGCGGGACGACTCGAGCGCCAGGACACGATCGACGCAAAGCTCGAAGCCTGGACGCGAGAACGGACGAAGCACGAAGCGGCCGAGATCCTCCAGGGTCACGGCGTGCCCTGCGGCCCGATGCTCACGTCGAGCGATCAGCTCACGGATCCCCACTTCGAGGCGAACGGTTACGCCCGCTGGGTGGACCAGCAGGACGCGGGGCGCATGTCCTTCGAGGGTCCGTGCTTCCACGGCAGCGGAATGACAGACGTGACGATCTTCCAGGCACCGCGCCTCGGAGAGCACACGGCGGAAATCTGCACCGAGGTGCTCGGCATGGAGCCCGGCGAGGTGGAGCGCCTGATCGCGGCGGGCGCACTCGAGGGACCTCCCGAGGAAGCGCCGGGCTGATCCGGGGACCGCGAGCCCTCAGCGACGACCGCGCAACCCGTTCCAGAGCGGTGAGAGCACATTCACGTAGTCGTCGGTCCACAGGGTCGCCGGCACGATGTCGTCGTCCAGCCGCCAGCCTCGCTCCAGGAACGGCGCGAGCCGAGCCGGGTCGCGTGCCAGCAGGTAGGCCCGGGCCGACATCTCCAAGGGCTCGAGGGGTGCCGTCGACTTCCCGGTCACCCCGTGCAGTCCGAGTGCGTCGGCCGCGGTCTTCACGATCGGCTCGAAGACGTAGAACCGACTCGATAGGTGCATCAACAAAAGCCCGTCCGGACTCAAC
>CALDCK010000089.1 GCA_937937315.1 uncultured bacterium
GGCCTCTACGCTGCCGGGCGTTGTACCGCAGGTCTCTGTCGGGAGGGTCGCAGCTACGCCAGCGGTCTCTCCATCGGCGACGGGAGCTTCTTCGGACGGCTGGCGGGACGAAGCGCCGCCGCGGCCGACGCCCGGGACTGAGGTGACGGCCTTCCCGCACCTCTTCTCCCCTGTCGCCATCGGCGGACTGAGGCTGCGCAATCGGCTGGTGATGTCGCCCATGGAGACCTGCTACGGGGCTGCGGACGGAACGCCGTCTCCGCGCAGCATCGCCTACTACGAGGCGCGAGCGCGGGGCGGCGTCGGGCTGATCACCCTGGGCGCCTGCACCATCGACCCCCAGCACCGCGAGGTGCCGAACTCCCTGGACTTCGGTCGGGACGAGGGCATCGACGCCCACCGCGAGCTCACCGAGCGGGTCCACGCCCACGGTGTGCGGATCCAGCCCCAGCTCGTCCACCCCGGCCCCGACGGTCTAGCCCCCTACCTCTCGGGGATCCCGAACATCGGGCCCTCGGTCATTCCCTCCTATCTGACGGGCATCCCCTGTCGCGAGCTCGAGGTCGGGGAGCTTCCCGACCTCGTCGCCCAGTACGTCGCTGCCGCCGAGCGCGTTCGAGCCGCTGGCTACGATGGGATCGAGCTGCACGCGGCCCACGGCTACATGCTGCTGGGATCCTTCCTGACGCCGACGCGCAATCGGCGCACCGACGCCTACGCCGGCGGCACCGAGGAGGGGCGGCTCCGCCTCGTGGTCGAGGTCGTGCAGGCGATCAAGCAGGCGACGGGTGGAGACCTCCCCCTGACTCTGCGCATCTCGGGCTACGAACGCGTGCCGGGGGGCCGCAGCCTCCACGACACCCAGCGCATCGCGCCAGAGCTCGTGCGGGCCGGGGTCGACGCCTTCCACGTCAGCGGAGGCGTGATCGATCGGCTCACCACCCAGATGGTGACGGGCTCGCACTACGGTCCGGCCCACAATCTGGCGGCGGCGGAGGCGGTCAAGCAGGTCGTCGACGTGCCGGTGATGACCGTCGGCCGCATCCACGGCCCGGAGCTGGCCGAGCGGATCCTGGCCGAGGGCCGCGCCGATCTCGTCGTCATGGGTCGACCGCTCCTGGCGGACCCGGAGCTGCCTGCGAAGGCGCGGGAAGGGAGGCTGGGCGACCTCCGCCGCTGCGTCTCCTGTCAGAGCTGCATCGACTCGATGGAGACCGGTCGCATGAGCTGCGCGGTGAATGCCTTCACCGGGCGCGAGGGGGAGCTCTCGGTCGACCGCGTCTCGACGCCGAAGCGGGTGGTCGTCGTGGGCGGCGGGCCCGCGGGCCTGGAGGCCGCGCGGGTGGCGGCGGCCCGGGGGCACCGGGTGGCGCTCTATGAAGGTCGCGCGTTCCTGGGGGGCGCACTCCGGATGGCTGCGACGGTCCACGCCGACAACCAGCCCCTCCTCGACTACCTGCGTAGCGAGATGAAGCGCCTCGGCGTGGAGGTGCATCTGGGCGCGCGGCTCTCGGCGGAAGAGGTCGCGGGCCTCGGCGCGGATGCGGTGGTCGTGGCCACCGGGGGGCGGGTCGTGGCGCCGCGGATTCCCGGCGACGAGGGGCCCCGAGTGATCCGCGGGTCGACTCTGCGTGCGCTACTCGAGGGGGACCTTCCCGTCCTGGCCGAGGCCGGGATTCCGGGCTGGCAGCGGATCGGAGCGCGCCTCCTGGGCGGACCGCTGCGGCGCCTCATCGAGCCCCGATGGCTGCGCCGCATCACTCGCGGGTGGATGCCTCTCGGTCGGCGCGTCGCGATCCTCGGCGGCGACCTGGCGGCCGTCGAGCTCGCGGAGTTCCTCGCTGAGCGACGTCGGCGGGTCACGCTCCTCGAGACCGGAGAGGAGATCGCTCCGGAGGTGGGGCTCAAGCGGCGCACCGAGCACATGGATCGACTCGACCGGCTCGGCGTGGCGGTGCACACCGGGGCCCGCGTGGAGCGGATCACCGAAGATGGCCTTCGGCTCGAGGGCGGGCATTCCCTCGCCGCCGACTCGGTGATCGTCGCCGGCGAGGTGGAGGCGGACACGAGCCTGTACGATGCGCTGAAGGATCGGGTGTCGACCCGGGTCGCCGTCGGCGACTGCACCGGGCTCGGTCTGATCCGGAAGGCAATCGAAGAGGGCGCGCGCGCCGCGTGCTCCCTGTAGGAGGATTTCGTGGACGAGACCCATCCCGCCCTGGCCGCGGCCCGGGGCTCCTGGCGCAGCGTCCAGGCCCGGGACAAGGATGCCTGGCTGGCGCTCATGGCCGACGACGTGGTCTTCGAGGATCCGATCGGGGTGGGGCCGACGAATCCCACGGGAGAGGGCATCCGCGGCAAGCAGGCCCTTTCGGCGTTCTTCGATCGGAACATGGCGCCGAACACGATTCGCATCGTCACTCACGAGTCCTTCGTCGCGGGAAACGAGTCGGCCCACCGCATGACGCTCACGACGACCTTCACGAACGGGGCCCGGATGATCGTCGAGGGCATCTTCACCTACGCTGTGAACGATGCGGGGCTGCTGACGAACCTGCGCGGCTACTGGACGTTGGCGGACTCGAAGATCGAGAAGCCGGATGCCTGAGGGACCTCGATGCAGCGCATGAACGAGCTGGCCTTCTATACACTCGCGGGCGCTCCGCGCACTCCGCGAGACCTCATCGCCGAGGTGCAGCAGGCCGAGGCCCTGGGGCTCGGCTCCGCCTTCATCTCGGAGCGCTTCAACGTCAAGGAGGCGGCCACCCTCTGTGGCGCGGTCGGGGCGGTCTCCAACCAGATCGGAATCGCCACCGCCGCGACGAACCACAACACCCGTCACCCCATGGTGACCGCCGCTCTGGCGATGACGATGCACCGTCTCACCGACGGGCGCTTCTCGCTGGGACTCGGTAGGGGGATCGCGCCGCTCTTCGATGCCTACGGGCTGCCGCGGATTCGGACCGCCGAGATCGAGGACTTCGTCGGGTTGATGCGGCGGATCTGGCGCGGCGAGGTCGTGGTCGGACACGACGGCCCGGCAGGGAAGTACCCCCTGCTCACCATGGGTCCGGAGTACCGGGAGCACATCCCGATGACCTTCACCGCATTCGGCCCCAACTCCCTGGCCCTGGGAGGGCGCGCCTTCGACGCAGTAGTCCTCCACACCTTCTTCACCGATGAGACGACGGCCCGCTGCGTGGCGACCGTGAAGCGCGCCGCCGAAGAGGCCGGCCGGGATCCGGCGTCGGTGCGGGTCTGGTCGTGCTTCGCGACCGTCGGCGATCACCTGCCCGAGGATCTGCGTCTCCGGAAGACCGTGGGCCGGATGGCGACCTACCTCCAGGCCTACGGAGATCTCCTGGTGAAGACGAACCGCTGGGACCCGAAGGTGCTCCAGCGCTTTCGCGAGGACGACTTCGTCTCGGGCTTCCGCGGTGCTCTCGATGGCCTGGCCACCACCGAGGAGCTCGAGCACCTGGCGAGCCTGGTTCCCGACTCCTGGCTGGCACCCGCCGCGACGGGCAGCCCGGAGCGCTGCGTCGAGAAGATCCGGGGGCAGCTCGAGCTGGGCTGCGACGGTGTGATCCTCCACGGGGCGACCCCGGCGGAGCTCGGGCCGGTCCTGGGGGCCTACCGGAACAGCCGCCCCGCTTCGAGATTCGACGCGCTGCCCGCGAACCCCGCCGGCGTTGCCGCCCGCGGCTGAGGGCGCGGGGCGTGTACAGTGTTGCCCCCCATCCAGAGGAGCTTTCCATGACCGACCCGACCGCACTGCGCACCCTCCTGGTGAGCGAGGTCGGCCTGCTCGAGCCCTTCGATTTCGTGGCGGTGCTGCCCACCGGGCGTCCGCTCCACGTCGTGGAGGTCACGCGGAGTGAGGAGGGCGCGATCGAGGTGCGCGTACCCGGCCGCCCACCGATCGTCCCGGCGCTGTCGGAGGAAGAGCGCGCTGCGATCGAGGAGCGCGGCTTCACCTCGAGCGCTCCGGCCGATCCCATGCATCCGTGGCGCCGGGAGGTAGAGGATGCCGCGGCCGCCGTGGAGCTCGTGCAGGCCCTGTTGGTCGAGGTCTTCGGCGAGGCGCCCGACGCCACGCTGGACATCGGACACGGCAACCATCGGGCGGAGCACGAGGCCCGCGCAAAGCTGGCCCTGGCTCGCACACGGATCGAGAAGGTCGTGACCGACGTCCTCGGGAAGCCCGCCGAGCAGGATGCCGACGGCGACTATCTGCTTCCCGTCGAAGAGGTCCACGTGACGGTGGCGCCTCGGGCGATGCCCAACGGGCAGATCGTCGTGCGCATCTTCGCCATTGCGAACGTCGGGGTGAGCGTGACGCCGGAGCTCGGTCTCTTCCTCGCGCGCCTCAACTTCGGCCTGATGTTCGGCCGGTTCGCCCTCGACGCCGAGAACCGCGCGATCTGGTTCGACGAGACGCTTCTGGGCGAGCAGTTCCGGGAGGAGGAGCTCCGCTTCGCGATCGGAATGGTCGCCACC
>CALDCK010000090.1 GCA_937937315.1 uncultured bacterium
CCATCACGAAGCCCAGCCGCTCTCGCACCCGGCCCGGCTCGTCGACGGGTGAGCGCCCGAACACCTCGACGCTTCCAGCGCTCGGCAGCAGAAAGCCCGTGACCATGCGGATGAAGGTCGTCTTCCCGGCGCCGTTTGCACCCAGCAGGCCGTAGGTCGTGTTCCGCGGGATCACCAGATCGAGGGCGTCCACGGCGACGTGGTCGCCGAAACGTCGGGTCAGTCCGCGGGCCTCGATGGCGGGATTCTGCTTTGAGTCGCTGTCCATGCCTCGGCTCCCCAGCGTTCTACGCGGCCTGCGGCGTCGGGGTCACAGGTGTGCGAGCGCCGCGAAGTAACCCGGCCAGGTCTTCGCCACGCAGCCGGGATCTTGAATCCTCACCCCGGGTACCCGCAACCCCGCCAGTGCGAAGGCCATTGCCATGCGGTGATCGCGATAGGTCCGGATGTCGGCCCCCCGCAGCGGGCCCGGCTCGATCCGGAGGTCCTCCTCGCCGGCTCGCGCATTGGCGCCGAGCCGGGTGAGCTCGGCCTCGAGGGCGGACAGGCGATCCGTCTCCTTGATGCGCAGGCTCCCGACGTTGCGGATGTGGCTCGGCCCGTCCGCAAAGAGGGCCACCACGGCCAGGGCGAGGGCCGCGTCCGGGAGGTCGTTCAGGTCGACGTCGATGGGCCGCAGGGCTCCTGCGGGGCCTTCGACCTCGGCGTAGTCCGGACCGCGCGCCACGCGGCAACCCATCTCGGCGAGCAGGGGTAGCAGGCCCAGGTCGGCCTGGATCGAGTCTTCGGGGATGCCGTCGACGCGGACTCGCCCGCCGGCAATGGCGGCGGCGCAGAAGGGGCAGGCCGCGGCGGAGGCATCGGGCTCGATCGCGTAGTCTCGCCCCGAGTAGCGGGCTCCAGACGCCACCCGCAGCCGGCCGTCGTCGGTCCATCCGGCCTCGGCGCCGAAGGCCCGCATCACCTGGAGGGTGAGCTCGACGTAGGGCCGGGAGATCAGACGCCCGCCGGCCAGCTCGAGCTCGACGTCGCGCTTCGCGTAGGGAGCGGTGAGGAGGACGCCGGAGACGTACTGACTGGATCGGCTGGCGTCGATCGTGGCCCTGCCGCCGGGTAGCTCGCCGCCGGCGATGCGCACCGGAGGACAGCCGTTCTCACCGAGGGTCTCGCAGCGGGCGCCGAGAGCGGTGAGCGCCGCGACCAGGTCCGCGATGGGACGCTCCCGCATGCGCGGGTCCCCGTCGATCACGACCAAACCGTCGGCGAGGCAGGCCGCCGCCGTGAGGAAGCGGGCCGTCGTTCCCGAGTTGCCCACGTGAAGGGGGGCGTCGGGTCCGCGCAGGCGCGCGCCGGTTCCGTCTACGCGCCAGTCGCCGCTCGCGTCGTCGATCCCCGCTCCGAGCTGGCGGAGCGACCGGATCATCACGTCGGTGTCGTCGCTCACCAGGGGGCCGCGCAAGATCGACGTGCCGTCGGCGAGAGCCGCCACCAGCAGTGCGCGGTTGGTCAGGCTCTTCGACCCCGGCACGCGCACGCGGGCGTCGAGCGGGCCGCGCGGTTCGATGGGCAGGGGATCGGCGAGGCTCGCCATGCTGCGCAGCCTAGCAGCCACCCGGAGGCGGGGAGTTCTCGCGCGGGAGGTCGTTGACACCCCTGGGGCCCTCGGGCACACTTTGCGGGTCGCACGTCTTTCCCTTGATCTGACGAGGAGTTAGCGGTCGGCCGGCGCGCTGCCGCCGCTGCGAGTGGAAGGGGCGCGCCAAGGCTGCGAATCTCTTGGGTCGTCGGGATCGCCGCGCGCACCGACCACCGATTCGTCGCTGCTTCCAGCGCGCCAGCGACCCCGGCCCGCCGGGGCACCTTGACCATTCCACTGGAGTCCTCGCCGCCATGCTCAAGCGCCGTCTCTTCACGCCCGGTCCCGTGCCGGTTCCCGATCGGGTCCGCCTGGCGATGGCCCAGCCCATCATCAACCACCGGGCGGCGGACTTCCTTCCCGTGTTCCGCGCCTGCCGAGAAGGGCTCCAGCGGATGTTCCAGACCGAGAGCCCGGTGCTCCTCTTCGCCGCCTCGGGCACCGGTGCGATGGATGCGGCCGTCTCGAATCTGCTCTCCCCCGACGATCACGCCCTCGTGATCCGGGGTGGGAAGTTCGGGGAGCGCTGGGGCGAGATCTGCGAGGCCTACGGGGTCCGCACGACCTACATCGACGTGGAGTGGGGCAAGGCCGTCGATCCCGCCGACGTCGCTGCCGCCCTCGAGGCGAACCCGGACATCCGCGCCGTCTACCTCCAGGCCTCGGAGACGAGCACGGCAGCGCGCCACCCGGTGCGCGAGGTTGCGGAGGTCGTGCACCGCGACGGCGACCGGCTGGTGGTAGTGGATGCGATCACGGCGGTGGGCGTCTACGACCTGCCGATGGACGACTGGGGGCTCGACGTCGTGCTCTCAGGCTCCCAGAAGGCCTTCATGATGCCGCCGGGCCTCGCCTTCATGGGCGTGTCGGAGCGTGCGCAGCGCTTCATGCAGGACGCGAAGTGCGGCCACTACTACTTCGACCTCGAGAAGGAGCTGGCGGTGCTGCCGAGCGACCAGACGTCCTGGACACCGGCCGTGAATCTCCTCGTCGGGCTCGCCGAGGCCCTGTCGATCATTCTCGACGAAGAGGGGCTCGAGGCCACCTTCGCGCGTACGGAGAAGCTCGCCCACGCGACTCGCGAGGCGATGGGGGCCATCGGGCTGGATCTACTGGCGCCGGATGCGCCCAGCCCCGCGTGCACCGCGGTGATGGTCCCGGAGGGCGTAGACGGTCCGGCGTTGCGCAAGACGTTGCGGGACCAGTACGGCTATACCGTCGCCGACGGCCAGGGAAGGCTGAAGGGTAAGATCTTCCGGATCGCCCACCTCGGCTACTTCGATCGCTTCGATACCATCGGCTGCATCGCCGCGGTGGAGATGGCTCTCTCTTCGGTTGGCTACGTCCACGAGGTGGGCGAGGCGACGCGCACGGCGACATTGCTGCTGCGCGATTAGCGCGGCTGCGGGAGTCAGTACGATGGCGGTGGTCCTCGTTTCGGATTCGCTTGCGCCCCAGGGGCTCGAGATCCTCGAGCGCGCGGAAGGCATCGACGTGATCGACGCGCCGGGACTCTCGCCCGGCGACCTGCTCGAGAAGATCCCGGGCGTCGATGGGCTGGTGATCCGCAGCGGCACGAAGGTGACCGCCGATGTGATCGCCGCGGCCGATCGTCTGGCGGTGATCGGGCGGGCGGGCATCGGCGTCGACAACGTGGACCTCGCTGCCGCGACGGCCCGCGGGATCGTCGTGATGAACACGCCCGGGGGCAACACGACCACCACCGCCGAGCACGCCGTGGCGCTGATGGTCTCCCTCGCTCGGCACATCCCCCAGGCCACGGCCTCGATGAAGGCCGGCGAGTGGGAGAAGAAGCGCTTCGTCGGCATGGAGCTCTACAACCGCACGCTCGGCGTCATTGGCCTCGGCAACATCGGCCGCATCGTGGCCGAGAAGGCGAAGGGCCTGGGGATGCGGATCATCGCCTTCGATCCCTTCCTGTCGGCCGAGGCCGCCGCGAAGCTCGAGGTAGAGGCCGTGGACTTCGACACTCTCCTCGCGCGGTCGGACGTGATCTCGGTCCATGTGCCCCGGACGAAGGACACGGCGGGCCTCCTGGGACGCGAGGCCTTCGCCAGGGCGAAGCGCGGCGTCCTGGTGGTCAACGCGGCTCGCGGCGGCATCGTCGACGAGACGGCGCTGCTCGAGGCACTCGATTCGGGCGCCGTGGGCGGAGCGGCCCTGGACGTGTTCGCGGAGGAGCCGCCGCCGAAGGACCACCCCCTCGTGACCCACGAGAAGGTGATCTGCACGCCCCATCTCGGGGCCTCGACGGAGCAGGCCCAGCTCAACGTCGCCGTCGCGGTGGCGGAGCAGGTCCGGGACTACCTCCTGTCGGGCGTGATCCACAACGCCGTGAACGTGCCCTCCATCTCTCGCGAGGCGGCGGTGCGGATCCGGCCCTACCTCGAGCTCGGCGAGAAGCTCGGCCGCTTCCAGGGCCAGCTCTGCACGGGTTCGATCGAGCAGGTGGAGATCGAGTACTCCGGGAGCGCCGCCGAGCTCGACGTCGCGCCCATTACCGTGGCCGTGCTGAAGGGGATGCTCGAGTCGGTTAGCGAGCACGTGAACATGGTCAACGCGCCGGTAATCGCCCAGGAGCACGGGATCAAGGTCATCGAGTCGAAGGCGAGCCGCACCGGCGACTTCGCGAGTGCCATCGTCACGCGCGTGATCGGCTGCGACAATCGCCTGATCGCAGGGGCGGTGTTCGAAGGCGGGCAGCCGCGAATCGTCCGAATCGACGATTTCATGCTCGAAGCCATTCCCGAGGGGCCGACGCTCTTGATCTTCAACCGAGACCGGCCCGGTGTGGTCGGGCTGGTGGGCACGCTTCTCGGGGAGATGGGAATCAATATTTCGCGCATGCAGCTGGCGTTGCACCGGGAGCGCGCGGAGGCAGCCATGCTCGTGAACGTGGACAAGGTACCCACGGCGAAGGTGCTCGAGGCGCTGCGAGAGCAGCCTCAGGTGATCTCCGCGCAGCTGCTGGAGTTGGGCCCGTGACGACACTCATCGCAGTCGGAGCCCAGTGGGGAGACGAGGGGAAGGGCAAGATCGTCGATTGGCTGGCGCCGAAGGCGGAGCTCGTGGTGCGCTTCCACGGCGGCAACAATGCGGGGCACACTCTCGTCGTCGACGGCGAGCAGACGGTGCTGCACGTGGTGCCAGCGGGCGTTCTCGACCCGAAGACCGTGAACCTGATCGGTCCGGGAGTGGTGGTCGACCCCGACATCCTGCTCGAGGAGCTCGATGCGCTCACCGAGCGGGGCGTGCTGCGCGATCCTTCCCGGGTGCGCGTCTCTGGCCGCGCCCACGTGATCCTCGAATGGCACCGTTCCCTCGACAAGGCGCGGGAAGAGCTCGCGAAGGGGAGGGCGATCGGCACCACCGGCCGTGGCATCGGTCCTGCCTACGAAGACAAGGTCACGCGCCGCGGGATCCGGGTGGCGGACCTTCTCGATCCCGCCGGCCTGCGCGAGGCGATCGATCGCCTCGCCGAGCAGAAGAACTTCGAGCTCACCGAGTACTACAAGTGGCAGCCGGTCGACGTGGACGCGATCCATCGGCGCGCCGTCGAGTGGGGCCGGCGCCTCGAGCCCTACGTCGATCACACCGAGCGGACCCTGGAGCGCGCGCTGCGCGATGGTCGCAACGTGCTCTTCGAGGGAGCCCAGGGGAACTTCCTCGACATCGATCACGGCACCTATCCCTACGTGACGTCCTCGAACTGCGTCGCGGGGGCCGTCTGCGCGGGCGCGGGTATCGGACCGACGCGCATCGATCGCGTGCTCGGCATCACGAAGGCCTACACCACCCGGGTGGGCGGCGGCCCCTTCCCCACCGAGGAGAAGGGCGAGCGCGGAGAAGAGCTGCGGCGCCTCGGGGGTGAGTTCGGGGCAACGACCGGGCGACCTCGCCGCTGTGGGTGGCTCGACGCCGTGATGCTGCGAGAGGCGGCGACGGTGAACGGCTACACGGCGCTGGCCGTGAACAAGCTCGATGTGCTCTCGGAGCTCGACGAGGTGCTGATCGCCACGGCCTACACCGTGGACGGCAAGCGCACCGAGGAGTTCCCGATGACTTTGGGTGAGATCGAGCGCGCAGTGCCGATCTACGAGAGTCATCCCGGCTGGACCGGCGACCTGACCGGCTGCCGGCGCTTCGAAGATCTCCCCCAGACGGCGCGCGACTACGTCGACCGGGTGCAGGCCCTGGCGGGCGTTCCCGTGGAGCTCATCTCTGTGGGCCCCGGTCGCGATGAGACGATCTCCCGGACGGAACCCTTCCGGGCCTGACGGACCTCCGGGTGGTTCAGTCGGCGTCCGCCGGCGCGGCGCGGAGCACGTGCCATTTCGGCCGACGCCAGCTCTTCCGGAACTCGGCTTCGGTCGAGGCGCTCGCCTGGCCCGTGCGCTCGTTTCCATCGAGGAAGATCACCAGCTCGAGCTGGGGATCCGGGCGGCTCGCCTCGCGGTCGTAGAGGCGCGCGAGCTCGTTGGCCGGCAGGGCGAGACGTCCGAGCAGGGACTGGAGCGGGAGCGAGAGGCCGCGGTGCTCGGCGGCGGGCAGATACGCCTTGTAGACGAGCTCGGTGCACACGAGCGCCGCGTCGGTCACGAAGTCGAAGTCGAAGTCGTAGGGGCGCCCCGCGTAGCCGAAGGCGCGGGCGATCGCCGCGGCCTTCTCCCGCTTCGGAAGACGCGGTCGCAGTACGGCGAGGGAATCGGCTTCGCCGGCGTGCTCGAAGCTGGTGAAGACGACGCCCTCCGCGATGGCCTCGAGAACCCGGACCGACTCGCCGTCTCCAGTCGTCTCGCTGCGCGCGTGGCTGGCGGGATGTGTGCGCGCGAGCAGGTCATCGAGCCGGCCGGAGGGCTCGCCGGCAGCGCGCACCCAGACGCGGGTCTGCCGATCGTCGAAGGCCGCATCGCGCTCCGCCGCGGTGCCCAGGTAGAGGGCCGCGTGGGACCAGTAGCCCGGGAGTCCCAGGTTCGAGAGGTACCACTCGCGGCGTGTGAGCAGGATGTCACCGGGCTCGAGGCGGGGGAGCGCTGAGTCGAGCTCGGCGGCTCCGATGAGGGAGTGCGTCGGCCGCCAGACCTTCACGTCGCCCATCCACTCTGCGACGCCCGCCTGTACCGGGAACCAGGCCCGGAAGGCCGTCTTCTCGACGACCGCTCCGGCGTTGGCGGCCGTGAGGCGCACGCCTGTGCCGCGCCCCATGCGCCAGATCTCGCTGCGGTCGGACTCGATGGCCTCGGCGAGGGGCTCCGGGGGGTCGGTGCGGGCGGTCCCCGCCAGCGCCTCGAGAGCCGCGAACTCGCTTGCGATCGCGACGTTCAGATAGTGGAGCTTGAGGCGAGCATAGGACCCGCGTGGCAGGCCGATCTCGGGAAGCGGCTCGTCGAGGATCTTGTCGAAGCCCGGGTCTCGCTCGAATCGCTCGATGATCTCGAGGGCATGACGGTACTGGGCCAGGAAGGCCGCGCGGTAGAGGTGGA
>CALDCK010000091.1 GCA_937937315.1 uncultured bacterium
GGGCACCGGGCGGAGAGCCCGAGTCCGGCTCGGGGAGTCGAAGCGAGGTGCGCAGCTGCTCCTCGATCGCCGCGACGGCGCCCGGGCCCTTCGCGGCGAACTGAGCGAGGCCGAAGGTGACGTAGCCCTCGGCGTCGACTCCGAGAATCGCGAGGGGGGTGCGCAGGCCCAGGCGGCTGGCGACGGCCGCGTTCGAGTCGTCGAGGACCCGGTAGTCGATGCCGTGCTCGGTGACGAAGTCGCGGGCGACGTCACCCGTCGAGGCCATGGCGACGCCGAGGATCTCGAAGTTGTGCTTTCCGCGCTCGCCGGCGACGCGCGAGACGGCCTCGGCGACGACGTCGGCGTCGTCCAGCTCGGGGTTGAAGAAGAAGACCATCAGCCGCCGACCCATGAGCGACGACACCTCGAGGCGGTCTCCGTCGAGGGTCCAGCCGCCAAAGGCGGGGAGGGGGCGCTCCTTGCGCTCGTGGGAGTGGGGGTCCCGCTTCGGGGGCGACTCCGCGGCTACGGGCTCCGCCTTCGCGGTGCCCGGGACCGGACTCGCGGCATCGCCGCTCGAGTCTGCGCCGCAAGCGGCCAGAAGGCCCGCGACGAGGGTGCCGACGAGTGCACGATGGAGCGGGCGATTACGCACGGGCCGCAGAATAGCGCGGTCCGCGCGGTGTACCTCGCCCGCCCGCGATCCGTCTCTACGCGGTCTTTTCCAGGATGTGGACGCCGCAGGCGCTCCCCAGGCCGATCACGTGGGTCATACCGACCTTCGCGCCTTCGACCTGGCGGGCCCCGGCCTCGCCGCGCAGGTGGGTCGAGATCTCGTACATGTTGGCGACGCCGGTGGCGCCCAGCGGATGCCCCTTCGAGAGGAGGCCGCCGGAGACGTTCACCGGAATCCGACCCCCGTGCCAGGTCTGGCGCTCGTCGATCAGCTTGCCGGCTTCACCGTCTCCGCAGAGACCGAGATTCTCGTAGTGGAGGACCTCGGCGGTCGCAAAGCAGTCGTGGAGCTCGACGAGGTCGAGGTCCTCTGCGCCGAGGCCGGCCATCTCGTAGGCCTTCGCAGCGGCCTGGCGGGTGCAGGTGTTGATGTCGGGCATCACGAGGTCGCGCTCGGTGAAGGGATCGCTCGTGAGCACCGAGGCGGAGACCTTCACGGCGCGGCCCATGCCGATCTCTCGCGCCTTCTTCTCGGAGACGAGGACCGCTGCCGCGGCGCCATCGACGTTCACCGAGCACATCAGCTTGGTGTTCGGGTAGGCGATCATCTCCGCGTTCATGACCATCTCGAGCGGCGTTTCCTTCTGGTACATCGACTTCGGGTTCTTCGTCGAGTGCTCGTGGTTCTTGACGCTGATCTGGGCGAACTGCTCGAAGGTCGTGCCGTACTTTCGTGTGTGCTCCATGCCCGCTTCGGCGAAGACAGCAGGCATGAGCTGGGAGCCGAGCAGACCCTCCTTGGGGATTCCGCCGCCGCCTCCTCCGCCGCCGAGCAGGCCGGCCTTGCCGAGCTGCTCGACGCCGACGATCAGGACCGCGTCGTAGACGCCTGCCTTGATCGACATCCAGCCGCCGCGAAAGGCCGTGGCGCCGGTGGCGCAGGCGTTGGCGCTGTTCGTGACCGGGATGCCGGTCTGGCCGATCTGCTGGAGGATGCGCTGGCCGACCATGGCCCCGGCCTGGACCAGGTTGCCGCAGTAGAGCGCCTCCATGTCCTGGATGGTGAGTCCCGCATCCTTCAGCGCGAGGAGCGCGGCCTCGGCGCCGAGGTCCGGCACGCTCTTCTCGGGGAAGCGTCCGAACTTCAGCATGTCGATTCCGGCGATGTAGACGTCGCTCATGGGAGTTCCTCCGGGGCGCGCCGTCGGGCGCGGGTTTCTGGTTGGGCGGGTCCGGCTCAGGACCTCGGCTTGAAGTAGTAGGTCATGTACTCGTTGCCCTCGGCGTCCTTGCGGGGGGCGACCTTGTAGACGACTTCGACCGGCATGCCCATCCGGATCTTCTCGGGCTCGGGCTCGACGTCGATCAGATTCCCCTTCACGGTCCCGCCCCCATCGAGGTCGACGATGGCCGATACGTAGGGCACCTCGATGCCGGGGAACGACCGGTGCACGATCGAGTAGACGTAGAGCTCTCCCTGGTTGGAGAGTCGGGTCGGCTCGAGGCGATCGCTGGCGCCGCAGCTCGAGCAGGTTCCGCGCTCCCCGAGGAAGATGGCGCCGCAGCCGCCGCACTTCTGCCCCTCGAGATAGGGGTCACCGCCGTCGGGGAGCTTCAGGTAGGAGACGACCGGTCGCGGTCCCTGGGCCGCGGCTTCCTCTGCCATGATGGAGACCTTCCTGGTGGGCTCGACCGGGAGCGGTGCCGGCGCATGCATTCGCGCGAACACCAAGACCTCGGGTGGGCCGGAATCGGGTGGGCCGGACTCGTTCGGGGAAACCGACGCGAGCCATGGGTCGGCCGCCGGCAGCATGCCAGGAGGCGCGGTCTGCTGTCAAACCTGCGGGACTGGGCCGGGCCGGGATCCGGGGCGCGGCGCGGGGAGGGCCGCGACGAGATCGTTAGCGCAGCTTCTCCCGGGCAACGGCCAGCTGCTCGGCGAAGAGAGCGTTGTCGGGCTCGAAGGTGATGGCCGTCTGGAGATTGCGTACGGCGGCGGCCCAGTCCTCTCGGCGCAGGTCGCGCTCCCCGAGCTTGTAGAACTGGCGGCCCTGGGGGGTGGTGCCTCCTCGCTCGGCATCGGCCTGCCGGTCGGCAAGCGCCTCGGCCTCAGCGAGCTGGATGCGCAGCCCCTCTCCCTGCTGGAGGCGCAGGTCGTAGGCCTGACGGCGCCGTGGGTTGCGTAGCACCGCGTAGGCCTCGGAGACACGCATGGCGATCACCTCGACGGCTTCGCGCAGGTCGGCCTCGAGATGTCGGTTGGCGTCGGGATGGAAGGAGCGGGAGGTGGCGTGATAGGCCTTCCGCACGTCTCCGGAGACCGCGCCGCGCTCCAGATGGAGGAGCTGGTAGTAGTCGATTTCGCCGATGATCCGCGCCAGGGCCTTGATCTCGGTGGGCTCCATCCCCGACACGCTCAGATCTCCTCGTCTTCGTCCGAGAGCTCGCGCCCGTCGAGCTCGAAGAGCTCCTCGGGCTCGTCGCTCGGGAGCTTCGTGAGATCCTCCACGGACTCGAGATCGTCGAAGTCGAGCTCCGCGCCGGCGATCATGTCCTCGTCGAGCAGGAGGTCGATGTCGGCGTCATCACTCGCGGCGGCGACCTCGGGCGGCGCGGCCGCTGCGGGCGCGCTCTCGTCGGGAGCTGTCGTCATCCCTTCGTAGGCGATCGCCGTCTCGGCCTGGGACGTGTCGGCGGGGGCCTCGCTGGCTCCTCCGATGTCGGGCGGGTCGAGAGGGGCCTCGCTGGCTCCGAAGTCGGGCGAATCGAGAGGAGCGGAGGTCGCGAGGTCCATCTCCTTCCGCTCGAAGTAGGACGCGTCGTCGTCGGAGGTCTCGAGATCGAGATCCTCGTCGGACAGGGGCACCATCTCGAGGTCCGGATCCGGGAGGAGGTCGTCGAGCTCCTCCTCTTCCGGGGGCGCGGGAGCGGCGGCGTTCATCGCGGCCGGCGCGGCCGCGATGGGCACCTCGGTGGGGGCTGGCCCGGCCGAGGTTGCGGCGTCGCGAGATGTCTCGACCCGATCGGCCACGCCGCGCTCGAGGATGTGCGACATCTCGCTGTCCGAGAGGCCCGAGGAGAGGGTGATGCGGGTGGAGGCCTCCCGTTCAGTCCGGCGGTCCTTCGCGGTGACGGAGACGATGCCGTCGGTGTCGATCGCGAAGGTGACGTCGATCCCGACCTCGTCCCGGCGTCCGGTCTGGAACCCGGTGAACTCGAACTGGCCGAGCAGCTCGTTCTCGGAGATCTCCCTCGACTCGCCCTGGTAGACACGGATCGCCACGGACTCCTGATGGTCCTTGAAGGTCGTGAAGGTCCGGGTCTGCTCGATTGGCACCGGTGTGTTGCGCTCGATCACCGGCTCCGTGAGCCCACCCGCGACCCCGATCTGAAGGGAGAGGGGCGTCACGTCGAGCAGGAAGGACTCGGTGTCCTCGCTGATCAGTGATTCGGCGTGGATCGCGGCTCCCATGGCCACGACCTCGTCGGGATCGACGTCGGCCAGAGGCTCCTGCTGGAAGTACTCGCGCACCGCCTGGCGGATCACGGGGAGCCGCGTCGGTCCGCCGACCAGGATCACCCCGTCGAGCTCGCTCGCAACGACGCCAGCCTGCTGGAGGGCCTCGTCGCAGACCTTGAAGGAGCGCTGGAGAAGGTCGGTAAGCAGAGCCCCGAACTCCGGAGTGGCGAGTTTTCGTTCGATCGACCGGGGGGTTCCATCCGGCCCGACGATGACGTCGGGAATGCGGATGTCGACCTCCGATTCGATGGACAGGGCCTTCTTCGCGTCCTCGGCCGCCACCTTCAGCTTCTCGAGAGCGAAGGCGTCGTTGCGCAGGTTGATCCCCTCCCGCTGCATGAACTCGTCCGCGAGGAGGTCGATGACCCGGTCGTCGAAGTCGTCGCCGCCGAGGAAGGTGTCGCCGGCGGTCGCGAGCACCTCGAAGACGTCCTCGCCGATCTCGAGGACGGAGATGTCGAAGGTCCCCCCGCCGAGGTCGTAGACCGCCACGCGTTGGTTCAGTCCGCGACCGAAGCCGTAGGCGAGGGCTGCAGCCGTCGGCTCATTCAGGATGCGCAGGACCTCCATCCCGGCGATCCGTGCGGCGTCCTTCGTGGCCTGTCGCTGATTGTCGTTGAAGTAGGCGGGAACGGTGAGCACGGCCCGCGCCGCGGGCTGCCCGAGGCGCGACTCGGCGATGGATTTGAGCTCCCGCAGGATCATCGCGCCGATCTCGGGGAGGCTGAATACCTCGTCGCGGACCTTGATCCGGACGCTGTTTCCCCCACCTTCGACGATCTCGTAGGAGCAGACCGCCTGGGCCTTCTTGACCTCGTCGGAGAAGAAGTACCGGCCGATCAGGCGCTTCGAGGAGTAGATCGTGTTCATCGGGTCGTGGATGATGTTCGCCTTCGCGGCGTTCCCCACCGTGATGGCGCCGTCCTCGCCGATGTTCACGACGCTCGCGGTCGTGCTCTCCCCGAAGGCGTTGGGCAGGACGTCCACGCGCCGCCGCTGCGAGACCGCCACGCAGGAGTTGCTCGTACCCAGATCGATTCCGACCGCGATGTTGGCCATGCGCCTCCCGTCTCCACAGCCGATTCGGCCGACTTATCGGCAGGTTGCACTTGCCGCTGGAGTGCGCAGCGTCCTCCCGGCCCGCTTGGAAGCCCGCGGGGCACGTGCTAAACCCCTCGTGTTTTCAGGGAGTTGCGTATGTCTGGTCACTCGAAGTGGTCGACGATCAAGCGGAAGAAGGGCGCCGCTGACGCCAAGCGCGGCAAGATCTTCACGAAGCTGATCCGGGAGATCGCCACGGCGGCCCGGCTCGGCGGTGGTGAGGTGGATGCCAATCCCCGCCTGCGACTGGCGGTCGAGAAGGCCCGGTCGTCCAACATGCCCAAGGAGAACATCGAGCGGGGCATCAAGAAAGGGCTCGGCGCCACGGAGGGGGAGTCCTACGAGGAGGTCGTCTACGAGGGCTACGGGCCCGGCGGTACGGCGATCTACGTCGAGGTGCTCACCGACAACAAGAATCGGACCGTGGGCGAGGTCCGGCACGTCCTGACCCGCTTCGGCGGGAATCTCGGGGCGAGCGGGTGCGTGTCCTATCTCTTCGAGAAGCGCGGGATCCTGACCTTCGAGTCCGACGGACTCGACCTCGACTCCCTCCTCGAGGTCGCTCTCGAGAGCGGCGCCGAGGACGTGGTCGAATCCGGCGAGAGCGTGGACGTTCAGACCGCCCCCGGGGATTTCGAGTCCGTGAAGGGGGCCCTGATCGAGCGGGGATACACGCCGGTCCAGGCGGAGATCGCCTTCGAGCCGACGACGACCGTGAAGCTCGAGGGCTCGGCGGCGGAGACGATGTTGCGGATCGCCGACGCCCTCGAGGACCTCGACGACGTGCAGAACGTCTACGCAAACTTCGACATCTCCGAGGACGAGATGGCGCGAATCGCGGGCTAGGCCGCGCTTCTCTAGACTCTGGCCCGCGGCAGCCCCCGCCGCATCGAGCCGCGGTCTCCTCCAGGACCGCCGAAGGCATCGGGGCAACCCATCGAGAAGTGGACTCGGCAGCGAGTGCGGAGCGGCGTGTCCGAAGGGCCGGCCCGCATCCTGGGGATCGATCCCGGCTCCCAGGTAACCGGCTTTGGCGTGGTCGACCGCGTGGACGGGCAGATCGTGCACGTGGCCCACGGCACCGTTCGCTCGCGTGCCGAGGCCTCGCCCGCGGGACGCCTCGGCGACCTCTATCGCACGCTTTGCGAGGTGATCGAGGCGCATCACCCGGACGTGGCGAGCGTGGAGCAGGTCTTCGTGTCTCGCAGCGCGCGGTCCGCGCTGATCCTGGGCCAGGCGCGGGGCGTCGCGCTGGCCGCTCTCGGCGCCGCGGGGCTCCCGGTGCACGAATACGCCCCCACGCGCATCAAGCAGTCGGTGACGGGCAGTGGGCGGGCGGCGAAGATTCAGGTGCAGCGGGTCGTGCGCCGTCGGCTCGAGCTGAGTGCGACTCCAGCCGCCGACGCCGCTGACGCCCTGGCGGCGGCGATCTGTCACGCCCAGGCCGGAGTGATCGCAGAGCTCGGGGTGCGCAGCCGTGTGCGGCCGCGGGGGCGCGGTCGCGGGCCCGTCGTGCGCGTGAGGCGCGCGCCGTGATCGCATGGCTCGAAGGGGTGCTTCGCGAGCGGGCGCCCACGCGGGTGGTCGTGGACGTGCGGGGCGTCGGCTACGAGATCCACGTGCCCCTGTCGACCTTCGCCGCGCTGCCGGACGAGGGGAAGACCGTTTCCCTGCACATTCATACCCACGCTCGGGAGGGGGCGTTGCAGCTCTTCGGCTTCGCGTCGGCCGAGGAGCGGACCGCCTTCGAGCTGCTGCTGCGCGCGAGCCGTGTCGGCCCGAAGCTCGCCCAGACCGTGCTCTCGGGGATCACCCCGGCCTCGCTCCTCGAGACGATCCGCTCGGGCAACGCAGCCTCCCTGCGCGCGGTTCCCGGCGTCGGGACGAAGATGGCCGATCGCATCCTCGTCGAGCTGAGCGATCGGGCGGACGAGCTGGCGGCCGCCGTCTCGGGCGCCGGCCCCGGGCCTTCGGCGCCGAGCCCCGGCGACGAGGCCCGCCAGCAGGCCCTCTCGGCGCTCCAGAATCTCGGCTACCCGAAGGCCCAGGCCGAACGCATCCTGGGCGACGCCGAGGAGGAGCTGGGTGAGGACCTTTCCGTCGAGGCCTATGTGCGCGCCGCTCTCCGGAGGCTCGGGCGATGAGCGACGAGCCGGAGTCCCGCGCCACGCTCTCCGCTCGGTCCTTCGACGACGAGACGGGCTTGGACGAGGCCCTGCGGCCGCGCACCCTCGACGAGATGATCGGGCAGGACCGGGTTCGCGAGAACCTCTCGGTCTTCGTCCGGGCGGCCCGCGAGCGAGGGGAGTCCCTCGACCACGTGCTCTTTCACGGACCGCCGGGGCTGGGGAAGACCTCCCTCGCCTGCGTGGTTGCCCACGAGATGGGCGTTCCGCTGCGCTCGACCAGTGGTCCCGCGATCGAGCGGGCGGGCGACCTGGCCGCGCTGCTGTCGAATCTCGAGGCCGGGGACGTGCTCTTCATCGACGAGATCCACCGGCTGCCGGCAGCGGTCGAGGAGATCCTCTACCCGGCCATGGAGGACTTCCACCTCGACCTCGTCATCGGCCAGGGCCCCGGTGCCCAGTCGATGCGGCTGGACCTGCCGCGCTTCACCCTGGTGGGTGCGACGACCCGGGCCGGGCTGCTGACCTCGCCGCTGCGGGATCGCTTTGGCTGGATGGCGCGCCTCGAGTACTACCCCCCGGCGGATCTGGAACGCATCGTGGAGAGGTCGGCGCGGGTCCTGGGGGTGGGTGTCGCGCAGGAGGCCGTGGCAGAGATCGCCCGTCGCTCCCGGGGCACGCCCCGGATCGCGAACCGGCTGTTGCGTCGGGTGCGGGACTTCGCCGAGGTCGAGGGCGGTGCAGGTGCCCGGGTGACCCGGGAGACGGCCCGATTCGCCCTCGAGCGCCTCGACGTCGACGAGGGCGGCTTCGATCGCTTCGATCGCGGTCTCCTGCTGGCGATCCTGGAGAAGTTCGACGGCGGGCCGGTGGGGCTGGAGACGCTCGCGGCGGCACTCGGTGAGGACAAGGGAACCCTGGAGGACGTGGTCGAGCCCTTCCTCATCCACGAGGGCTTCCTGTCCCGCACTCCGCGGGGGCGGGTGGCGACGCGCCGGGCCCGCGAGTACTTCGGCATCCCCCTGGGCCCCGCAGCGCGGGATCAGCCGGAGCTCCTCTAGGCCCTGGGGCTCGCTCTCAACGCGAGGGGGCGGGTCGCCGATACGCAGGGCTCGGCCCCGGGGAGGGGGCGGGAGGATCACGCGGTGCGCGGCCTGGTTCGAAAGCTGGTCACCACCGCGGCCGGCCTGATGGTGCTGGTGGGTGGCCTGGGCCTCCTGCTCCACTACGGGCCCGAGGCCGCGACGGAGCGGGTGCGTCCGGGCGTCGAGGGCGCCCTCGCCACCACGATCGGGCTCGTTCCGGGGGATCTGCCCCGGGGCCTCCCGGAGCGGATCCTGACCGTCCTGAGCGACTCCCCCCTGCGCCTCGTGCTCGCGCCCGTGGGTCTCGTCGTCCTGATCGCGAGTCTGCTGCCAGGCCGCGCCCGGGAGGGCGAGGTCGAAGAGGGCGACGATCGCTTCAGCGAGCCCGAAGTGGACGGCAAGGCCCTGCGCAAGACGAAGAAGCAGGCGGCGGCGATCGCGAAGAAGGGCGTTCCCATCGAGGCCGCCGAGCTGTGCTTCGCGGTGGGGCTGCTCGAAGAGGCGGCGGGCTACTTCGTGGATGCCGGAGAGCTGCTGCGCGCCGCCGAGATCCGTCACGACCAGAATCGCTTCCTCGAGTCTGCGGATCTCTACGCCAAGGCCGGCAGCCACGACTCCGCGGCGTCGATCTACGCCCAGCAGAACGAGCACGGCCGCGCCGCCGAGGCCTACGCGCACATCGGCAGCTTCAGTCTCGCGGCCGAGAGCTTCGAGAGGGCCGGCGATCACCGGCGCGCGGCCGAGTGCTTCGAGAAGGCGGAGTTCCCCCGGGACGCCGCGAAGGCCTATGGGCGCTGCGAGCAGTGGCTGAAGGCCGCGCGCTGCCTGGAGCGGGAGATCGTCGACATGGGCTCGCTGGGAGCGGGTCAGAATCCCGAGAAGGAGGCCGACCTCCAGAATCTCTACCGCGCGACGGGTGGCTTCTACGAGATGGCTGGCGAGCTCGAGCGCGCCGAGGCGATCCTGATGAAGGGAGAGCTCTTCGTGCCGGCGGGTGAGATCGCCTTGAAGCGGGGCGAGGGCGAGCGGGCGGTCGATCTCTTCGTCAAGGCGAAGCAGCCGGAGCGGGCAGCGCGGGTGCTGGAGAAGCTGGGCCGCACCCAGGAGGCGGCCCGGATCCTGGCCGAGTGCCACCGGGATCGGGGGGAGGATGCCCAGGCCGCCGAGCAGTACGAGCGCGCCGGCGAGCTCGCCGAGGCGGGCGACCTCTACCGCATGCTCGAGCGCTACGCGGAGGCCGGAGACTGCTACGAGCGGGCCGGCGACCCGGCCCAGGCCGCCGAGATGTTCCGCAGTGCCAACGACCGGCTGCGCGCCGCCGCGAACCACGAGCGCGCCGGGCAGTTCGCCGAGGCCGCC